>NZ_JARVSX010000014.1:0-180644 GCF_030208975.1 Pseudomonas sp. ME-P-057
TTGGCCTCTTCCCGGCTGAAGCCAGTCCTACTAACACCGCGCGAACCCTGTGGGATCGGCTTTAGCCGGGAAGCCGTCGGTTGTAACACCGCTAAATCCTGAGTGCCCATATTGACGAATTCCCGGCTGAAGCCAGTCCCACTAACACCGCGCGAACCCTGTGGGACCGGCTTTAGCCGGGAAGACGTCGGTTGTAACACCGCTAAATCCTTTGTGCCCATACTGACGAATTCCCGGCTGAAGCCGGTCCCACTAACCCGGCGCCTGGCCACCTGAAACAGCCTCACTAACACCGCGCGCATTCTGTGGGACCGGTTTTAGCCGGGAAGCCGTTAAGCGCTTAGTCGGCTCACTCGGGCTTGAACCACCGGGGATGCAGGGTCGGGAAGTGCTCGCGCAGCCAGTCGGCAAAGGCGTGGACCTGAGGCGCGAGGTGGGTGCGGCTGGGGTAGAGCACCGAGACCTTGCGCTGTGCCGGGCGATAGGCCTGGAGCACTTCGATCAGTTCGCCGCTGGCGAGAAACGCATCCACGGTGATGCCTGGCGCCTGGATGAGGCCAAAACCTGCAACCCCGCAGTGAACGTAGGCGTTGGATTCGTTGACCGTGATCGCCCCGCGGCTCCGGTACGGCCGGTCCTCGCCGTCCTCATGAAAATACCAGGGCAGCGGCCGGTTGCTGTGCCCCGACAGGAAATCAACACCGCGATGCCGAGACAGGTCTGCGAGCGTTGTCGGCTCGCCGTGTGATTCAAGGTAGGCGGGTGCGGCACAGGTCACCATTTCAACCGTGCCGATCTGCCTGGCGATCATGCTTGAGTCCCGCAAATCGCCAATGCGCAGCACGCAGTCAACGCCCTCCATCACCAGGTCCACCGCGCGGTCGGTCACGCCCACTACCAGTTCGAGGGCGGGGAAAGCATCGGTGAACTGCTTCAGGCTTTCGATGAAACCGCGTTGCGAGAACGCGGTGGGAATGTCGACCCGCAGCCGCCCGTGCAGGGTGGCGCCGCTGCGATCGAACATGGACGTGGTGGCCGAAATGTCCGCGAGCAGCCCCTTGACCCGCTCGTAGAACTGCTCGCCCTCAGCAGTCAGCTTCACCGAGCGCGTGGTTCGCTGAAACAGCCGCACACCCAGCGACGCCTCCAGGGTCTGGATCGACCGCGTGATGTGTGGCCGCCCCAACTGAGTGGCTTCAGCCGCTTTGGTGAAACTACCCAGCTCTGCCAGCCTCGCGAACACCTGCATTGATTGCAACAGGTCCATGGGTTCGCCCTCGTACTACCTAAAAAATCAGCATGATTGTTGCGGCGCAGGATAACAATCCTTTGCCCTGACGAGCATTTATCCGCCCAGGCAGACGGGGAACAATGCCGCCCAACACGCCTGCGGTCGACTTCGACCCGGCGGCAATCACTGGAGATAACACATGAAAGCATGGCTTCTGAAAGACTTCGGGCTGGACAACCTTGAACTGGGCGAAGTGCAAACGCCCGTCCCGAAGACCGGCGAGCTGCTGGTGAAAGTCGGGGCCGTGTCCCTCAATTTCCGCGACAAGGCGATTGTCGACGGCATTTACGAGCCCCACACCGTCCCCAAGCCGCTGATCCCGGTCAGCGATGTGGCGGGCACGGTGGTGGCAACGGGCGAGGGCGTCAGCCGCTTTGCGGTGGGCGACCGAGTCAACTCGCACTTGTACTCGCGGTGGCTCGACGGCATGCCTGCCCACGATGAACCGGACTACTGCTTTGGCTCACCCTTGCCGGGCGGTCTGGCGGAATTCATGATCATCCATGAAGACAGCGCGGTGCGTGCCCCCGCCGACATGACCGATGAAGAAGCCTCGACACTGCCCATCGCCGCCTTGACCGCCTGGTACTCGCTGGTGGATTACGGTCAGGTTCAGCCCGGCCAAACGGTGCTGGTGCAAGGCACCGGCGGCGTGTCGATTTTCGCCGCACAGATCGCCATGGCGCTGGGTGCCCGGGTCATCATCACGTCCAGCCGCGACGAGAACATTGCCGCGGTCGTCAAGCTGGGCGCAATGGCGGGCATCAACTACCGGACCACGCCGGACTGGGCCGGGGAAGTCATGAAGCTCACCGAAGGCAAGGGTGTCGATCTGTTGCTGGACGTGGCGGGTGGGGAGGGTGTCAACGCCTCGGTTCAAGCCACCAAGGTGGGCGGTCGTATCGCTCAGATCGGCTTTCTGACGGGGCAAACCACCGGCTTGAACCTCATGCCGCTGATCTTCCGGCAAACCACCTTGCGCGGCATCGCGGTTGCGCCGCGCAGCGCTTTCGACCGGATGAACGCGTTCCTAGACGGCCATCGCATTCGCCCAGTCATCGACCACGTGTACCCCTTCGAACAAGCGCGCGAAGCTTATGAGCATCTGGCGCGAGGACCGTTCGGCAAGGTCGTGATCAAAGTGAGCTAAAGTTGCAGATGGCATCGAGCGCCCAGCCCGGTGCCACGCCACTTTGCACGCTACTCATCGGTCTTGAGTTTGACTTTGATCCAGCCTTGCTCATGCAGGTCGAACGCAGCGAAGGCGCTGATTGCGTCCGTCAGCGGCTCGCACTGGGTGAGCACGCTGGCTGGATCGACCTTGCCGGCCAGGGTCAGCTCGATGAGTTTGGGAATGTACTTGCGGTGGTGGCAGTTGCCCATGTTCATGCGCAGGTTTTTGTTCATGGCCGCGCCGATGGGGAAGCTTTCAAAACCCTGCGGATACACGCCGATGATCGACAGTGTGCCGGCTTTGGCCAGGCCTTCCACGGCCCATTTCAAGGCTTGCGAGGGCGCATCCCCCGGCTGCCATTGCTCATGACCGTGAGGGTGCCCGCCGTGGCCGTGATTGGCGTCAATGCCCACGGCGTCGATGGCACGGTCAACACCGATGTCATCGGTCAGCCGGTTGAGTGCCGCGATGGGGTCTTCCTCTTCGAAGTTGATGCATTCTGCGCCCAGCTCGCGGGCTCGATCGAGGCGATCACTCAGGCCATCGATGGCAAATACCCGACCGGCGCCCATCAATCTGGCGCTGATGATCGCGAACAGGCCAACCGGGCCGCAGCCAAATACCGCAACCGTATCGCCGTCCTCGATCTCCGCCATCTCTGCACCAAACCAGGCGGTGGGAAAAATATCCGACATGGCAATTGCCTGGTTGTCAGTGATGCTGTCCGGCAACTTAATGAGGCCGACATGCGCATACGGAATGCGCGCTTTCTCCGCTTGCAGGCCATGGAAAGGCCCTGTGGCTTTCGGGCCTCCGAAGAACGAGGTGCCGGCTTTCTTGCCGTTGGGGTTGGCCACGTCACACTGCGCAAAGTAGCCGGCGCGGCAATATGCACAGTTGCCGCAGGCGATGGTTGACGGGATCAGCACCCGGTCGCCAACCGCCAGATTGCGCACTTCCGGTCCCAGCGCCTCGACGATGCCGACGCCCTCATGGCCCAGTATCGTGCCGCTCTGCATGTCCGGCGCGCTGCCGCGAATAAAATGCAAATCCGTCCCACAAATGGCCGACGCGGTAATGCGCACGATCGCGTCAGTTGGTTCCTGAAGGGTAGGTTCCGGCACATCATCGAGCCTGATGTCGCCGACTCCGTGAAACACCACTGCTTTCATGGCAAGTCTCCCAACTAGGTGATTGATGTTGGGTGGAGCCTGTCGCGTGGCCCGTGGTTTAGCCGAACTCTCGCCGGGCAGACAAACGGCACGGGTGCTCCTCACCCGCCACACGCAGGCGGTCTGGGGCGGGTGGTGATTGAACGCTTTGGCGCGCCACCGCACTAAGCTGTAGCGGTCGACTGGCGACTTCTTAAACGGACATCAAGCCCTTATGTCTTCATATGATCAGGAAATGCAGGACCGGCAGCACCCGGTGGACGAAGACATTGCGCTTCAGCGCCGGATCTGGAAATTCGAACGCGTGGGCTGGTATGTGTTGCTGCTGGTCGTGTTGCTGACACTGGGCGGTTTGTTTTCCCGGGGACTGCTCAGCGACGCTACGGCGACCTCCGCGCAGAAAGACCTCACCGTCGAGTATCAACGCTTCCACCGCAGCGGCGGGGTCGACGCAATGGTGATTCATAGCCACGGCCAGCCCGGCAAGCCGCACACGGTTTTTGTCGACGCCGCCTTGCTGGAGGCGTTCAGTGTCGACTCCATGCAGCCTCAGCCCATCGGCTCCGCCGCCAATCGTCAGGGCTTGAAGCTGACCATGACCGGCGACGAGCGGGGCGACAGTTCGCTGTACCTGACATGGCGCAACGACGGTCTGGGTCTGGTAGCGGGTCATATCGCGGTGGAAGGCGGCGGCGAAGTGTCGCTCAATCAGTTTATTTATCCCTAGGTAAAACGTATGGATGCGGTGTTGCGCGCAGGCGCCATTTACTTCGTGTTGCTGGTGTTGTTTCGTGTCTCGGGTCGGCGGTCTTTGGGCGAGATGACCTCCTTTGATTTCGTCTTGATGCTGATCATTGGTGAAGCGACCCAACAGGCATTGTTGGGAGACGACTTTTCAGTCACCAATGCCGTGCTGGTGATTGTCACGCTGCTCTGTATCGACATCGGCTTTTCTCTGCTCAAGCGTCGATCAAAGCGCATCGGCAAGTTGATCGACGGTGGCCCGACAATAGTGGTGGAGAACGGCACCTACCTGCGCCAGCGGATGCATGAGGCCCGCGTGCAGGAAGATGACATCATGCAGGCGGCGCGGCTGGGGCAGGGCGTTGAAACCGTAGAACAGATCAAGTTTGCAATCATCGAGCGCAACGGCAAGATCTCCATCATCGTCAAATGACAACTGCGGTGGCGCCGATTATTGCCGGTCGATGACGGGCGCTGGTCATTGCACTACTATCAAACCCTCAATCGGGTAACAGGAGCTCCAGATGTCTCGTCTCGCAGAATTCCGCAAACTTGAACAACAGCTTGCCGCGCAACTCGCCGAACTTGAAACATTGAAAAACGACAGCGGCCTTCAGAGAGAAATCGAATTCGAGACGAAGTTGCGAGAACTCCTGCAGACTTACGGTTTCGGCTTGAAGGACATTGTGGGCATGCTTGACCCGCGCTCGCAGAACACCCGGACGAACAGTTCAGCGCCCCCCGAAAAGAAACCTCGCAAGGCCCGCGATGTGAAAGTGTATAAAAGCCCACTGACCGGTGAAGTGGTCGAAACCAAGGGCGGCAATCACAAGTTGTTGAAAGCCTGGAAAGCCCAGTTCGGTGACGAGGTCGAAAACTGGCGGGTTTATCACTGACTGAGCTCAGTAAAAGCCGCCGAAATGCGGCTTTTTTTATTGGGCCGGCAGAGCGGGTCTGTCGCTTTGATTCAAGTGGGCCCTTGTTTGAATGAACCCCGCATCCCGGATACCTGTAAAACGTCGAACCTTCCGCCCGGCAGACCGCTCAGATATCAGGCAAGCATTCTTCTCACATGCCAGGGCCTCGCCCCTCGGAGCGCACCATGACTGACGCGAAATCACCCGCCGACGCGACACGCGACCCCCATGCCGCAACGCCCGCTGAACAGGACAAGCCGGACACCCTGCCGGCTCACTCGCCTGATCAGGAGTCCGGACGGCAGAACGGCTTGACGCCTCCCGATTACGATGAATACGGTAACGAGCCTCAGCAGGACGACGATCGGTAAACGCGGATCCACCGCATGCTGCATTGTTCCTGTGGGACCGGCTTCAGCCGGCAAGACGTCGGCGATCATGCCCCAACAATCAATGGCGCCAGGCTGGCCTATTCCCGGCTAAAGCCGGTCCCACAGGATGCAGTAGTGGCCTATTTCCGGCTGAAGCCGGTCCCACTGTAAGCAGTGGTTGCCGGTCTGTATAAGGACCATCCCGCGCTGATCGCCGCCCCTCATGCACGTCACTGATGCGATTGATCAGTGAGTGTTGATCCTGAGTGCGCTGGCTCGCTCGTCGATGGCGGCATTGAGTTCGACACGGCAAGCCTCCCATTCTTCTTTGGGAACATTGGACCGCTTCATGACTTCCACCATCTTGCGGCACGCTGCCTTGTAGCGGGCTTGCGCGGCATTGATCCGGGCGAGAAATGCCGTTCTCGACCAGTCCCTGGCATCGATCGCGGGAAGCACAAGACCGGTTCGGCCACGCGAAGTCCGTTTTGGCCAGGCGCGGACGGCCTGATGCATGCCTCTGGATTCGATGAGAAATTGACCGCGCCTCTCACCCCAGTCGAGCGCCTGCTCGACACTTTCATCGGGGCAGTCTGCGTAATATTCCTCGGCAAGGGCCAGGCCATTGGCCTGGTAGGCGCCGACGAACAGCTGCGTCACGGCCCGGCGTGACGTCCGCGCGGACACCTCAATCTGTGCGCCCCCGTCCGTAACAGTCTTGCGCGTGGTGGATTGCAGCAGGCAATCGGACCAGAGCCAGTATTTCTCGCCTCGTTTTGTCATCGCCGCACCTTTGGACGGATCGGATTTTCGGCCTCAATGCCTTGAAAATCGGCGTCATGACTTATAGCTGACGTCTCGCTTTCCTGCCAAGTGCAAAAGGCGCTGCCGCTGAAAACCTTCCAAACTTTTGCGGTGGTGCGACCGTCACTATGCTGATGGAGAGACTCACAGGGGAAGGGCATCGACATGAGCATCTGGTCAACCACAATGGAGGCGTTCTGCGAGCAGGTTGCTTCTTCGGCGCCCGTGCCAAGCTGCGGTGCGGCCGCTTGCGCGAGTGCAGGGTTTTCACTGGCGCTGCTACTCATGGCGCTGCGCAAGTCGGCGGGTGGGGAGCAAGATCCCGAACTGGCAGGCCGGATCGCCGAGACGGAGGCGCTGCTGGCGGTGATCAAGGCGCACGCCGACAACGACATGAAAACCTTTGGCGCATTCATCGAAGACTGCGCGTCATCGAGCTCCGGCCATGACCCTCAGTTGTCGCTGGACGTGACGTTGGGATCGCTGGCTGCGGCGAGGTCATGCCTGAAGGGCATTGAGCTCGCCGCGGCGGCCATGCCCCGTGTGAAAAAAACCCTCAAATGCGACGTGACGTCCTGCGCACTCATGCTTCATGCCAGCCTCTCGGCGTTGTTGATCAACGTCGACGCCGACGCGGACAACCTGTCCGGTTCCAGGCAGGGTGCGCGCGTGATCGGCGACCGCGCCGAGATTCAGCGCGCAGCGGATGACTTGCTGGCTTCGCTGAGGGTTACGCCCTGAGCGGACCGGCATGCCGGTCAGGCGCCATGAGTGCCGCCACTTGGGCCACCGGCAGCGGGCGTCCGAAGAGGTAACCCTGGGCAAAATCGCAATCGTGGGTGGTCAGCCAGTCGGCCAGTTGCTCATGCTCAACGCCCTCGGCGGTAATCTGCATGCGCAGGCTCTTGCCCAGTGCCAGGATGGCCTTGACCATTTCGCTCTGATTATCCAGCGAGGTGTCGAAAAAGGACCGGTCGATCTTGATCTTGTCGATCGCCAGCTGGGTCAGGTGGTACAGCCCGGAGTAGCCGGTGCCGAAGTCGTCAAGCGCCACGCTGACGCCCATGGCACGCAACCGCTCAAGGTTGAGCCGCGCGCTGCCCACATTCGCGACCAGCGCGTTTTCCGTGACCTCGACTTCGAGATGCCCAAGGGGAAAATCGCCCGTGCGCGCCAGTTCCGCCAGCCAGTCGGGAAAGTCGTCGCTCTCGATCATTGACGACGAGACGTTGACCGCCAGTAACAACCCCGGCGGCCATTTGCGCGCCTCGGCAAAGGCCTGTATCAGCAGCCCCTCGGTGAGCGATTTGATCAGCCCCAGTTGTTCGGTCAGCGGGATGAAGTCCTGAGGCATGATGACCCCGTGCTGCGGGTGCATCCATCGCGCAAGCAGCTCAAAGCCTACCAGTTGCTGTTCCGGGAGGCTGACGATGGGTTGGTAATACGGCTGGATCTGCCGTTGCGCAATGGCCTGACGCAGTTCTGCCTCCAGACGCATGCGTTCACGCAGCGCATTCTCGAAGCTGGCTTCGTAAAAATGGAACACCGCGCGGCCGTTGTTCTTGCCGCGATACATCGCGCTGTCGGCGTGCTGCAACAGGGTTTCGGCGACCATACCGTCCACCGGCGATACCGCAATCCCCATCGTCGCGCTAAAGGCCACGCCTGGCAGCCCGGTCGGTGCCGCGGCGATTTTGGCGAGTATGGTTTCGGCCAGCGTGGCCAGGTCAAGACGGCTGAAACGGCCCGTCACTGCCAGGGCAAACTCATCGCCGCCCAACCGTGCCACGGCGGCCTGCCATCCGGCCGTTGCCTCTCTCAGCGTGTCGGCAACGGTGCAGATCGCGACATCTCCGGCGGCATGGCCATGGGTGTCGTTGATCTGCTTGAAACGGTCGAGGTCGATCAGGAACACCGCCGTGCCCACGCCGGGTTGATCCAGACGGGTCGCCAGCTGTTCGTGAAATACCCGGCGATTCAACAGGCCGGACAACGGGTCATGACGCGCCAAAGAGTCGCTCTGCGCCTGCGCGACGACGAGGTTGTTGTAGCTCTGGTGCAAGCTGCCAATCAGGCGCTTGAGCAGCACGAAGGGGACGACCATTGCCAGCACGGCAAAGCCGGTGGAGGTCAGCACGAAGCGCCAGCGCTCAGCCACTTCGAAGTCGCCATCGTAGGGCAGGTCCAGGACCCCCATGGCGACACCTTCCAGCTTGAACTCCCACGCCAGGGCAAGCAGAAAGATGGAAAACAGGTAAAAGACCAGTAATGCATACAGATGGCTTTGCACCAGGTGCGGGTTGCGAATGAATGACATGGGGGAGGCGCTCAAAGGGCCGTCGGCAGTGCGGCCACTCTGTTGTTATCGGTCATTTGGCGCAGTGCTTGACCCGCTCCCGGCAATTATCTTCGTGCGGTTGCCAGGGCTCGCCTCCCTCGACGGCCGGTACTGGCCGGGTGCTCGCCGGATGCTTCGCGTCGTACGCGAGGACAGGTATGCTGCGCGTCTGATCACCAGGCAGCTATCCGGGTTTGTAGATGAATCAACACGACAGCGATGTTCCCGCTCCACTGCACGCCGCTCAGGAGTTCCCGACGGACACCTCGGAGCGTTTGCAGCTTGCCCTGGACGCAGGTGCCATCATCGGCACTTGGGTATGGGACATCGCCGGGGACACCGTGACGGCGGACGAAAGGTTTTCACGCACCTTCGGCTTGTCCGCCGAGCGCTGCAGGGCTGGGGTGCCCATCGCCGAAGCGTTCTCCTCGATCCACCCCGACGACGTGGACCGGGTAGCGGCCGATATTCATGAAGCGATGCGTCGCGGCGGCCCTTATCGCTGTGAATACCGGGTCCGGCACCATGACGGGCTCTATCGCTGGGTGGAAGCCAATGGCCGTGCGGAGCTCGACGTGCAAGGCCACGCGGTTCGCTTTCCCGGGGTGCTGATGGACATCGAATCCCGACGCGCTGCCGAGGCCGAGCGTGACCGGATGTCCGCGCTGCTGGCGACCTTCACAGCAGCCGTTCCCGGCGTGGTTTACGCCAAAGACCTCGCCGGCAGAATGCTGGTGGCCAACCATGGCACGACCGAACTGATTGGCAGGCCGCCCGAGTTCTACATTGGCAAGACTGACCTGGAGTTTCTCGAGGACAAGGATCAGGCGCGTCTGATCATGGAAACCGATCAGCGCATCATGCGCAGCGCCAGGGCCGAGCAGATCGAAGAGCACGTCAACATGCCGGACGGCACCGCTGCGGTGTGGCTGTCTTCGAAAGCCCCGCTGCTGGATGATCGCGGCGCCGTGATCGGCCTGATTGGCTCGTCCATCGACGTCACCGCGCGCAAAAAAGCCGAGTCGGCGCTGCTTGAGCTGAACAAGACGCTGGAGGCGCGCATCACCCAGGCAATCGCCGAGCGTGAAATGGCCGAGGCCGCCCTGCGCCAATCGCAGAAGATGGAAGCGATCGGGCAGCTCACCGGCGGCATCGCCCACGATTTCAACAACCTGCTGGCAGGCATCACCGGGAGCCTGGACCTGATCAAGCTGCGGGTGAGTCAGGGCCGTTCGGCAGACGTCGCGCGTTACGTCTCCGTGGCTTACGGTGCCGCGCAGAGGGCGGCAGCGCTGACCCATCGGTTGCTGGCCTTCTCGCGCCGGCAGACGCTACTGCCGAAGAACACCGACGTGCACGTGCTGATAGCCGAGATGGAGGAGCTGATCCGCCGCACAGTGGGGCCGGCGATCGAGCTGAAGGTTGAGCTCAACGCTCGGGCCGCTACCTGCATGGTCGACCCGGCCCAGGTCGAGAACTCGCTGCTTAACCTGTGCATCAACGCGCGGGACGCGCTGGGCGAGGGCGGGCTTATCTCCATCGCGACCTGCAACCAGCAACTGGATGAAAAGCCCGGGCTTGACCCGGAGTGGGTGCCGGGCAATTACCTCGCCATATCAGTGACCGATAACGGCACCGGCATGAACCCCGAGGTGCTGTCCAGGGTATTCGAGCCGTTTTTTACCACCAAACAAGTGGGCGCGGGGACCGGCCTGGGGCTGTCGATGGTTTACGGGTTCATCAAACAATCAGGTGGCCAGATCCAGATTCAATCCGAACCGGGTCAGGGCACCTGCGTCTGCCTGCTGCTGCCGTGTCACGCAGCCGCGCCCGAGGTCATTGACGCACCGCAGGAGCAGGCCAGTGTAGAACCCGCTGCGGCGGGTGAAACCATCCTGGTGGTGGACGACGAGCCGACCGTGCGCGTCTTCGTTGCCGAAGCCCTGACGCATCTGGGTTACACCGTGATTGAAGCGGCCGACAGCCAGGCGGGCCTTCAACTGCTGCGGTCGGACACGCCGATCGACTTGCTGGTCACCGACATCGGCTTGCCCGGAGGGATGGACGGGCGCCAGATGGCCAGCGCGGGGAGGGCGTTCCGACCGGATCTGCCGATTGTGTTCATGACCGGCTACGCCGAGCCGGCCGGCGACGGACAGGCGCGGCTGGATGGCAGCATGGCCTGGATGCACAAGCCTTTCCCGCTGGAAGCGTTGACGTCGAACGTGAGAGCGTTGCTCGGGGCAGATATCAGGCTTCAGCCGTAAAGCGGGCCGTTGATGGCATTGGCCTGAGCCGGGATGAAGACCAATGGTGGGACCGGCTTCAGCCGGGAAGAGCACTATTTGTGGGACCGGCTTCAGCCGGGAAGATCACTATTTGTGTGACCGGCTTTAGCCGGGAAGAGGACCTTATGCACACCGTCAATTTCGCGGAGGCAATGGTGCCGTCTTCCCGGCTAAAGCCGGTCCCACAGTGGAACACTGCGGCGGATGTACCGGCCCCTTCGCGGGCAAGCGCGCTCCTGCACCGGGTCCGCGCCGCCGTCGGCGCCAACGCATGGGTTGCAGGCCGCCGGGTTCGCCAGCAAGCCGGCTCCTACAGTGATCATGTCCGCCGGGCGCAATCGGTATCGGGCCAGGCCCTCATCAAGTACACAGGTTGGCCGGGCAACACCGACCTCAAGCCAAGCCAAGACCACCTGTAGGAGCGCGCTTGCCCGCGAATGACGTCGGGTCAGGCAGACACGCGTCGCGACGACAACTCGACGTAATGCGGGGTGCGAAACGGGGCTTTGGTGGGACCGGCTTTAGCCGGGGAGGGGACTTTATGCACACCGTCAATTTCGCGGAGTCAATGATGCCGTCTTCCCGGCTAAAGCGGGTTCCACAGTGGAACAGTGCGGCGGATGTACCGGCCCCTTCGCGGGCAAGCGCGCTCCTACACCGGGTCCGCGCAGTACCCACCCTCGGCGGCGGCGCATGGCTTTTGCATCGTATGCGCCCTCGGCGGCAACGCATCGGGTCTGCGCCGTGCGCGCCCTCGGCGGTTGAACAGGCCTGATGATTTTGGACATTTCAACCGGGCGCCATGACGGGCCGGCTTAGCTCAAATCGTGCAGCTCGCGCTTCAGAGCAGGGCCCAGGGCCCACTCTGAAAAGCGCACCTGCAACCCCTGGCGCTGTGGCGTGCAGCAAAAAGGGCCAACCTCATAAACGTCTGCATCGGGGAAGGGGGCGAGCCGAAGCAAGGGCCACTTCACGCCATCGCTGGAGTACTGCAAGCGCAGGACACCATCGGCGACGGTAACCCTGAGCCAAAAATCACGCGGATCACCGCTAAACGAGCCCGGCGCCCAGTCGGACCGGCCCTCGGTGAGCACGCTGCTGATCATCGGGTCGCCGTCGTTGAACTCGATGCCGGCTTTGATCCACGTCCGTTCATCCAGCCTGACCATGAGCCCGGCCTGATCGTAAAGCTCGCGAAAGTCGGCATTGATCCTGACCTGCGCAGTGAAGCCACCGGCTGCCTTGACGCCGAAGAAGTGCCCGCTGTCGCGCACAAAACCGTAGTGGGTTTCGCGCCAGAAATCGGTCTGCAGTCCGGTGGTGACCTGCAATGATCCGTCCGGGTGCGCGACCCAGTGATCAGGTTGATTCAGCCAGGTGAATGCGTCCCAGATGGACGCCCCGACCTGCTGAAGGGGCGGATGGCCTTGCGATTCTGCTACCACGGTAGTCTCCCTGGCTGATGGGCCTTCATTGACGTGATTGGACGTCTGGCAACGTCGTCCCGTTCCAACCGTCGCAGGCGTTATTAGCGCTCTGTGAAACGTTGTGAAGCGCCTCATAAATAACCTGTCGGCGTGCTAGCGTTTTGTCCGGAGCTTCGTCAGCGGGACGATGCCCACCTCACTGACGGAGCAGCGCCGATGTCTACCCCCATAACCCCTGCTGGAGGCTCACCAAGCAACCCGAAGTCATCGACTTCCGCGTTCGACGCCAAGCTGGACATTGCCCGGTCCAGCAAAATCGTCGCCGATTACATGCGCCAGACCGGCAAGTCCGCCATCACCTTGCAGGAACTTGCCAAGGTCGCTGACAACACATCAGGCAAGGTGCCGGCCGAAGTGTCTGATGCAGCGAAGTACCTGCAGCGCCACCCGGATGTCTTCACCGCCATCGAGACCCACGACATGGCGGGCGTCGACAACCTGTCCGGCGTATGGAATTTCGACTGGGCGGCCAACGGCGGGCTGAAAGGCACGGCGACCGAAGCCATTGCCAGGATGCAGGACACCTTCGATCTGGCGATTGCCAAGTCGGCGCAGATCACTGAGATCACTACCGGCAAAAAGGCTGAACTGGACTCGACCAAGCAGCGGCCGAGTAACTGACTTCCAGCAAGCGCTGGTGGACGAGGCATAAAAAAACCCGGGCATTGGCCCGGGTTTTTCGTGACGCAATGCCTGATCTTATGACGTCCAGGTCTCGCCGCCCGGCCAGTCCTTGGTCGGGATGTCGCTGATGGTGCCGTCTTTTACCCCGTCAATCCCGTAGCGCTCGATCGAATCGCCCAACACCTGGGCGAAGTCATCGGCCTTGGCCTGCTGCTGACCTTCTTTGACCAGCCCCGGGATGATCGCCCCCAGCACCGCAACCCCAGCGCCGAGGAAACCCAGCACGCCCGCCGCCGACGCGACCGCCGGCATAAATCGGGTGATGCCCAGCAGCGCCATGCTGCCCTCGACCGCCGAGGCCGAGCCTGCGAGCACGCCCAGCGACCCGGCCGTGATGTTGAAGCCGCCCGTCAGCGCGTCGCCGCGACGGATCGCCTGAACGCCGTCGAAGATGCTGTACGCGCCCGCCGCAATGCCCGCCAGGCCACCGATGCCTTTGGCGCTCTCCTCGAAGTTCTTCGCCACCGCCTTGTAGTTCTTGCCGTCCTTGACGTTTTCCTTGGCCTTGTCCAGCAGGTCACTGGGCAGCTTGCCGTCTTGCATGTCCTTGATGGTTTTCTCGCCGTTGGCGATGGCCCCGTCCAGGTATTGCTGATACGCCTTCGACCCGCCTTCGATGAGTACCGTGGCGGTTTGCACGGAGCCGGTGGTGATGTCAACGACGTTTTTGGTGGAGAGCTTGCCGCCGTTCTGCGTCCCACGCGCGATGGTCACACCGGCCAGGAACAGCCCGCTCACGACATGCAGGGTGCCGCTGCTGTAGGCGCCTTTGGCATCACCGGTGGTGTCGAAATCCGAGAGCTTGTCCATTTTGTCCAGGGCTTTGGTGCCCTGGCGGAGCATGTCCCAATTGCCACGGAAGCCGGCCACCACTTGGTCGGTGGTCGCAACGGTGCCGTCTTTGTTCATCATCAATTCAGGAGAGTCGCGTCGCACCTGATCAATGCGCTCGCGCAGCTTGTCTTCGTCCAGATCCGCGCCGCCGTCTTTGCCGTAAGCGGCTTTGAGGTCGTCGAAGGTCGCGCCGGTGAACGCGTTTTCCTGGACGATGCTGGAGAAGTTGTCGTTGAGCTGTTTGTCGAATTGATTGGTGAACTCCGGGTCCAGCGCGCCGTTGTACAGCGCCACTTCCAGGCTGAATGTGGCCCCGGCGGCGTCAGGCGTCTGGGTCTTCAGCAGTTCACGCAGCCGCTCGCCCGAGGCCAGCGAATCCTTGTAGTACGTCTTGAAGGCTTCGTTGTGTGAAGATTTGCCCACCGCCGCCTGTATCTCGGCGTTGTCGTCGATGCCCAGCATCAACTGGTAGCTGTTGGCGGTGGCGTAGAAACTGGCCAGCGCTTCTGGCTGATTGGTCTTGCCGTCTTTGGTCGCGGCGTCCCAGGCCTGGTCGAGCGCCTTGCCGGACTTGATCTCGTCCTCGTAGGTCTTGGTCACCGCATCCTTGAGGCCGGGACTTGCCTCGAACAGCGACTTGACCGACTCGTCACCCTTGGTCTTGATGAACTCGGCCGTTGGCGCATCCTTCTGCAGAATGGCGATGTGGTCGTTGATGTCCTGCAACACCTTGTCCGGCTCCCAGAACGCGCCGGACCCATTGGCAATCGCCACCTTGCCGTAGTCATCGCCCCACATGCCGGCCTTGGCGCCGTCGACCACCAGCTTCTGCGCGTTCTGAAGATCCAGCAGCACAGCGGCCTTTTCCTCGGCGGTGTAGTTTTCGGGGTGCTCGAAGACGTCTTTGCCCAGTTTGCTGGTGTCGACGTTGTGCGTCACGTTGCCCGACACCACGCTCGACACCAGCGCGCTGAGGCCGGTGGCGTCGGCCGGTGCCGAGTTCTTCAGCCAGGTCTGAATGTCGGCCTTGCTGGCCTTGCCATCGGCGCCACCGGCCAGTAGCTTGCTGGAGGTGTCGAGTATCTTGAAAGCCCCCGGCTGCGACCAGAAGTCCAGCGCGGCTTTTTCCTTGTCCGAAAGCTGAGGGTTGGCGTCTTTGTAGTCTTTGATGTTCTGCGCGGTGAGGGTGTCGCCGGCATCGGTCTTGCCGCGGATGGAGTCGTACTTTTGCTCAAGGATCGCCGCGTAACCGGCCACTTCTTTCGAGCCGGCGTCGGCGTCGGGCTTGGCCTTGAGAAAGTCCTTGTAGCTGGCGATGTCTTCGCTGGCCGGGGCCTTGGGCAGCGACTCGAAGCCGTATTTGCCAAAGTCCTGCAAGCGCCCGGCTTCGGTGCCGTGCCTGGCTTCGCCGCTCTTGGTGAAGCCATCGACGCTGGTGTTGGCCACGTCCTTGCCGCTCAGTACTTTGCCATTTTCGTCGTAGCCAACTACCCGGTCCATGACCTGAGCCGCGCGGAAGGCAGCGTTCGGGTCGGTCTCGAAGTCCCCGACGCGTTCCTTCAATGCGTCTTTGACGCCGCTCTGGTTGCCCAGATGCTTGAGCAGCGGGTTGGCGTCGATGATGTCCTGAGCCGAGCGCTTGTCATCCTTGGGCAGTTCCCAGACGATGCCGGCGCTTTCACCTGCCTCGCGGGCCTTGGCGTCGCCACCGACGTTATTGGCGCTTTCCATCTTGCCCTTGAGGCTGTCGAAACCGTCCTTGCCGAAGTCCTGCAGGCGACCGGCCTCGGTGCCGTGTTTGGCCTGGCCACTTTTGGTAAACCCATTGATGCGGTTGTCATCGACATCAGTGCCGGCCAGGCGCTGGCCGTTTTCGTCGTAGCGCACCACGTGGTCGAGCACCTGTTCGGCACGGAAGGCGGCGTCCGGGTCGTTCTCGAAGTCGCCAACGCGTTCCCTGAGCATGTCCTTGACGCCACTCTGGTTGCCGAGGTTTTTCAGCAGCGGGTTGTCATCGATGATCTGCTGCGCCGAGCGGTTATCGTCTTCGGGCAGTTCCCATTCGATACCGGCGTCTTTGGCTTTCGCACGGTCGACGGAATTGTCCCAGGTGGCCTGGCCTTTGCCGGCGACCTCGGTGACGACCCGGGTTATATCGAGTGACGGGATAGACATGGCAGGCTCCTGAAGTGGGTGTTCACTAGTACGTTGTCCATTACGGGTGTGGGCCGCCGAGAGCAGGGTCGCGCAACAGTCGCGGCGCTGCTCTCAACGCTGTGCTAACGCTTGTCTTCGCCGTATTCGACGTGCAGCTCGTCATCCAGCCGGTTGCTGGACGAGCCGTCGTGTTGCGGTGTGTCGTCGAAGTGCTGCCACTCCGCGCTCTGGAAGCGAAACAGGCTGTCGTCCGGCGGGGCTTCGCGTTCGCCGTATTCGTGGAGCGAGTAGTGCAGGTACTCGACCTTGTCGCCCCAGTCGCCCTGAAGCAGGCCGTCAGCGGCCAGGTCGCGGTACCAGTCGTTTTCCTTCTCGCTGGCTTTCTGTTTCTTGTTGTGGTCCACGAAGAACCCGATGACCCCGCCGATCACGGCCAGGACCACGCCGACCAGGAAGAAAGGCCCCGTCAATGCCGCTGCCGAACCTGCTCCCACCAACGCCGCCGCGCCGAGCACGCCGGCCGATGCCCCGAAGGCGCCGGCGGCGATCTGCAGCCCGCCAGCGGCTTTGGCCAGCGGGTCACCGGATTCAATGCCGCTTTTGATGGTGAAGGCGCCCAGGACGATGTCGGCAAACCCGCCCACCACGTCGCTGGCCGGGCCGAGCACTTTGATCACCGAACCGGCGATCTTGCCCGCCTTGCCGGCGCCCAGCTTGGCACCGCCGGCGCCGGTGACAGCGTCATCGAGACGCTGGGTGATGCCGCCCTGGACTTTCTCCGCATCGGCGAAGGTGCCCGCGCCGTCGCCCAGCACCGACGAAATATCGGGCGTGATGTCCAGCGCGCTGCTGATCTTGGTCTTCATGGCGTCGGAGAGCTTGGGGTCGCGAACGTCGACCATGGTCGGGGCTTTGTCCTTGCCCCAGATTTCCGGAAGCGTCTTGTCGAGCCCGAGGAAGTCGACCATGCCGCCTTTGCCGACCAGGTCGGCAATCGCGTCGCCGAGCTTGACGAAGTGGCTGCCCGCGCCCGCGAAGCTGAGGAAGTCCTTGGCGATTGCCAGCCGTTGCAACGGCGTTTCGGCCAGCTTGCCGCCGTTGCCGGCAAGCTGGTAAATGCCCGAAAACAGTGAGACGCCGGCGCCCATTGAGCCGAGTACGCCTTTGTTGTTCAGCGCATTGAAGACCTCGCCCAGCTGACCGCGATCAGCGATCGCCACATAGGGCTTGGAAAGCGCAGTCTTGATGTCCGCCTCGGAAATGCTGCCATGGGTTTTGTAGGCTTCGCCCAGCTCTGCCAGCGCTTTGCTCACCGCTGCGGATTTCTTCTTGTCGCCCAGTCCTTCTTCAAGAAACTTCTCGATGGTTTCCTGGGTGCGGCGGGGCAGGTCAAGCAGCTCGCCCTTGAGCACGCTTTTCAGCAGGCCGAAGAGGTCCTTGGTGGCCAGCTCCTTGTTCTCGTCGGAGACCTTGCCCGGGTCGCTGATCAGGTCGTTGAGGTCGCTGGTCAAGCCGTCGGCCTGGATGTTCTGTGCGGCTTTGGTTGCGGCGTCCGGGTCGAACAGCGACAGCGCGGTCAACGTGTCGCTCAGGTCCTGTTGCGCCTCATGGGCCTTGCCTTGTTTCTGCAGGTCCTTGAGGTAGGTCACGTAGTCCGGGTTGGCGGTCAGGTCGAGAAGCTTTTGTTTGACCGCGTCCTTGTTCGGGATGCGATTGATCGCACCGTCCATGCTGGCCTTGTAATCCGCAGTGACGCCGGGGTCGGAGAACAGGGTGCTGATCCGCTCCTGCAGTTTGGGGCCGTCGATGATGTCGTGCATGTCGGCGGACGAGAGCTGGGTCTGGTGGTCGTCGAAGACTCGCCAGGTGCCGCCGAAGAAGCCGGGATCTTCTTCATAGCCGGTCAGGCCGCGGCCGTTCTGATAGGCCGCTTGCGCTTCCAGCGCGCGCACCAGCTGAGCGCGGGGGTCGTCCTTGCCGATAGAACCGTCCTGCACGCCCTTGCGGTACTTGTCGAGCAGCTCCTGGGTGGCCAGTTCGCTGACGGTCAGCTCGGGAGACTGGTCATCCTTGGGATCGGCCTTGACGCCAGTACCGAGGTTGAGCACGTCCAGCTCGGCTTCGGGAGGCAGGTTGGCCTTGGCGCGGGTATCGTCGACACCGGTCTTGGTCCAGGCATCCCACTTGGCGACGACGTCGTCATACAGCTGCGGGCTCAGCGCCTTTGAAACGATGACCTTTCCTTCGCTGGTTTCGTAGCGGATCAAGCCGTTGCCCAGGTCGTCCGGCGAGCCGAAGGTCATGTCGACGTTTTTCAGAAAGTCGTTGGGGCCGGCCAGCTTGTAGCCTTCGGCCTCACTGGTGTGGATCTGGCTCCAGGTCTCGTTGGCGGTGCTGGCGCTTTTGAACAACTCGGGGGTGAGGTCTTTGGAGACCACTACGCGGCTGCCGTCTTGCAGCTCGTAGGTGAGGGTTTCGCCCTCCTGGCCGACGGTCCAGTAGAAGTTTTTGTAATCGTTGAGCGCTGGCGCCTGAGTGCCTTGATCGGCAAGGGTGGCACCGCCGGAAACGGCGGTGTTGATGTCGCCGGACTTGGCCGGATCGTTGATGACCTCATGCAGCGACTTCAGGTAATCGAACAACTTGGGATTGTCATCGCGTGCGACGATGACCTTGCTGCCCCCGTTGTCGTAGCGAATCAGGCCCGGACCCACTTCGTCGGCGGGCCCCACGGCGGTGCCGGCGTAGGGTGGCCAGACTTCGTTGTCGGTGGCGCGACGGTAGCCTACATGTTCGCTGGCGTTGACCGCGCTCAACGTCTTGTAAGCCTCGGACACTTGCTTGAACGCCTCCAGATTGTTCTGTTCGGCGAGGATCACGTGCTTGCCGTCCTGGGTCACATACCGAATCAGGCCCGGACCCTCTTGATCGGGCGGGCCGATAAAGCGGTAACTGCCCAGCGTGTCCGGCACCGCCGTGTCTGCCGTCCCCAGCTCGTAACCTTCGGCGAGGCTTTTGTTGATGCCCTGCAACGCCGCACGGTCTTCGACGACCTGCTTGTACAGCGTCGGGTTGGTGGACTTGCTGACCATCACTTGCTGGCCGTCCTGGGTGACGAAGCGGACGGTGTCGGCGGCGAGGGTGCCGGGCTCCTCGATGGTTTTGTAGTCCTTGAGCGCAGGCGCCTTTTCATCGGCGGTCGCAGGTCGATACTGATCGGCCAGCCTGGCGCTGGTCTTCAGAACAGCGGCGAACAGGTTTTTCGGCACGGTGGCGAGCGGCCGCGATTTCAGCTCGGGGGTGCTATTCAAAGGGCGTGTCGGCATGCGATTGAACTCCTGCTTTTTATCGGTAGGGCACAACTAAGAGGCGGGGCACAGCGCCAGGCTGTTCACTGGCACGTCGCGCCGGCATCTATCAAAAACTGGATAAACAGTGTGCGTTGAAGTGTGAGCGGCACAGCGGTTAATTATCGGCACTCCGATATGACGTGACGATGAAGTCCGGGCAGCGAGCCGACCATACATGGATATGGGCGACGATTCAGCGCAACGTTCAACCGGCAAATATAAAGGGCCCCGGAACAATGGACTGACTTCAAAACAGTTCAGGCGTTGAGTGCGTTATGGTTGCGCATGAATTCGCAGGTGGGCTCACAACAAGGCTGAAACCCTAGCAGAGTGCTCCGGAAATCGGCGCGTGCCGCCGGCTTTTTCACAACAATTCACAGCGGGAGCCCATTGGGTCTGGGCCGGCGGGCCGATCTCCATGAGCACCATGGCCAACTTTGCATTCGCCACAAATATGGCGCCACTCCTTTGACTGAATAACTTCATTCTAACTAACGGGGGAAAGCAGAGTTTCATCAGATTCGATCAATAACAACGGTCTCGGCCTTTGTTTACAGGTACAGGCAATATGACATTGCGGCTCAATAAAGTAGCGCAGTGAATCGAATCCCGGTATTTCACAAGTTTTCACAACAACTAAAAAATGCTCCCGCCTACTATTGATTGGTGCAACGCAAGTGCTGAAGTTTATTTGTAACAATTCGGCTTTATGGTGAGGCACGCACTAAGCAAGCGCCGCAATGCGGCTGAAGACATTCCCCCATCCCTGTAAGGAGATACACAATGAGTGAAGTCCCTCCAGCAAGCTCCGGCGGCGGCGCAGATGCAGCGATCGCAAAAATGGAAGCCACGTTCAATATGGCTATCGAGAAGTCGGCAAAGATCACTGAGCTGACCACGGCCAAGAAAGCCGAGCTCGACGCGACCAAACAACGGCCTCAGAACTGACGCCGTGATGCGAGCAGCCGCCCGGCTGCTCGCATTCCATCTGCCTCATTGAGCTACACCTTTTCGGCGTCCGACTCGCCTCTTGCCTGCGCACTCGACCCGGGTAACACGGTATGACCGCCCAGATTTCCCTGACATCGCTGCCTGATCCGTCGGCACGCGTCACACCCATTCCACTGCTGAGCATCACCTACGGCCTGCACCGAGGGGTAAGCCTGGCGCTTGAAAACCCTGTTTATACGGTTGGCAGCGCTGGCGATGTGGATTTGCTCCTCAGCGACCCCGGCATTGCCGCGCGGCATCTGGCGTTGCGCTTCGCAGCAGGTCAGGTGGCTGTCGAAGCGCTTGGCGGCGACGTCATCGTCGTCGCGCGCCACGGTCAGGAGATACGCATTCCAGTGGGCAGCGGCCACCGCGCCCGACTGCCCCTTACGGTCAGGGTCGGCGCTGCCGTGCTGACCCTCAGCCCACCGCCGGCTGGCGCACGGGCTGCAGATACGGCCGCACCCATCTGGCGGAATAAAGCGCAGTGGGTTATTGCCCTTGTGCTGATGTGCCTGTGTGTCGGCGCATTCGCCTATCGCGGACAACCGCAAGCCTCGCAAGCTTCGCCTGGCCTCTCGACGCCCGACGGCAACCGCACCGCGCACGGCCCCAATGACGACCGGAATCGGGCGAGTGCCGCTCAGGCAAAGGTCTGGCTGGAGCAACAGCTCGATACCGCCAGCCTGACCCACATCACTGTCAACGAAACCGGCGACCAGTTAAGCGTAGAGGGCCGCTACGACCCTGCGGACAAAAGCCGCTGGACAAGCGTGCAACAAGCGTTCGACGCACGGTTTGGCCAGCACGTGGTGCTGCATTCGAATGTCTCGCCGCGCACCGAGGTGGCCAAACCCCGGGTGCGCTTCCAGGCCGTGTGGCTGGGGGAACACCCTTATGTGGTCAGTGACAGCGGCAAGCGCCTGTACCCCGGCGCTGTGCTAGCGGACGACTGGACGCTGGAGCGGATCGAGAACAATCAGGTGATCCTGGCACGCGGTGCGGAAAGGTTCGCCTTCACCTTATGAGAATCGATCCACGGCCGCTGTTGCCGACTCCGTCCGACAAAACCTCGTCCGTCGAGCCTATTCAGTCCGCGAGCCAACGCCAGGGCGCGCGCTTCGACGCGGTTCTGAACAAGCGCGAAGTGCTCGCCCGGCGTGCGTTGCGCGGTGACGTCGAGCGCTCGTCCGGCACCGACGGCGTCAATCCAGAGCTGTTTTCCACCACTCGCTCGCTGGAGATTCTCGAATACGTGCTGGAGCACGTACTGCCCGGTCTCGACGCCGAGCCGCAGATCAAGCTGTTGGCGGGCGACCTGATCAGTGAAGAGATCGACCTGCGCCGCACGCTGGAGCAGCAACGCGCCGAGGTGCAGGCCTGATGCGCGCTGAACATCTGACCCGGCAAGAGCAGGATTGCGTCGACCTGCTCAAAGGCATGGGCGAACTGTACCGCCGCGGCGGGCAGTCGCAGCGCGGTCTGGTGATGCTGCTGATTGCCGTGCACCTGGCACCGAATGACCCGCACCTGCTGCGCAACCTGGCGATGGCCTTCACCGACAGCGACCAGCCCGAACGCGCCCTCGGTGCCCTTGAGCAACTGGAGCAGATGCAAGGCGTCTCGCCGGGCCTGTTGCTGTTGCGCAGTCGCGCCTTGTGGCGCACCGGTCGTACCGAAAGCGCCCGCGACTGTTTCAAGGGTTATCTGGCTGCCAGGAGGGCCGCGCAATGATCATCCTTAACCGGCTCAACGGCCTGGCGCGAATTGCCGCCCGACGCAGCGACGTCATCATCGTCGCGTTCATGCTGATGGCCATCGTGATGATGATCATCCCCTTGCCGACCTGGCTGGTGGACGTGCTGATCGGCCTCAACATCTCGCTGAGCATCCTTATTCTGATTGTTGGCTTTTACATCTCGCACTCGGTGGAATTTTCCGCGTTGCCGCCGCTGATCCTGCTCAGCACGCTGTTCCGCCTGTCGCTCTCCATCACCACCACGCGCCTGATTTTGCTGGACGGCAACGCCGGCCATATCGTCAAGGCGTTCGGCGATTTCGTGATTGCCGGGCAAGTCGTGGTCGGGTTGGTGGTGTTCCTGATTATCACGGTCGCGCAGTTCGTGGTGATCACCAAAGGCGCCGAACGGGTGGCCGAAGTGGCCGCGCGTTTCACCCTCGACGCCATGCCCGGCAAGCAGATGAGCATCGATAACGACCTGCGCAACGGCGACATCGATCAGCCGGAAGCGCGCCGCCGCCGCTCACGCCTGGAGCAGGAAAGCCAGATGTTCGGCGCCATGGACGGGGCCATGAAATTCGTCAAGGGCGACGCCATCGCCGGGCTGGTGATCCTGGCGGTGAACCTGCTGGGCGGCATGCTGATCGGCATGCTCGAGCGCGGCATGTCCTTTGGCGACGCCGTCCACACCTACTCGCTGCTGACGGTGGGCGACGGCCTTATCGCGCAGATCCCCGCGCTGCTTATTTCAGTGGCGGCAGGCACGGTGGTGACCCGGGTCAACAACGACAACGCTGACGGCAATCTGGGCACCGAGATCCTTCACCAGTTGGGCGCCAGCTACATGGCCCTCGGGCTGACCGCGCTGATCCTGCTGGGC
Source organism: Pseudomonas sp. ME-P-057 (assembly GCF_030208975.1). Lineage (NCBI taxonomy): Bacteria > Pseudomonadati > Pseudomonadota > Gammaproteobacteria > Pseudomonadales > Pseudomonadaceae > Pseudomonas > Pseudomonas sp. ME-P-057. The sequence goes on from NZ_JARVSX010000014.1 coordinate 23,223, forward strand.
GTCGCGTTGTTGCCAGGCTTCCCGTCAATGGTGTTCATCGGTCTGTCGATAATCTTCGGGTTTGCGGCGTTCGTCATGTACCGCCGCGGGCAGGTGCTGCCTGCCGTGTCCGTCCCTGAGGCGGTCGAAGTGCAGGCCGTTGAAGAGGAGCAGCCCGAGCCGGTGCAGATGCTTGGCAAACCACTCGACAGCCGCGTGCTCCTGAGCCTGGGCGCAGGGCTGGCGCAGGCCGCCCCTCAAGTGCCGCTCGGTCAGCGAATAGAAGCGCTGTGCCACGCGATACGCGCCGACCTGGGCATCGAGGTGCCTGTACCGCAGATCTATCTGGATCCGGCAATGGCGGCCAACCGCTTTTCCATCGAACTGGAAGGCGTACCGGTGAGCGAGGGCGAGCTGCCCGGCGATTACTTGCTGTTGACCGATGATCCGCTGCACGCGCAGTTGCTTGAGGTGCCGACACTGGACGCCGAATCGCCGTTGAACCGGCGCCCGGCGCAATGGACCGAGCGGCACCACGAGGACGCGCTGCAGGGCGCCGGCATCGGCTTCATGCGGGTCGATGAAGTCCTGCGTGCGGTGCTGGAACGGGCCTTGCGCCGCTACGCGGCGGACTTCCTCGGCATTCAGGAAACCCGTGGCGTGCTTGAGCGCCTGGAAAACACCTACGGCGAACTGGTCAAGGAAGTCCTGCGGATCCTGCCGTTGCAGCGGGTGGCCGAGGTGTTGCGCCTGCTGATCGCCGAGGGCGTGTCGATCCGCAATCAGCGTGCGCTGCTCGAAGCCATGGTCGAGTGGGGCGCGCGCGAGCCTGACGCCCTGCGCCTGGCCGAGCAGTTGCGCGCTTCACTGGCGCGCCAGATCAGCCATCAGTTCGCCGATCAAAACCGGGTGATCAGCGCCTTTGTCCTGACCCCGGGGCTGGAAGAACAATTGCGCAACTCGCTGCGCCGTCAGGAAACCACCCGCGATGCCTTCCCGGAACATCACAACCGTGCGCTGCTGGTGCAGTTGCGGCATGCGTGCGAGCGCCTGACCGAGGATCAACACGCCGTGTTGCTGGTGCACCCGGAGTTGCGTCGGGCCATGCGCCGCCTCGTCGTACGCGGCGAGCTGGAGTTGGCCGTGCTGTCGTTTCGCGAACTGGCCGGCGAATACAACCTTCAGGCGATCGGCACCATCAGCCTCAATGAAATTACCCAGCGCCGCAGTGCCAGCGGCGTTCCCATTACCTCCATGGCGAGTGCTTCATGACGCGTTACTCCGGTTTTTCTGCACAGGCGGCTGTTGGCCTTTGCCTGGCAGCTGTCACGACGTTGGTGGCGCCCGCCATCGCCTGCGCCCAGACCATCGCCAAAGGCAGCACCGGCACCCTCGACCTGGCCTCCGGTGAAGGACGCATCCTCAGCTTCAAGGCACCGGTGGATTCAGTGCTGGTGGCGGAACCGGGCATTGCCGACCTGCAAGTGGTGTCGCCCGGTGTCATCTATGTGTTCGGCAAGGCGCCGGGCGAAACCAGCTTGATCGCACTGGGGCCGGACGGCGAACAACTGGCCAGCCTCAATCTGGCGGTGAACAGCGCGACCCAGGGCATCAGTCGCTCGTTGCAGGCCCTCAACCCGGGCAGCTCGGCGCGCGTCAGCGGGGCTGGCAACCGCGTGGTGGCCAGCGGCAGCGTGAAAAGCGTGGGAGAAGCGACCGATCTGAATGCCCTGCTGGGCGCGCAGGACCAGGGTTTCAAAACGGCCATCAACGACGCCTCTTACGCGGGCTCGGCGCAGGTCAATATCCGCGTGCGCTTTGCCGAGGTCTCGCGGTCGGAGCTGTTGCGCTACGGCGTCAACTGGAACGCACTGTTCAACAACGGCACGTTTTCCTTTGGCTTGCTCACCGGCGGTTCCCTGGCCGCGGATGCCGCCAGCGGTGCGTCCAATGTGATCAGCGCCGGGTTGGCCTCCGGCAACGTGAACATCGACGCCATGCTCGAAGCGTTGCAGAACAACGGCATTCTTGAAGTGCTGGCCGAACCGAACATCACCGCCATGACCGGGCAGACCGCAAGCTTCCTTGCCGGTGGCGAGGTGGCAGTACCGGTGCCGGTCAACCGCGATCTGGTCGGCATCGAATACAAGCAGTACGGCGTCTCGCTGCTGTTCAGCCCGACGGTGCTGCCGAACGATCGCATCGCGTTGCAGGTGCGGCCGGAGGTGAGCAGCCTGATGAGCACCAATACGGTCAGTGTCGGCGGTTATCAGGTGCCGTCGTTCAGGGTGCGGCGCGCCGACACGCGGGTAGAAGTCGGCAGCGGCCAGACCTTCGCCATTGCCGGTCTGTTTCAGCGCGAGAGCAGCCAGGATGTCGAGAAAGTGCCGATGCTTGGCGACATGCCGATCCTTGGCAATCTGTTTCGCTCCAAGCGGTTCCAGCGCAACGAAACCGAGCTGGTGATCCTCATCACCCCTTATCTGGTGCAGCCGGTGCGTTCGCGCACCCTGGCCACGCCGCTGGATGCGATGCCAAGCGCTGCCAAACCCGGCGCTGCGACCACGGCTTCCGCCGGGCCCCGCAACGGCGGGCTGTTCGGGTTTTACATGAAATGAAAGGGGCGGCCATCAAGATGCGTGCAGGTACATCACGGCGCCCCTTCTGCACGGGGCTTGAACCGATGCGGCCGGGGCGAGCGTTGTGGCTGGCTGTATGGCCGGCGACAGCACTAAGCCTGGCCATGCTCAGTGGTTGCCAGACGCACCTGGCCCCCGCGACGTATTCGCCGGATTACCAGGCATTGACGCGGGCGGGCGGGCGGGTCGAGCTGATCCCCGTGGAATGCCTCAAGCCGTCACCCGAGTATCAGTTCGAGGCTGACGAAGAGCACCGGGTACCGTTATTGCCACCGGGCTGTGCCAACAACCTGACCTTGCTGCAGATGGTCGAGCAGCGCTCGGACCTGATGCAGGGCAGGGTGAGCGGCCCGACCATGGCGGCGCCTGTCGGTCGTGCAGCGCAGGTGTACATCGACGGCTATGACCGCGAAGAACTGCGCCGCCGCGAGTCGCAGCAGCAGGCCCAGGCCGACAAGCAGGAGAACCAATGACGGCCCGATCAACCGCGCTACGCTCAGTGGCTGTCAACCAGCCCCAACGCTCGGGCCTGGGCCTGGACGTCGTTGAGGGCCTTGATGCGGCGCGCCTCGACCAGCAATTGCTGGCGATCAGCCTCGGGAATCTGGTCCAGCCGCAGGTTGCTGATGTCTTGCTCGGTGCCCGCCAACACCGTGATGAGCAACACGTTGCGCTGGTGGCCGGGCAGGGCGCGGGCCGACTCGTTGACGCTGCGAACAGTGTCCAGCGCCCGTTGCGACTCGCCGCCCAGCGCGTACGCCAGGGCCAGATTGCTGCGGATGTCCAGGTCGTTGGGCAGCTGCCGCAGGCTGTCATTGAACGCGGCCTGCGCCTCGCGGGCATGGCCCTGCAGAATCAGCGCAATGCCCAGCCGATTGAAGGCCTGGGGCTCGCCGGGTTGGGCAGCGGCCTGAGTCAACACCGTTACCGCGCGCTCCAGCTTGCCCTGGCGCAATTGCGCGGTGCCAAGCCCCAACAGCGCGTCGGCGCTGTCCGGTTTCAGTTCAAGGGCTTGTTGGTAAGCGCGCTCGGCGCCGCGGGCATCACTGAGGGTCAGGCGGGTGTCGCCGAGCTTGAGCCAGGCTTGCAACGGGGCATGGGGTTGCTGCGTGGCTTTTTCATACAGCCCGGCCGCGGTCGCCGGGTCACCGCGCTGCTCCAGATCGGCAGCCAGGCGCATGAACCGCTCGGAACCGTCGTCGCTGGCAGAGGGCGTCGTGGTGCAGGCGGCGAGGGTGACACTGCCGAGCAAGATCAACGTGGCGGCGAGGCGACTGGGCATGGAAAAAGCTCTTTGGTCGAGAACGGCGAGGCATGGGCTGCAACGGGTGGCGGACTGGAAACAGGTCACCGGCACGCCCGAACGGAGCGCCATTTTAGCGAGTTGAAAACGAATAGCGACCGTTATGTTCGTCCTCGGATCACCGCAGGCGCCCGCACGCTGGCTTGCGAAGCGGACGTGCGCCATGACTGATCGTCGACGCCTGAAAGGGATGTTCTGCTGGCTGATCGCAGCGCTGCTGGCGGTCAACGTCCACGCCGAGGATTTGCCTGCCGATGCCAACCCGGACTGGTTCGCCCAGCCGTACGCCTACGTGCTCGTCGAGCAGGACGTGCGCGGCGCCCTGGAAGAATTCGGCCACAACCTGGGCCTGCTCGTGGTGATGTCGGACAAGGTCCGCGGCAAGGCCCGCAGCAGCCTGCGCGCCGAATCGGCCGGCGACTTCCTGACCCAGCTGTGCGACACCAACGGCCTGAGCTGGTACTACGACGGCAACATCCTTTACCTGAGCGGCGACGGCGAAACCGGCACCCGGCTGTTCAAGACCCCGGGGCAGAGTCCGCAGCAGCTGGAAGCGTACCTGGACAGCCTCGACGTGTACGGCAAACAAATGAGTTCAAGACCGGGCCCCGACGGCGACGAGCTGTTCGTCTCCGGGCCACCGGCCTACCTGAACATGGTTCAGCAGCACGTCGACCATCTGCAGCCGCCCGCTGCCGTTGCCGCACCCGTTGCCCGCGAGCGAGGCGTGCGGGTGTTTCGCGGCGGCGTGGTCACCACTGAGGCCGCGCACTGAGATGAGCCGTTGAAATGAACAACTTCACTGATTCTCCCCACCCGAAAACCACCCGCTAAGGAGCACTACCATGTCCGTCAGCCCAATCGACAGCACCACCAGCACGCCCGCCACGGCCGAAGTGAAATTCAACGCGGCGGTGGACAAATCCAAGAGCGAGATGAGCGACGACGAGCTCACCGAAGCCCTGATCACTCAAGCGGTGACCATTGGCGGGCAGTTCATCATCATGCCCAAGGCGCAGGAAATGCTGAACGAAGCCCAGTCCTCCGAAGATGACGAAGAATAGGTCCCGACCATGACTGCCAGTCTTGCAGCACCTGCGGCGGCGGCCATGCCGCCGTCGGGCGGGGCCCTGGATGCTCAGGCCTCTCAGAACCTGTTCGAGCACATGGCCGGCAGCGCCAAGGGCATGCCCCAGGGCGCCAGCCCCCACCAGATCGGTGAAGGGCTGATGGAACGCCTGAACGGTTTTATCGACCGCTCGCGCAGTTTTTCCGAACGCGCCGAAGGTCTGCAAAACGGCAGCGGGTCAGGTGCCGCTTCGCCCTCGCCGGCGACGCAGTCCGTGGCCGCCGGGGACAAACCTGGCGCCGCGCAGAACCTTGCCAGCAACGGTGAGGCGCCGAAAAAAGTCGGCGAGCAACAGGTCGATCAAATCGTCCATTCGCTGGGGCGGATGTTCGACTATTCCATCGAAACGCAGATGGTGGTGCGCGGTGCCACGCAGATTTCCGGTTCCGCCAACACGCTGCTCAAAGGTCAATAACCCATGCCCAACCGCTGTCGCGCCGTGCGTTTGATGATTGTCGTAGCCATGGCCAGTCTGCTGCAGGCTTGCGACATCAACCTGTACACCAACCTGAGCGAGCGCGAAGCCAATGCAATGGTCGCGGTGCTGTTGCGCGACGGCATCCCGGCTTCGCGCAAGGTACAGGACAACGGCCAGCTGACCGTGGTGGTCGACGAGAAACGCTTCGGCGAAGCCATGTCGGCCCTCGAAGATGCGGGGCTGCCCGGCCAGTCCTTTTCCAACATGGGGCAGGTGTTCAAGAGCAACGGTCTGGTCTCCTCGCCGGTTCAGGAGCGCGCCCAGATGGTCTACGCGCTGGGTGAGGAACTGTCACACAGCGTCTCGGAAATCGACGGCATCGTCTCGGCCCGGGTGCACGTGGTCCTGCCGGACAACGACCTGCTCAAGCGGGTGATTTCGCCGTCATCGGCCTCGGTGCTGGTGCGCTATGACCCGGCCACTGACATCAACCCGCTGATTCCGCAAATCAAAACCCTGGTGGCCAATGGCATTTCCGGGCTGAGTTACGACGGCGTGTCGGTGACGGCAATCAAGGCCGTGGCGCACGGGGCGCGTGCCGTCGCCAGCAACCCGCCACGCCTGGCGAGCTTTATGGGCGTCTGGCTGCTTGAAGATGACCTGCCGCGAGCGCGCTGGATGTTCGGCCTCTTGCTGGTGTGCACACTGGGGCTTGGCGGTGCGTTCGCCTGGCAGCATTGGCAGCGGCGCCGGGCAAATGCCGTGTACGTGCTGGAGGACGCCACATGAGCGATGCCTTCAGTGCGCAGCGTCAGGCCTGGCAGGGCATCATCGAACAACCGCTGGCGTTCGTCGCCGATCGCTGCGTGCGCGAATGCCTGCCTGCGGAGCTGGACGATAAACAATACCGGGCGCTGCGCGATGCGCCGCGGTTCGACGCGCGTCTGCTGCAACGCCTGAGCGGCCATTTCAACCTGCTCACCGCCGCCCTGCAGACGCCACCCCAGGATGAAGACCTGCCGGTTTTGCTGTTATCGGCCGAGCAGTTCCAGCGCTTGCCGCGCCTGTGTGGCGCCATCTGGCATTCGGCAACCTTGAGCCGCGAGATCCGCAGCCATGTCGTCAATCAACTGCGCGGGGCGCTGGGCAACGAGGTGTTTGCCCAGGCGCTGGCCCATCGCTCACTGGCCGGCGCGGCTGACTTGCTGCGCCAGCCTGCCGACCTGGTCCAGGCCATTGACCGCGACGGTGCCGCCTGCGTGCTCGCGTGGCTGCAACAGCAACCGGCGGGACTGGCTGCCTGGCTGAGGCTGCGTCTGGACGTGCCCTTGGGCGAAGAGGCCGCGGCAACGGCGACGGCAACGTTCGACCCGCACATCGTTCGTCGGGCCGCCGCCACTTTTAACGACGTTTTTTCCACTGCCGCCGGGGAGCCTGCCTGATGAGCGCATTACCGAACCGGCCCGCACTGCGCATCCTTCGCGCTGAGCAAGCCGACCTGTGGATCGACGGCTACGCCTTCATTGAGGCCGCCGAGGCGCATGCCGTGAGCATTCGCCAAGACAGCGAACAATGGTTGCAAGCCGCTCGCGAGGCCGGCTTTGAAAGCGCGCGCCTGCAGGGCGCCGAAGAGGTCAGCCTGTTACTGACCCGGACCGCGCAACAGGTCGATGCCTGGCTGAGCGGTCTGGAAGCCTCGCTGGCCGATCTGGCGTTGGGCATTGCGCGCGAGGTGCTCGACGACATGGACGATGCCGAGCGCATCCTGCGTTGCACCCGCAAAGCCCTTGGCGCGTTTCGTCAGGATCAGGCGTTAACGCTGTGGGTTGCTCCGGCGGATGCCCGGGCCGTGCGCGAGCGCCTGCACGCCGGCATCGATCAGCTACCGGCAATCGTCGTTGAATCTGACGAGCAATTGCAGCCGGGCCAGGCGCGCCTGTCCAGCCCGGTCGGTTCGGTGGAGCTTGGGCTGGACGCGCAGCTGACCAACTTGCGCCGCAGCCTGTTGCCGTTTGCCGATGAGGCGCATGTGTGAACGTAGACCTGCAGGCGATTGTCCCGCGTTTGAGCGCGCGCCTTCACGAAGCACGGGTGCGCCCCATGAAAGGCACCGTGCGCAGCATTCGCGGCGTGCTGTTGCGTGCCAGCGTCGCCGGGGTGCGCATCGGCGAGCTGTGCCAGCTGCGCGATCCCGCTACGGGCCGGAGCCTGGCAGCGGAAGTCATCGGCTTCGAGCAGGATGAAGCGATTCTGTCGCCGATTGGTTCAATGGAAGGCCTGTCGACCCGCACCGAGATCATCGCCACCGGCGAAACCCTCGGCGTCAGCGTCGGCGACGGCCAATTGGGCCGGGTCGTCAGCCCCATGGGCGACTACCTGGATGGCGACGGCATCGCGCCACCGGGTTTGATGCAGCGCTATCCGCTGCATGCCGAACCGCCAGCGCCGTTCTCGCGCCAGTTGATCGTCAAGCCGATGGCGCTGGGTGTGCGTTCCATCGACGGCCTGCTGACCCTGGCCCAGGGGCAGCGCATGGGGATTTTCGGCGAGCCGGGGGTAGGGAAATCGTCGCTGCTGGCGAGCATCGTGCGGCACACCGATGCCGACGTGATCATCATCGGCCTGATCGGTGAGCGCGGCCGCGAAGTGCGTGAACTGCTGGACGTGCAACTCGATGCGGCGGCGCGCGCGCGAACCGTTGCCGTGGTTGCCACCTCGGACCGGCCTGCCGCCGAGCGAGTGCGGGCGGCGTTCGTTGCCACCTCATTGGCCGAATACCACCGCGATCAGGGGCGCAACGTGTTGCTGTTGATGGACAGCCTGACCCGCTTTGCCCGTGCGCAGCGGGAGCTGGGCCTGGCGGTGGGCGAGCCGCCGACTCGGCGCGGTTATCCGCCATCGTTTTTCTCGGCCTTGCCACGCCTGCTGGAGCGCGCCGGCCCTGCGTCCGTGGGCAGCATCACCGCGCTGTACACCGTGCTGACCGAGGGTGATGCGGCGATGGACCCGGTGGCCGAAGAAGCGCGGTCAATTCTCGACGGGCACATCGTGCTGAGTGCGGAACTGGCCCAGCGCAATTACTTTCCGGCGGTCGACGTACTGCGCAGCCGCAGCCGCTTGATGGATCAGGTCTGCGGCGACGAACAACGTCAACTGGCCCTGCGCATTCGCGAGCTGATGGCACGCCGCAATGAAATCGAGATGCTGGTGCGCGTCGGCGAATACGCACCCGGCAGCGACCCGCTGGCCGATGAAGCCATTGCCCGGCATGACGCCATCGAAGCGTTCATGCGTCAGGGCGCCAACGAGCCGAGCAGTGCCGAGCAAACGCTCAACCATATGCGCAAGGTGCTGGCATGAAGCACCTGGAGTCCCGATGAAAACCACCGATTTACGCAACCTGCAGGCACTGCGCCAACTGCGTGAGCAGCGCGCCTCCAACGCCCTGGCCGCACAACAACAGCGCTGCCGCGACACCGGCCAGGCCCTGGATGATGCCCGCGAAAAACTGCGCCTGCACCGTGAAGGCCTGGCAGCCAAAGCTGAAGCGCTATTGGGCAGCTTCAGCGAAGGGTTGAGCATCAATGCCTGGCAGGCCGCTCAGGCGCAGCTGGAAGAATTGACGGACAGTCAGAGACAGCTTGAAGGGTCTGTGGAGCAGACCGAGCAGACGCTCCGCACCCAGGAACGCGAGCGCGAGCTGTTCCGCACGGCGCGCCTGGCTCGTCAGCGTCAGGCCGAGGCCTGCGATGCGTTGCTGCTGGGGCGGGTGCAAAGCGAGCAACGCGCGGGAGAGCACCGCGACGATGACGAATCCGTGCCTGCCACCCGCCCAAGGGGCAGTGCATGACCTGTCAACACCGCGAACCTCTGGCGCCGCCGAACGTCGCGTTACCGCTGCAGGGGCTGGAACAACACGACCCGCAGTGGCTCGCCCTGCATAACCGGCTGCACCGCCGTCGCCAGCCGTGGCAGAGCGTGTTCGCCGGCCAGCCGGTCAAGGTCACGTGGAGCACCGCGCAACCCTTGCTGCTGCCCACGCACGATGTGCGCTTTAGCCTGGGCGACGCCTCGCTGGTGGTGCGGATGCCGGCGCAATGGCTCGAAAGCCTCGACGGTGTGTCTGCCGCTGTAAAAAGCGAGGCCACCCCGATGCTGCTGGAGTTTGCGCTGCTCGACCTGATCGAGCCGGTCGAACGTTTGAGCGGCCAGACCCTTGAGGTCGTCGAGCTTGCCCACGAAGGCGAACCTGACCTGATTGCCCATCCGCTGCACGTCACCTTGCTCGTGCAGCTGGGCGAGGACGCAGCGCTGCCAGTGCCGCTGCACCTGAGCGTCGAGGCGGCCCACCTGATGGCCGATTTACTGGAACAACACGCCAGTGCCGACAGGCATCGCGTCAGTGCGCTGCGCCTGCGGCTGGCCGTCGAACACGGCGAGACGCTGCTGAGCCTTGGCGAACTGCGCAGTCTGCGCGTCGGGGACGTGGTGATGCTCGATGGCTGCCTGGGTGATTGCCCCGAAGATGGGCCCGGCCATCAGGTTCGCCTGGTACTCCCCGGCAGGCTGCACGCCCGCGCCACATCAAGCGGCGAGGGCATCCGCCTGCTGGAACCATTGATTGCCACTCACTTTGCCAAGGACATCGATATGACTGAATCCGCCATCGGGCCGGACCTGGACAGCACGCTGGATGAGCTGCCAATGAAACTGGTGTGTCAGGTCGGCAGTGTCGAACTGTCCCTGGCCCAGTTGCGCGAACTGGGTGAAGGCAGCCTGTTGCCGCTGTCTGCGCCCACTCGCGACGGGGTGGACTTGATGGTCAACGGCCGTCGCATCGGTCAAGGGCAGTTGGTGAAGATCGGCGACGGCCTGGGCGTGCGTCTGCTGAGTTTTACCGCGCCATGAATGGTTATCAGCCCAATCTGGTTGAGATCATTCTGGTCGTTGCCACCATCGGGCTCATTCCGCTGGCGGTGGTGACGCTGACCGGCTTCATGAAGATCTCGGTGGTGCTGTTTCTGATCCGCAACGCGCTGGGCGTGCAACAGACGCCGCCGAATCTGGTGCTGTATGGCATTGCATTGATTCTGTCGGTGTACGTGACCACGCCATTGATCGGCGACATGTACCGCCAGGTCGAAGGGCGCGACCTGAAGATGGAGAACGTCGAGCAGGTCAGGGAATTCGGCGATGCGCTCAGACCGCCGTTGCAGGCGCACCTGTCGCGTTTCGCCAACGAAAGCGAACGCGGCTTCTTTGTGCAGGCCACTGAAACCATCTGGTCGCCGGAAGCGCGGGCCGACCTTCGCGACGACGACCTGGTGGTGCTGGTGCCGGCCTTCGTCAGCTCCGAGCTGACCCGTGCTTTCGAGATCGGCTTTCTGTTGTACATCCCGTTTCTGGTGGTGGATTTGCTCGTCGCCAACGTGTTGATGGCGATGGGCATGTCGATGGTCTCGCCGACCCTGATCTCGATACCGCTGAAAATCTTTCTTTTCGTCGCGCTAAGCGGCTGGTCACGCCTGATGCATGGCCTGATCCTCAGTTACGGGTGAGCGCATGGGCCAGGATGTTTTTCTTTCGTTGATGAACAAGGCGCTGATGACCGTGTTGCTGCTGTCGGCGCCGGCTCTGGGGGTGGCCATCGTGGTCGGCCTCAGCGTGGGGTTGCTCCAGGCCCTGACCCAGATCCAGGACCAGACCCTGCCGCAGGTGGTCAAGCTGGTGGCGGTGTTGCTGGTGATCGTATTCGTCGGGCCGTTGCTGGCCAGCCAGGTGGCCGAACTGGGCAGCGAAGTGCTGGACAACTTTCCGTTGTGGACGCGCTGACCGGCCATGGATGCGAATGTTGCCAACGCCTTTCTGGAAGTCGCGTACCCGGTCATCAGCTCCGCTGCGCTGGCCGCCAGCCGGGCGATGGGCGTGGTGGTGATCACGCCGGCGTTCAACCGCCTGGGGCTCACCGGCATGATTCGCGGCTGCGTCGCCGTGGCCATTGCCGTGCCGATGTTCATGCCGGTGTTTGGCGCATTTACCGCGCTGCCCGAGCACGGCAGCTTTTTGCTGGCCGGCCTGATGCTCAAGGAGCTGCTCATCGGCATCCTGATCGGTCTGTTGTTCGGCATACCGTTCTGGGCGGCGGAGGTGGCCGGTGAACTGGTGGACCTGCAGCGCGGCTCGACCATGGCGCAACTGGTCGACCCGCTGTCGTCCGGCGAGTCCAGCGTCATGGCCACGCTGCTGACGGTCATGCTGATTGCGCTGTTTTTCATGTCCGGCGGTTTCATCATGATGGTCGACGGTTACTACCACAGCTACCAGCTGTGGCCGGTCACCGCGTTCACGCCGCTGTTCGCCAGCTCGGCGCTGATGGCCGTGCTGTCGATTCTGGATCAGGTGACCCGCGTCGGCGTGATCATGGTGTCGCCGCTGATCATCTGCCTGCTGGCGACCGATCTGATGCTGGCGTACCTGTCACGCATGGCCCCCAGCCTGCACATCTTCGACATGTCGCTGCCGGTGAAAAACCTGTTCTTCACCGTGCTGATGGTGATCTACATCACCTTCCTGATCCCGGTGATGCTCGACCAATTGGCCGAGTTTCGCGGCACGGTGGAATTCCTCAAAACCCTGGCGACGTCGTTATGAGCCTTCCTCGGCGTGGCCTGACGTGCCGGAGCGCGCATGGGCGATAGCAGCGAAGAAAAATCCCAGCCGGCCACGGACAAAAAACTGCGCGACGCGCGGCAAAAAGGGCAGGTCGCCAAGAGCCAGGACCTGGTCTCGGGCATGGTCATCCTGTGCTGCACGTTATGCATCGCCATTCTGTTGCCGCGGGCACAGGCGCAGGTTACGGCGCTGCTCGACCGGGTGGCGCTGATCTACATCGAGCCGTTCCACACGGTATGGCCCCAGGTCCTGGACACTGCTGAACAACTGTTGCTGGCCCTGACCTTGCCGGTGGTCGCGGTAACGGTCGGCGTGGTGATCCTGACCAATATCATCACCATGCGCGGCGTGGTGTTTTCGGTGGAACCGATCAAGCCGGATTTCAAGCGCATCAACCCGGCAGAGGGCTTCAAGCGCATTTTCTCCATGCGCAGTTTCGTCGATTTTCTCAAGGGGCTGGTCAAGCTGATGCTGTTGGCCGCAGCGTTTTACGTGGTCGGACGCCATGCATTGCAGGCGCTGATGGAATCTTCACGCTGCGGCGCCGACTGTATCGAGTCGACGTTTTACCTGGTTCTTAAACCGTTGATGTTCACCGTGCTGGCGGCATTTTTGCTGGTCGGCGGTGTGGACGTCCTCATGCAGCGCTGGCTGTTTGGCCGCGACATGAAGATGACCCGCAGCGAGCAGAAGCGCGAGCGCAAGGACGTCGATGGTGACCCGCTGATCAAAAGCGAGCGTCAGCGCCAGCGCCGTGAGATGCAGGCACTGGCGACCAAGCTGGGGCTGGGCCGCGCCTCGCTGATGATCGGCACCGCCGAAGGTTGGGTGGTGGGCATCCGTTACGTGCGCGGCGAGACCCCGGTGCCCGTGGTGGTGTGCCGCGCCGATCCGCAGGAAGCGCCGGCGATGCTGGCCCAGGCGGCCGCGCTGGGTATTGCCCACGGCATGGACGCCAGGCTGGCCGCCGAGATCGCCAAACGCGCCGTGCCAGGCGATCCAGTGCCGGACACGACGTTTCAGGCGGTGGCGGACTTGCTGGTCGCCGCCCGACTGATCTGAGCCGGGCCGCCGCAATCAATGGCCGCTCTGGCACAGGAGCCCCGGCTGACCCTGTTTCAGCGCGTCCAGGCGGCGCACGTCATCAAGGAGCGGTTCGATCCAGAAATGCGCGCCCTGGCGCCGGGCTTCCTCCAGCGCAAGGTTGAGCAGGCGGCTGATCGCGACAGGCGGCGATTGACCCTGATCGAGCAGCAACCGCGCCTTGGTGCGCAGCAGTTGCGGCAGGAACCAGCGCTCTTCGCGTGCCTCTGCGGTCTGCACGGTTTGCTTGACCAGCTCGATGGCACGGTCCACCAGACCGAGCTGCGCCAGCCCCAGCGCGTATTCGCAGCGAATCAGGCTGAACAACGGCGTGCCGCCCTGATCCTGCAGCTGCTCCATGACATTGCCCAATGCCGGCAGGCTGGCCTCGGCGGCGCCTTGGCGGATCGACAGGATATGCTCGAAGCAGCGGGCAAACTGGCGCCACAAATACAAATCATGGCCAGCCATGCTGTCGACCAGCAACGCCAGGTACTGCTGCGCTTTGTCCTGCTGACCGAGCAGCAACGTGGCGGGGATCGCGCCCAGACAGAGCGTGTGCCAGAGCGTGGCCGGGTGATTCAGCCTGACCGCCTGGTGGACGTTATCCTCAAGCGTGGTCAGCGCACCGACCTGATCGCCCTGCAGGAGCTGGATCTGCGCCTTGAGCGAGCGCGCGGCGATGCGCTGGTCAAAATGCAGGTCGATCAAATGCGCGTCAGCGGACAGCGGCGCGCTGAGCGATTCCAGCACCGACTGTTTCGCTGCCTGCAGCCGGCCCATGTGAAACTGCGCCGTGGCACGCATTCGCAAACCGAGCAACTGACGTTCCCCGCGCTGGCCGCTTTGGCTCAGGCTCAGGTAACGGTCCGCCAGCGCCAGCGCGGGCTCGTACTGATTGGCGCAGCAGTGATCGGTCCACAGGCCCCAGAGCGCCCGCAGCCGGTGTTCGGTGTCGTGCAGCGCCGCCGCGTCGTCGGCCACCTGCTGCCAGGCCTGGCGCAGCGCCTTGCCGCCACCAAAGGTCAACACCATCAGGCTTGCAGACGCCGTCAACAGCAGCATGCGCGAGTGCGCCGGGACGGGCAGCTGTTCGCCGGCAGGCTCCAGCCCTCGATTGACCCAGCCGTAGCATTCCGCCGTCAGCGAAAGGCGCAGCCACAGCGGCAGACTCACCAGCGTCAGCTCGATGGCCAGGGCGCGGTGGCCCCGCGCCGAGTACGCCCATTGCAGGGCGGTGCGCACGCCGTCGACATCCGCCGCGTAGCGCGCCAGCCATTGCGCCGCCGGTGTTGTGGTCAGCGCCTGCACCGAGCCCTTGAGTTCGGCGAGCATCCACAGGGCGTGGCGCAGCGCGGTGTGATCGGTCTCGGCGTGTTCCCCGAGTTTTTGCGCGGCATACAGGCGCGTGGTCTCAAGCAGCCGGTAGCGGGTCATGGAGCCTTGCTCCCGGGCGACCACCAGCGACTTGTCCATCAGGCTTTCCATCAGCGCGGCCGGGTCTGCGCCAGCAAGCTCGGTCACGGCCTGGACGGCGCGCAGGGAGAACAGGCCGTTGAACACCGAGAGTTGCCGCAACAGCGACTGCTCTGCCGGTGACAGCATGGCGTGCGTCCAGTCCAGCGCGGCCGCCAGCGAGCGGTGCCGGGGCAGGGCGGTACGACGCCCGGTCATTTGCAGACGGAAGCTGCCGTCGAGTATCTCCGCCAGCGACTGCATGCCGAACGCCCGCACCCTGGCTGCGGCGATCTCGATGGCCAGGGCATTGCCGTCCAGCTTGCTGCAGATGGCCGCCGCCGCAGCAGCGTCGTGCTCGACGAAGACATAGGACGGGTCATGGCTTTTGATCTGCTCGACCAGTAAGGCGACGGCGGGGTAGTTCAGCGCATCTTTAGCGTTCACCGGCAGCGAGGTTGGCGGAAAGGGCAACGGCTCGACTTCATGCACAGACTCGCCCGCGGCGCGCAGCGGTTCGCGGCTGGTGGCCAGCACTGCGCAGTGGCGGGCATGGCGCAACAGCGCTTCCACCGCCACGGCCGCCTCTTCAAGCACGTGTTCGCAGTTGTCCAGCACCAGCAGCGCCTTGCTGTTGGCCAGACTGCGGGTGATGACGGTCAGCGGATCACTGGTGTTGCAGTCGATCTTCAAGGCGGCAGCTATCACCACGTGCACCAGCCCGCCACGCATCACCGGGGCCAGGTCGATGAAGTACACGCCCTGCGGGTAATGCGCTTGCAAGCGGTGGATCAAGGCCTGCGCAACGGTGGTCTTTCCGGTGCCGGCAGGGCCGGTGAGGGTCACGAAACGGCACGCTTCGAGCTGGCGGGTCAGCGTTTCCAGCAGCGCCTCCCTGCCAAACACGGCTCGGTCAGCGCTGCGTGCAGCGGCAATCGCGCCAGCCGGGACCTCGCTCAGCGATAGCGTGCTGCCCGGTTGCTCGCTGGCGACTGGCTGCGCAGCCGCTAAGGATGGTGTGGGTGAGGCGGGAGCGGTGATGGCGCAGGTGATCGGCGCGACGAAACGATAGCCCCGACCAGGCACGGTGACGATACAGGTCAGGCCGGTGTCGGTTTCCAGGGTTCGGCGCAAGGTCAGCACCTGCGCGCGCAGATTGCACTCTTCGACCACCACCCGGGGCCAGACCAGACCCAGCAGTTCGGCTTTTTCCAGCAGTTCGCCAGGCCGCGTGGCCATGGCCGTCAACAGCAGCATCGCCCGGCTGCCCAGCGCCACCGGTTGGCCATGCTTGAGCAGCAGATGGTGCTGCGGCACCAGAACAAACGGACCAAACACGACAGCGCCCTCCGGGACGGAGGCTTCCATAACGCTGTCGCCGACTGATTTATCAAGATTCATCCTGTCGAAACTCATCACATACCTGGGGGAAAGGGACTTGAATCCCGACACGGCGTGTCCGTAGCGTGCCGTGATCGAAGGGTTATGTAACAGTTTCGTACAGGTTAGTGACTGTTTTGGTGCAGGGGGAGTACCGCAGGGCAGCGTTTTTTTGACGGTAACCGTCGGAGAGGGGCCGACATTGACCGATAAACGATTCACAACCCCGCGCGACTCATGGACTATAGGCGCCATTTGACGGCCTCCCCACGAGGCCAGCAGCTCGTAGCGCCTGGAGCCCCTGAATGACCATCGAAATTGAGGCGCTGATCGCACGCAAGATCGGCTTTGCCTCTCACCAGAACGCCGTGCCACTCATCCGTGAGCTGAGCGTCTGGAACACACACGACACCGACATCGAACACCTCACGCTGACCCTGAGCACCGACCCTGATTTTGTCGAAAGCCGTACCTGGCAAATCGACCGGCTGAACGCCGGTGACCGTCTCGGCATCCGCGAACGTGACATCAAACTCAACGCCGCCTATTTGTCCGGGCTGACCGAGAGCCTGAATGCCGACGTGATCATGCGCGTCTCTCAGGGCGACACCGTGCTCGTCGAGCAACGCTTCCCCACCGAGCTGCTGGCGCGCACCGAATGGGGCGGGCTGAGCGCCATGCCGGAACTGCTGGCAGCGTTTTGCATGCCCAACGATCCGGCGGTGGATCGGGTGCTCAAGATGGCGTCACAGGTGTTGCGACGCGCCGGCAAGAAAGACGGCATTGACGGCTATGAGAGCAAGTCCCGCACGCGCACCTGGGAGCTGGCCTCGGCGATCTGGTCCGCGGTGTGCAGCTTGCGCCTGAGCTATGCCTTGCACCCTGCCAGCTTTGAGCAACAGGGCCAGAAGATCAGACCGCCCAGCGTGGTACTGGAGCATGGCGTAGCCACCTGTCTGGACACCGCGTTGCTGTTCGCGGCGGCGCTGGAGCAGGCCGGGCTCAACGCGCTGTTGGTGATGACCAAGGGCCACGCCTTTGTCGGCGTGTGGCTGCAGCCTCAGGAGTTTTCGCAACTGCTGACGGACGAAGCCTCGGCGGTGCGCAAGCGTCTGGACCTGAAAGAGATGGTGGTGTTCGAAACCACGCTGGCGACCCAGGCACCGGCGCCGGGCTTTTCTCAGGCCATCGTCGCGGCGGAACGCCAGTTGGACGACGAGCAATTCATCATGGCCATCGACGTGCACCGGGCGCGGATGCAGAAGATTCGTCCGCTGGCGTTGCTGTCAGCTGTCACCGTCACAGACGACCCTGCATCGGACACACCGCCGGCTGCCGAAGCACTGGAAGAGGCGCCAGCGCTCCCGGGCTTTGATGTCGAACTCAACGAGGGCAACGAAGGTCCTGCGGGCAAGCTCACCTTGTGGCAGCGCAAATTGCTTGACCTGACCACCCGCAACCGCCTGCTGCACCTGCCCGACAGTGCCAAGGGTGTGCGTCTGTTGTGCCCCGACCCGGCAGCGCTGGAGGACTTGCTGTCCAGCGGCGGGCGTATTCGCGTGCTGCCAGTGCCAGACCTTAAAACCAGCGGTCGCGATGAAGCGCTGTACGAGCAGCAGAATAACGAAAGCCTCGTGGACGAAGTCGCGCGTCAGGCCCTTGCCCGGGGTGAAGTGCTCGCCAGCCTGGAGAAGGTCAAGCTGGAAGCCACATTGATCGACCTGTTCCGCAAGGCGCGCAGTGATCTGGAGGAGGGCGGGGCCAATACGCTGTTCCTGGCCATCGGCTTTCTGAAATGGAAGAAAACCGCCGATGACCCCAAAACCTACTCGGCGCCGTTGATCCTCTTGCCCGTCAAACTGGAGCGCAAAAGCGCCTTGTCGGGGGTGACCCTCGGGCTGCTCGACGAAGAACCGCGTTTCAACCTGACGCTGCTGGAATTGCTGCGCCATGACTTCGAGCTGGCGATCCCCGGGCTGGAGGGCGATCTGCCTGGCGACGACAGCGGGATCGATGTTGCCGGCATCTGGAACACCGTGCGCCGGGCGGTGCGCGATGTGCCCGGCTTTGAAGTCAGCACCGAGCTGGTACTGGGGACCTTCTCGTTCGCCAAATACCTGATGTGGAAGGACCTCAACGCCAATGCGGCGCTGCTCCTGCAAAGCCCGCTGGTCAGGCACTTGCTGGAGCCCGGCGAGGCGGACGAGGGCTTCTCCGGGCTGGGCGACTTCCCCAGACCCGAGCAGCTGGATGCCACGGTGACGCCCGCGCAACTGTTTGCACCGTTGCCGGCCGACTCGTCGCAACTGGCCGCCGTGGTGGCCTCGGCCACTACCCGCAGCTTCGTGATGGACGGACCGCCCGGCACCGGCAAGTCGCAGACAATTGCCAACATGATCGCCCACAACCTGGCGCTGGGACGGCGGGTGCTGTTCGTTGCCGAAAAGCGCGCGGCCCTCGACGTGGTGTATCGCCGCCTGGCGGAGAAAGGGCTGGGCGAGTTCTGTCTGGAACTGCATTCCAGCAAGGCCTCGAAGGTCGAAGTGCTCAAGCAGCTGGAACGCGCCTGGGACGTCAGCGACGCGCTGACGGCCGAGGAATGGGAACGCGAAGCCGCTCGCTTGCAAACCCTGCGCTCTCGCCTCAACCAAGTGGTCGAGGTGCTGCACCGCCGCTCGGACAATGGCCTCACGCTGCACCAGTCAATAGGCCGCGTGATTCGCGACCATGGCCCGCAGACGCCTCGACTGACCTGGCCAGCCAGCACGCAACACAGCGCTGCCGAGTACAGCCAGCTGCTTGATCTCGCCCGGCGCCTCGGACTCAATGGCGCCGCCGCGCGGGAGCTGTCGGGCATGTTCGGTGTGCTGGCGCAGACCCAGTGGTCGAACGCCTGGCAGGCGCAGATCGCCGACGTCGCGCGCCAATTGCCGCCTGCGCTGGATGCGCTGAACACCGCGAGTGAAAAGTTGCTGGGTCTGACCCACTTGCCGTTGCCAGTGGCTGACGCGCCACAGGTCCGGCAGCTCGGCGAGCTGGTGGCGCTGATCGTGGAGACTTATGGGCAAAACCTGTCGTTCGCGTTCGCCCCGGACGCGCTCAAGCGAATCGAGTCGGCCCGTCGGGCGTGTCAGATAATTGAGAGCTATCGGGAGCTTGAGGAAAGTCTGTCGCTGGACTACGCCGATGAGGCCTGCCGCCGTGTGCCCGTCGAACAACTGCGCAGCGAGTGGCGGGAGGCCGAGGGCAAATTCTGGTTCCTGGGCACGTTGGCCAAAAAGAAGGTGGCGAAGACTCTGGCATCGTTGGGCGGTGCGGCGGGTCTGCCCGATGCACTCGCCGACCTCGGCATTTTCGAGCGACTGCGGACGCAACTGCTGGAACTGGACACGTTGGCCGGCGACCTGCAATCGATCCCTGGCTGGCAAGGCCTGGGCAGCGACAGCGCCCGGGTGCTGCGCGCGGTGATGTTGGCCGAACATCTGCGTGCACAGCTCAGTGCGCTGGCTACCTCACCTGAAGAGCTGATCGCGTTGCGCAGTGCCGTGGCACGGCTGGTCATCGAAGCCAATGAAATGCTCGCACCCGCCGGGCACATCGGTGCCGCGCTGACCGCTCTGCAGCAAGCATTATCGCGCTATGACGCTGCCGCGAGGTCTTTCGCCGAGTTGGGCAATCTGGACAGTCGGGCCAACGCCACGCAACCGAGCGCGGCGACATTGCGCGCGACGTCAGTTGCCATTCAGCAGCACGAAGCGCAGCTAAAAGCCTGGTGCGACTGGTGCCGGGTGCGCGAACAGGCTGCAGAGGCCGGCCTTGGCCACCTGGCACAGGCGGTGGAAACAGGGCAGATGATGCCAGCCGCGACCGAGGACACGTTCGTCACCGCGTACGCGCATTGGTTTGCGACCCAGGGCATCGACAGCGAACCGCTGCTGCGCAACTTCGTCGCGGCCGAGCACATGAGCGACATCGGCACGTTTGTGCGCCTGGACGACGAGTTGGCCAAACTGACCGTACGCTACATCCGCGCCAGGCTCTGCGGGCTCATCCCGTCCAAGAACGACATTCCCAAGAGCAGCGGGTTCGCCATTCTCAAACACGAATTGCAGAAGTCCCGACGGCACAAGCCGGTGCGACAACTGGCGATTGAGATGGGCGATGCGCTGAACCGTCTGGCGCCGTGCATGCTCATGAGCCCGTTGTCGATCGCTCAGTTCTTGCCGGCCGATCAGCCGCCGTTCGATCTGGTCATCTTCGATGAGGCCTCGCAGATCGCCCCATGGGACGCCATCGGCTCCATCGCGCGCGGCAAGCAAGTGGTCATCGCCGGCGATCCACGCCAGATGCCCCCCACTAACTTCTTCAACCGCGGGGCCAACGCAGGTGACGACGACACCGCCGAGGACATGGAAAGCATCCTCGATGAATGCCTGGGCGCCGGCGTGCCGAGCCACAGCCTGAGCTGGCACTACCGCAGCCGCCATGAAAGCCTGATTGCGTTCTCCAATCACCGCTACTACGACAGCAACCTCATCACGTTCCCCGCCGCGGAAACCCGCGCCAGCGCCGTCGATTGGCGTAATGTCGAAGGCGTGTACGCCAAAGGCAAGGGCCGCTACAACCAGGCCGAAGCAGAGGCCATCGTCGCTGAAACCGTAAAGCGCCTGACCGATCCTGCGTTTGTGGCGGCCGGTTACTCCATTGGCATCATCACGCTGAACTCCGATCAGCAGAAACTGATCAACGACCTGCTCGACACCGCGCGCAAGCAATACCCGCAGATCGAGCCGTTCTTTCAGGACACCCAGACCGAACCGGTGGTGGTGAAAAACCTTGAGACGGTGCAGGGCGATGAGCGCGACCTGATCATGCTCGGGATCGGCTACGGGCCTACCGAGCCCGGCGCGCCGGTGATGTCGATGAACTTCGGGCCGCTGAACAAGGACGGGGGATGGCGCAGGCTCAACGTTGCCATCACCCGCTCACGGCGGGAGATGCTGGTGTTCACCTCGTTCGAGCCGTCGATGATCGACCTCAACCGCACCAACGCCCGCGCCGTACGCGACCTCAAACACTTTATCGAATTCGCTCAGCGCGGCCCGCGTGCGCTGGCCGAAGCGGTACAGGGCTCGGTAGGCGGTTACGATTCGCCGTTTGAAGAGGCTGTCGCCCAAGGGTTGCGCCGTCTTGGCTGGCAGGTTGTGCCGCAGATTGGCGTATCACGCTTCCGCATCGACCTGGGCATCGTCCATCCTGACCGACCCGGCGATTACCTGGCGGGCGTGGAGTGCGACGGTGCCACGTATCACAGCGCTGCAACGGCACGCGACCGCGACAAGGTGCGCGGCGCCATCCTCAAGGGGCTGGGATGGAATCTGGTCAGGCTGTGGTCAACCGAATGGTGGGTGGACAAGGAGGGCGCCCTGCAGAAGCTGCACGCTGCGCTGAACGAGTTGCTGGAAGCGTCGCGAAAGGACGTCGCTGCGATGCCGGCAACGGATGAACCGCACGTTGAGCCCTTGATGGCGAATGTCGCGACCGAATCCGGCGCTGAGGACGTGGTGTAAACGGCCTGACGGACAGGCTATTAAACTTTGGGACTTCTCGCCGATAGCTACAGAACCAGGCCTCTGGCCATTCTGCAGTGAGAAGTCCCATGCGGCTCAGAAATATCAACCTCGCTCCACGCGCCACTCTTTTCTTTTCGGCAATTATCGCGCTGGTCGTGATTCTGGGTGTCATCGCCATCCTGCAGATGGGCAAGCTGCGCGACAGCGAAAAGGACGTCGAACTCAACTGGATGCCCAGTATCCGGCAAACCGCGCTGATGAACGTCACCATCCTTCGCCTGCGCCTGGAGACCCAGCGGGCGCTGGCCGACCCTCAGACCATCCAACAAACCATCAGCAAGTTCCCTGCCTACCGCAAGGCCTCGAAAGACGCGGTCTACAACTATGAGCCGCTCATCGCGAATGACCAGGAGCGCCAGTTGTTCCTGGCCGTCAAGAAGTCCTACGACGACTACGCCAGTCAGCTGGATCTGCTCGAGCCCCTGTTGAAGGCGGGGGATACGGATTCCATTGTCAAACTTGTTGCGACCGGCATCCGCCCGGTCACCAACCAGATGGAAGGCCAGATCGAAGAACTCGCACGTTTCAATAACGAGGGCGCTGCGCTTGCCGGTATTCAAGCGACTGATGTGTATGACTCCGGCTTTTACATTGTCGTCGGCTTGATTGTATTCGTCGCGCTGCTGACCCTGTTCCTGGCCACTCTGCTGACTAAAACGATCACCTCACCGCTTGGCAACGCCCTCAATGTCGCCGAACGCATTGCATCGAGCGATTTGTCGAAAGAGGTTGAAGTTAGCGGGACCGATGAAGCCGGCAGGCTGTTGAGCGCTCTGGCCACCATGCAGCAGAATCTTCGCACCACGATCATGCAGATCGCTGATTCTTCATCCCAGCTGGCGGCTGCGTCGGAAGAAATGACGGCGGTGACCGAGCAATCGAGTCTTGGCCTGGTGTCCCAGAACGATGAAGTGAATCAGGCGGCAACTGCGGTCACCGAAATGAGCGCCGCGGTGGATGAAGTCGCGCGCAATGCCGAGTCGGCGTCGGAAGAATCCCGGCGCGGCCAGGGTTACACTGAAGTGGGTCTGGAGCGCGTGTCGCAAACGCTGAAATCCATCCAGAAGTTATCGAGCAACGTGCAGGACACCAGTGAGCAAATCACCGGCTTGTCCAACCGTGCCCAGAACATTTCCAAAGTGGTTGAAGTCATCAGGGCCATTGCTGAACAGACCAACCTTCTTGCCCTCAATGCGGCGATCGAGGCCGCTCGGGCGGGTGAACAGGGCCGGGGTTTTGCCGTTGTTGCCGACGAGGTTCGAGCCCTTGCGCACCGCACACAAGTGTCGACGCAAGAAATCGAACAGATGATCCAGGCCATTCAGAATGATTCCGACCAGGCCGTCAAAGCAATGGCCACCAGCCGAGACCTGGCATCCGAATCGTTGAGCGTGGCGGGTGACGCCAGCAGCTCGCTGGACCAGATCGCCACGGCAATCATCGGGATCAACGAACGCAATATTCTGATCGCTACCGCTTCCGAAGAGCAGGCGCACGTGGCGAGGGAAGTGGATCGCAACCTGGTCAGCATCCGCGAACTGGCGTCTCAGAGTTCGGCAGGTGCCAGCCAGACGGCAAGTGCTTGCAATGAAATGTCCAAGCTCGCGGTGAACCTGAACCAGTTGGTCAATCGCTTCAGGGTCTAACAGATTCAGGCGGGCCGGCGAGCGCGTCCGACATCTCTGGATGGCGGACTGCCGAACTGGCGGCTGTACTCTCGACTGAACTGCGAGGGGCTTTCATACCCCACCCGATAACAGGCACTCGCCACGTCCAGCCCTTCGCCGAGCATCAGTCGACGGGCCTCCTGCAAGCGCAGCTGTTTCTGATACTGCAGCGGGCTCATCGCGGTCACCGCCTTGAAATAATGGTGCAGGGTGGAGCTGCTCAGGTTGGCGACCCGGGCGAGTTCTTCGATGCGCAAAGGCTGGGTGTAGTGGTTGTTCAACCAGTCAATGGCCTGCGTCACCCGTCGCGTCTGAGAATCAGCGAGGGCCAGTTCATGCAGACGGCGCCCGTGTGCGCCGCGCAGGAGGCGGTAGTGCAGTTCTCGCAGGGCAAGCGGTGCGAGCATGGCGATGTCTTGGGGTGTATCGAGCAGCCGGACCAGCCGAAGCATGGTTTCCAATAGCGGGACATCGACCTGTTCAAGGAACAGCCCACGCTGCGGCTCGTCCGGCACGCCCAGCAGGGGAGCGTCGGCGATGACCTGAGCGATATCGGCGGCATCGAAATCGAAACGCAGACACAAGTAGGGGGCCTGCGCACTGGCGACCAGCACGCGCCCGGAGACCGGAAGTGTCACCGACACCACCAGGTAGTTGAGCGGGTCGTACCGGTAGCAGTCGTCTGCCACGCCGACTTCTTTCTGACCTTGCACAATCAGGCAGAGCGCCGGCTTGTGCACGGTATGGATCACTTCCGACGGCGCGTCCAGGCGAATGACCTGCAACGGCGCAAGCGCGGTCTCCCACGTTCCGGGCGTGGTGAAGCGTTGGGTCAGCAGGCGAACCAGCTCGGCGCGGTAGAAGGCCATGTTTTGCAGCATGGAAGCGTCGGTCTGTTCCATGTCAGGGCTCTTACTGGGTGGTGATTGTGCATCCGGGGGGGGGCTGACCTGCCTGCGTAACGATGATAGCGGGAGGCAGGCTCGGCATTTTCTAACAGGTTTTCAGGGTGGCCGCATGCCCGTTGCCTATCGGAAATTTCAGGCGACACCCAATCCTGTAGAAGCGCGCTTGCCCGCGAAGGCAATATGTCAGCGACATATCTTCGCTGCACTGACGCGTTCGCGGGCAAGCGCGCTCCTACAATCGTTCGTGGTTTCTCCTGGACACTGTGGTGTTTTCCATGGTTCGTGGTTTGTCCTGAACACTGTGGTGTTTCCCATGGTTGTGCGATTCGTCATGCATCTCAATGCCGATCCGCGCGGGCGTGGGTCTGATGCAGCATTTCCGCTGCCGCACAATCCTGTAGGAGCGCGCTTGCCCGCGAAGGCGGCGTGTCAGCGACTCATCTTCGCCTGAACTGACGCGCTCGCGGGCAAAACAGAAATCCACTCAGACACGAATAGGCAAAGGTTGCGCAGGTTTCGGCACGTGTCGACCTGACCGCTGCCGTTAACCTTTCCGACGTACCCAGCAGCAGCGCCCGCGTATGGCGCGGGCGCTGCTGAACTCAATGCAAAATGCAGGAGCTACGGTTATGTCGAACATTCAGAACAAAGTCGTACTGATCACCGGCGCCAGCAGCGGCATCGGCGAAGCAGCGGCCAGGCTGATCGCTGCCAAGGGCGCCCACGTCGTACTGGGCGCACGTCGGACTGATCGACTGGACACACTGGTCAACGAGATCCAGGCCGACGGCGGGTCGGCCAGCGCGTGCGCACTGGACGTCACCGATCTGCAGTCCATGCAGGCGTTCGTCGCATTGGCCACCACGCAGCATGGCAAGGTCGACGTGATCGTCAACAACGCGGGCGTCATGCCCCTGTCTCCTTTGGCATCGTTGAAGGTCGATGAATGGAACCAGATGCTCGACGTCAATGTTCGCGGCGTACTGCACGGGATTGCCGCTGTCTTGCCCGGCATGCAGGCGCAAGGTTTCGGGCAGGTTATCAATATTTCCTCGATCGGCGGCCTCGCGGTGTCGCCGACCGCTGCGGTGTATTGCGCGACCAAGTTTGCCGTCAGGGCGATCTCCGATGGTCTGCGCCAGGAGACGGACAAGATCCGTGTCACCGTGGTCTGTCCCGGGGTCGTCGAATCCGAGCTGGCCGATACGATTTCCAATGACGTGGCGCGCGAGGAAATGAAAGCATTCCGGCGCGTGGCGATGAGCGCGGATGCCATCGCACGCGCGCTCGCCTATGCCATTGAACAGCCCGATGACGTCGACGTGAGCGAAATTGTGGTTCGGCCGACTGCAAGTCCTTACTGAAAGGTCGGAAGGAAAGCGGACGTTGGTTCGCGGACAGCTCCGGCGCAATGGGGCAACGCGGCCCGGGATAAACAAGCCGACGGGTGTCGGCCTGGTCATGACTCAGCATAAAGATCAGGCGATGCCGATTTTCCATTGTGCTGGCGGGGGCGTGCCGTTGACGGCGAAGTCGCCAACGATGCGGTCCTTGTAGATACGCGGGTTGTGCGAAGCCAGGGTGCGGGCGTTACGCCAGAAACGGTCCAGACCGTTCGGTCGCAAAGTCGCCGAAGCACTGACGGCATCGAATGCCCTGGAGCTGGCGTCGATGATCAGGTCGCTGACAATCGTTTGCGATTGGGCAATTTCCAGTTCGGCGATATCCACCGCCTGCATCAACGCATCGGCGTCGCCGGTCAGGCCGGCGTCATAGGCACGCTGGATCGCTTCGGCGTTTTTCAGCACGATGGCGCCAGCGCTGTAGGCCGCGGCACGAAGGCTGCCGACCACTTGCAGCACTTGCGGGTCCTGAGCGACCCGAGGCGCGTTGCCGTTGCTGAAACTGCGCGTGCGCCTGGCTACCGCATCGGCCACTTCGCCACTCAAGGCGCGCCCGATTCCAGCCAGATTGGCCAAGTGAATGATCTGGAAAAAAGCGGGCGAGTAAGGGAAACGGTCCTCGTTGCTGACGATATTGCGCGGGTCCACGGCGACCGCCCGAAAGTGTGCGGTGCCGCTGGCGGTCAGGGTCTGGCCAAAACCGTTCCAGTCGTCGACCACCTCGACACCTTCGGACTCGCGACGCACGGTAACGAACACGCGCCTGCCATCGTGATCGCTGACCGCGACGTCGATCCAGTCACTGTACAGGCTGCCGGTGGTGTAGAACTTGGTGCCGTCTATGCGCCATTGTTCGCCGTCCAGATAGAGCCGCGAGCTCAACTGCGCCTGGCTCGTCTGGCCAATTTCGCCAGTCGCCGGGCCCACCGTTTCACCCCGTCCCAATCGCTCCAGCCACAGCGCACGGCGTTCCTC
This sequence comes from Pseudomonas sp. ME-P-057, assembly GCF_030208975.1. Taxonomy (NCBI): domain Bacteria; kingdom Pseudomonadati; phylum Pseudomonadota; class Gammaproteobacteria; order Pseudomonadales; family Pseudomonadaceae; genus Pseudomonas; species Pseudomonas sp. ME-P-057. Next base: position 49,867 of record NZ_JARVSX010000014.1, read on the forward strand.
GTTGGGGCTGCAGAGCACGCTTTCGGTAAAGCCCAGATGGCCACGCAGCGCCTGCACCAGATTGGAATCGGCTTCGCCGAGCTCGATCAGCAGGTTGGTCAGCTCAGAGATGCTCACGCCGGATCCGCCGTAGGCTTTGGGCACGCGAAGGGCAGTGAAACCTGCAGCCTTGAGCAGCTGGATTTCTTCCACCGGCAGGCGGCGTTGCAGTTCGCGATCAATGGCGCCTTCGCGGAGCCTGATGAACAGTGGCCTGAAGCGCTCGGCCAGCTGTTCATAGTCAGGTCCGGGGCCTGCACCCCAGGCGGCGTTGATTTGATGGGTCATGGCGGTTTTCTCTTCAGTCGGTGCGATGAGGCAAGAAGTCGGCAAACCCCGGGCTTGGCGTCTGCCGTATATCAGTCACTGAGCGGCTCATTTTCAAACGGCGACGGAAAGCTCACGTTTGAGCGTCGCGGGGTGCTGCGGGAAAGGCAGCCCGAGACGTTCACGCAGGGTTTTGCCTGTGGGGCCATCGGCAGGCACCAGGCCACGCCGCTTCAGTTCCGGCAGGATCAGCGCAATGAAATCGTCGAGGCCTTCGGGATAGGTCGGGGGCAGGATGTTGAAGCCGTCGGCGCCGTACCCTTCAAACCAGGCTTGCAGCTGATCGACCACCTCTTGCGGCGAGCCCACCAGCGTCCAGTGCCCGCGCGCCCCGGCCAGACGCAGGTACAACTGGCGAATGCTCAGGCCTTCGGCGGCGAGCTGCAGAATCAGTTGCTGGCGGCTTTTCGAGGCGTTGGTGGCGGGCAAATCCAAGGGCAGCGGGCCGTCCAGCGGCAGGTGCGAGAGATCGACGCCGCCGAGCAGACCCGACAACAGGCTCAGGCCTACCTGGGGATGAACCAGGTCCTGCAGGCGCTGGTGCTTGGCATGGGCCTCTGCCGAAGTCGGCGCGGTAAAGATCGTCACCCCTGGCAGGATCTTGATGTGCTCGGGTTTGCGCCCCAGCACCGCAGCGCGAGATTTTATGTCGCTGTAGAACGCCTGCGCGTCAGCCAGTGTCTGGTGGGCGGCGAAAATAGCTTCGGCGGTGGCAGCCGCCAGCGCCCGACCATCCTCCGAGGCGCCGGCCTGCACCAGCACAGGCTTGCCTTGAGGGGAGCGCAGCACGTTCAAGGGGCCCTGCACATTGAAGTGCTCGCCATAATGATCGGTCCTGTGCAGCTTGTTGCGGTCGAGGAAGATGCCACTTTCCTTGTCCAGCAGCAGCGTGTCGTCCTCCCAGCTGTCCCACAGCTTGTCGACCACCGCATGGAATTCCCGCGCACGGCTGTAACGATCGGCATGGGCGGCCTGGCTGCCGTGACTGGCACCGCCGAAATTCTTCGCCGCCTCCGGGTCGCTGCTGGTGACCAGATTCCAGCCAACGCGACCGCCGCTGATCTGATCCAGCGAGGCGAACTGCCGCGCCAGGTTGAAAGGCTCGCTGTAACTGGTGCTGGCCGTGGCCACCAGGCCGATGCGCGAGGTGACGGTGGCCAGGGCCGAGAGCAACGTCAGCGGCTCGAAACTGAGGCTGGGCGCGATGACGCGGTCGAAGGTCGGCGCGTCGATGCCGCGCACGGAAACACTGTCCGCCAGGAACAGCGTGTCGAAACCCGCCGCCTCGGCCTTGCGCGCCAGCTCAACGAAGTGATCCAGACGCACCCCGGCGTCGGCTTGCGAGCCGCTGTCACGCCATGCGGCGATGTGATGCCCCGTGGCGCGCAGGAAGAGGCCGAGCTTGAGCGTGTCAGTACGTGGGTTCATGAGGTTGCTCCTGGTTCTGGGTCATGGACTAGCAGGCCACCGCGAAGGACAAGCTGCGTCTGGGCGGTGCGCTAACGTTGGGACTGCCGGGGATCGCAGCCAGCAGGCGTTGGGTATAGGAATGCTGCGGCTGCTGCCACAGGGCCTGCGGCGTGGCCTGTTCGACGATGCGGGCGTCGTGCATGACCATCACTCGGTCGGCCAGGTAACGCACCACTGAAAGGTCGTGGGAGATGAACAGGTACGAAAGATTGAATGCCTCGCGCAGTTCCACCAGCAGGTTCAGGATCTGCGCCTGCGTCGAAACGTCCAGCGCCGACACCGGCTCGTCACAGATCACCAACCTTGGCTTGACGATCAACGCCCGGGCGATGCCGATACGCTGACGCTGGCCACCGGAAAACTGATGCGGCAGACGATTGAGGCTATTGCGGGCAAGGCCGACCGCATCGAGCATGGCTTCGCGCGCTTTGGCTCTCTGGCCGGCATCGTTCAGGCCGTGCAGGCGCTGAACCCGGTCAAGAATGGCCTCCACGCTGTGCCGCGGGTTCAGCGCCGCGTAAGGGTCCTGGAAGATCATCTGCAGTTGGCCGCGCCAGGTCAGTCGTTCGGCCTGGCCGAAGCCTGTGATGTCCCGCCCATTGAACGCGATGACGCCCTGACGAGGTTTCAGCAGTCCCAGCAGCGCCTTGCTCAGCGTCGACTTGCCGCATCCCGATTCGCCCACCAGCCCCACGGTTTCTCGCTCGCCGATGCCGAAGGACAAGCCGCTGAGCACGTCCTTTTCGCCATACCCCAGGCTCAGGTTTTCCACCTGCAACAGCGGCGTCGTGTGCGCGGCGCCAGGGCGTGGCGCCTGACCCGGCCGATACAGCGTGCTGCTGACCTTGTAGCAATTGGCTTGACCTGGGGTGCGCAGGACCTGAATTTCCGGCAGCCGGTTGTCGAGGTAATGCTGACCATGATCGCGGCCCAGCGAGGCATTGAGCAGGCCTTGGCTGTACGGGTGCGCGGGGTGGCTGAACAGTTCCGCCGTAGGCCGATGCTCCAGCGCCAGGCCGTCGTGCATGATGATGACCCGGTCGGCCTGCTGCCTGACCACGCCCAGATCATGGGTGATCAGTAGCAGGCCCATGCGCAGTTCCCTGCGCAGGCTGTCGAGCAATTCGAGAATCTGTGCCTGTACGCAGACATCCAGCGCGGTGGTCGGCTCATCGGCGATCAGCAGACGCGGTTCGCACGCGATGGCCATGGCGATCATCACCCGCTGTCTTTGCCCGCCGGACAAGTGCTGAGGGTATTCCTGCAAATGCGCTGCAGGCCGCGGCAGTTGCACCAGGCCGAACAGCTCTTCGGCGCGCTTGTATGCCTGCCGCCGGGTCAGGTCGGTGTGGGTCAGCAAGGTTTCGGTCAGCTGCTCACCGAGGGTCAATACCGGGTTGAGTCTCGACAGCGGTTCCTGAAAGACCATCCCCAGAGCGCTGCCCTGTAACCGGCGCATGCCTCTGGGCGACAACTGCAACAGGTCCTGACCTTCGAACAGGACCTGACCACTGAGTTTCGCGTTGCCCGGCAACAGCCTGAGCAGCGCCAGCGCGGTGGTGGACTTCCCGCAGCCGGATTCACCGACCAGCGCCAGGGTTTCCCCGGCCTCCACGGTGAGGTCCAGGCCCCGTACTGCCTCGACACCCTCGTAACTCACGCGCAGTCCGCGCACCTCCAGCAGGCTCATGGGATGTACCGGCGCAGGCGGGGGTTGAGGGCGTCGTTGAGGCCATCACCGAGCAGGTTGAACGCAAGCACCACGGCAATGATCGCCACGCCCGGCAGGGCAGTGAGGTACCACGCGCTGGCGATCTGTTCGCGGCCCGCGCCGATCATCCCACCCCAGCTGGGTTTGTTCGGATCGCTCATGCCAAGGAAGGCCAGGCCGGCTTCGATGAGGATCGCCGACGCCACCAGAATCGACGTCGTTACCACTAAAGGCGCCAGGGCGTTGGGCAATATCTCGTGAAGGATGATCGAGCGATTGCTGAAACCCTGGCTGCGCGCTGCAGTGACGAAATCCGCCTCGCGCAGGGTGCGAAACTCGGCGCGGATTAGTCGGGCAATGGTCGGCCACGATGAGATACCAATGGCCATCGCGATGACGTTCACCGTAGAGCTGCCGATGGCGACGATGACGATCACCAGCAGAAACGACGGCACGGTCTGGAACACTTCGGTGATGCGCATCAACACGTCGCCCAGACGACCGCCGTGATAACCAGCCAGCGCGCCGACACCGGTACCAATGATCACGCTGATCAACGTGCCGTACAGCGCGATGGTCAGCGACGCTCGGGCGCCATAGGCAATCCCGGCGGCGACGTTGCGCCCCAGTGAGTCGGTGCCCAGCGGATAAGCCGGGTCGCTGCCGGGCCACAGCAGGGGCTCGGCGACCATTTCCGACGGATCGCCAGGGAAGAACTGAGCGGCGCTCAGCGCCATGCCCAGCGTGAGCAGCAAAATGGCAGCGCCGGTCAGCGCCGCCGGGCTGCGGCGTAATGCCGCCCAAAGTGTTTCACTGTGACCGGACCGAATCGATCGAATAACCGTTGACGACATCGCGTGCTCACTCTTCAAAAGACGGGTTAATCCACCTGAATACGCGGGTCGAGCCACGCTTGCAGCAGGTCCATGGACACGTTGATCACCACCACCAGCATCGATGACAGCAGCAAGATTCCCAGCAGCAGGTTGTAATCCCGGGACAACACGGCATCGAGTGTCAGGCGACCAAGGCCGGGCCAGCCGAACAGGGTTTCAGTGACCGCTGCGCCGCCTAGCAGCGCGGCGAAATGCAACCCGGCGAGGGTGGTGAGCGGCAGCAAGGCGTTGCGCAGTACATGGCGGATGGCGACGCGGGACGGGCTCAATCCCTTGGCTCGAGCGGTGCGCACAAAATCCAGACGCGACACTTCGAGCATGGAGGCGCGGGTAAGCCGCGCGTACAGGGCGATGTAAAACGTCGAAAGTGTCAGCACCGGCAGGATGGCGTGGCTGAACCGGTCCAATAGCCAGTCCAGGCCGTGCAGGTCCGGCCCCAGCGTTTCGCTGCCATCGCTGGGCAACCAGCCGAGCTTCACCGAGAACAGCACCACCGCCATCAAGCCGATCCAGAAACCGGGCGTCGAATACAGCAACAGCACCGCCAGCGACAGCACCCGGTCCGGCCAGCGGCCGGCCTTGCTGGCCATGACCGCGCCGGCAGCGACACCCATAATCAACGCCAGAGCCAATGCGCTGACCATCAGCACCAGCGTGTTGGGCAGGCGATCCAGCACCAGTTGGATAACGGGCATGTTAAAGCGCGGCGAAAGGCCCAGATCCAGATGCGCCAGGTGGGTGAGGTAAGCGAGCAACTGCTGCCCTAAATTGAGGTCCAGGCCGAAATGCGAGCGCCATTGCGCGAGTGTGGCTTCGGTGGCGCCGCCCGATTCGCTGGCGAGCACATCAACAGCGTCACCGGGAATCAGCCTGAGCAACAAAAAGTTGAGCAGCAGAATGCCCAACACCGTCGGCACCGCTTGCCAAATCGTGCGCCGGGCCAGGCGCAAAATCCGCAGACGATCAACCATGGGCGACCGCTTCGCCCGCCACGCGCACGTCCGCCAGGCTGCCGTCCAGACCATTGCCGTCGGCCTCGAAACCGGAGACCCGCGCGTTGAACACCGTCACCTGTTGCTGCATCACCAGCGTGATGTTCGGCAGCTCCTCGATCACGATCTTCTGGAAGGCCCTGAACAGCTCGCCGCGTTTCTGCTCGTCGGTTTCCACGGCGGCGGCTTCCAGCAGCCGGTCGACTTGCGGGTTGTTGTAGTGGGAGCCGTTGGAGAACGGCAGGCCCTTGCGAAAGTTTTTCGACCAGAACAGCCGTTGCACACCGACGGTGGGGTCGAACATCGTGCCCATGCCGACCACAGCGAAGTCGAAGTCTCGGTCGCTGTAGATGCGTCTGGTGTACGTCGGGAAGTCCTGTGAGCGCAGTTGTACGTCGATGCCGATCCGGGCCAGGGCCGTGCGGATATAGGCGGCAGTCCGTGCGTAACTGTCGCCATAGGGAAGGGGGTCAAGGGTCAGGCTGAAGCGCGAATTGCCTCTTTTCGGGAGCCCTGCCTCATCCAGCAGCGCGTTGGCCCTGGCCACGTCAAACGGGTAGGGGTCGGGGCCCTCATAGACGTACTGAGGGAAATTCATCGGAATCGGCGACACGCTGACGTCAGCGTATCCGTAATAGACCACTTTCCTGATCACTTCGCGGTCGATGGCGTGGGCGATGGCCTTGCGCACTTCGTGACGGGCCAGCAGCGGGTGGTCCAGGTTGAACTCGAGCATGGTCGGCGTGATGCTGTAGGCGTAGCCACGGGTGGTGAATTGCAGCTTGCCGGACTGGGTGATGCGTTTGAGTTCGCTGAGCGGCACCGGGCTTTGTCCGCCCGCATCGAGAGTGCCGTTCTCGAATGCCGCCAGTCGCGCGGCCGAGTCGGGCAGCACCTTGAGAAACAGCGTATCGACGCCGGGCAGGTTGGCATCCCAGTAATCGGGGTTGCGCTCGTACTCGATGAAACTGCCGCGCTGCCACTGTTTGAAGCGATAGGGCCCGGTGCCGACTGGCGCATTGTTGTGCGGGTTGCTCAGCGGATCGCCCGAGGCATACAAATGCTTGGGCAGGATCGGCGTTTCGCTGCCGGCAAAGGCGCGAATCAGGTACGGTGCAGGCCTGGCCAGTTTGACAATAGCGGTGTGGTCGTCAGGTGTTTCCACCGTGAGCAGATTGGCAAATGTGCTGCCGCCGCGTGGGTGATAACGTTTGATCAGTTCCAGCGAGAACGCCACGTCCTGGGCCGTGAACGGCTGCCCGTCATGCCATTTCACCCCCTGGCGCAGCGCAAAGCGATAACTCAGGCCGTCGGCGGCGGCCTCCCATGCGACGGCCAGGCCGGGCAGCGGCGTCAGGCTCTCGTCATAGCGCAGCAGACCTTCGAGCACTTTGCTACTGGCGGTGATGGTGGTCCCGGCGGTGGTGTTGAACGAACTCAGCGACGGCGGCTCCGGGTTGACCAGCAGATTAAAGACCCGTTTGCCTGTTACGGCTTCGGCAGTGGCTGCGGCCAGTGCGCTGGGCAAGAAAGGCACACTTGCGCCGATCACCGGCAGTGCACAGAGGCCGGCGATGACTTGACGACGAGAAAAGGGCATTGACGTTCTTCCTTGCAGGTATTCAGTGGCGCAGGCCGGCTTGATACAGCAGCGGCAATACGCGTTCGGCGAACTGTTCGAGGTCCGGGGCGAAATCGAAGAAGCTCAACTGGATCCCGTCGATGCCCGCTTGTTTGAGTCGCAGGATGTCGCGCACCACGGTTTCCGGGCTGCCGACCAGCTGGATATTGCCTCCTACGTAGCGATGGTCGGCCTGGTGACCGCGCCAGGCGTGGGCGTCACTGGCTTCGCGGGCATGCCCGGCCAGGGTTCCAGGGTCGCCAGCTGCACTGATCGCGGCGTGGTGCTCCCAGGCCTCGGCATCGCTGTCTCGGCAAATCACCAGCGGGTTGATCAGTGTGCGTATCTGCCGTCCCTGGCCCAGCGCAGCCTGTTTGATACGCGCCAGATGGTCGGGCAGCTTGCTCAGCGCGTCTTCGATCTCGGCGCTGCCGGGGCTCGTGGTAAAGACGATGTCCGAGTGCCGGGCGGCGAATTCGATGCCTGCGCTGGAGCCCGTCGCGTTCACCAGAACCGGCCGGCCAAAGCGCGGCTTGACGCTGCTGTAGGCCTCTTCAAGCCGGTAATAGTCACCGGTGAAGTCGACGTTGTCATGGTTCGCCCAGAGTTGCTGAACCACGCGGATGAATTCGTCCGCCTGCTGATAACGCTGATCGTGCTCGATAGGCTCATGACCGAAGCGCCGGTGCTCGCGATGACGATGGCCGGTCACCAGATTCAGGCCCCAGCGCCCTTGGCTGATGTGATCCAGCGTGGCGCCGAATTTAGCCAGATGCAGCGGGTGCCAAGGCCCATAAAGCACATGTAGCGTTGAGATCAGCATGATGCGCTCGGTGACCGACGCCAGCGCCGCCTGCGTAATAAAGGCATCAAGGGATTCGTCGTGATAGCGAATGTCACCGCCATAACCGCCTTTGCCCAGCCATTCGGCAAGGGCGAATACCAGATCAAAGCCCAATGCTTCGGCGCGCAATGTTAGTTGCTTGTTGTATTCGAAAGTCCAGTCGGTACCTCGAGGCAAGGCCGAGGCGCTCCAGCCGCCGGATTGAACGGGAAGAAACAAGCCAAGCATGAGCGGCTGGGAAAAAGCGCGGGATAAAGGGCTGTCAGGAAAGTCGAGCGGTGACGAGAAAGAAGGCAATGGAAACACTCCGGCGTTGAATGTTGTGAACAGGCGGTTGCAAGCAATATGCCGCCGGTACAACTTTCTTATTTATCGCCTGAATATAAAGGGGGATAAGTCTATGGGGCGTGGGCCCTCTATCACGCGGGTTGCGCCTGCAGGATGCCTTATGTTCTTTGACTGTTGCTGGACAAACACTTGCGAGTTGAGTGTGTCTTTAGAGGAATAACATTAGCTTAAAACGTTATAGCGACGTCCCTGGTTATTATTGACCGTTAATCCCTACCTCCATATTGTCACTTCGTTTGTTTGTTGCGAATGGCTGCGCACCGCCGGTTCTAACTTATATCGGCGGGTCACGCGCCGTCTTTCTTTTTATCTTCGTTGGAGATTTCATGAGCGTTATCGATTATCGGTCACTGGGCCGTCACGGTATTAAAGTTTCACCCTTGACCCTGGGCACCATGATGTTCGGTGGACAGACCGACGAAGCGGTCTCTCGGCGCATTACCGACAAAGCATTCGAGCAGGGCGTTAATTTCATCGACACCGCCAACGGCTACAACGCCGGCGCCTCCGAGGATGTGGTCGGCCGTCTGATTGCCGCGCGCCGTCAGCAATGGGTGCTGGCGACCAAATTCGTCAATCCTGATCCGGGGGGTGCGGGACCGAACAGTCGCGGTGCCTCGCGCAACAACGTCATACAGTCAGTGGAGGCCAGCCTTAAACGCCTGAACACCGATTACATTGACCTGTTCTATCTGCACCGCGAAGACCCGGATACTCCTGTCGAGGAAACCGTGCGAGCGCTGGCGGACCTCATTCGTGTGGGCAAGATTCGCGCTTATGGCCTGTCCAACCATCGCGGCTGGAAGCTGGCCGAGTTCTGTCGTGCCGCCGATATGCTGGGTGTCGAACGTCCAACCGCCAGTCAGCCGCTGTACAACCTGGCCAACCGGCAGATCGAGGTCGAGCATCTGCCGGCCGCTGACTACTATGGGATTGGGGTTGTGTCTTATAGTCCGCTGGCTCGCGGCGTGCTGACCGGCAAATACCTGCCGGACCAACCCGCACCGGAGAACACCCGTGCCGGGCGCAACGATGCGCGTCTGAAGCAGACCGAATGGCGGCCGGAATCCCTCAGTCTCGCTCAGCGCATCAAGGACCACGCTCAGGCGCGCGGCATCAGCAGCGGCCAGTTCGCGCTGGCCTGGGTGCTCAACAACCGGCTGATCACCTCGGCCATCGCCGGGCCGCGCACCGAAGAGCAGTGGGATGACTACCTGCCAGCACTGGAATACCGCTTCAGCGTTGAGGACGAGGCATTCGTCGACGACCTGGTGGTCAGCGGTCACTCATCGACGCCGGGCTACAACGATCCCAGCCATCCGTTCCTTGGGCGCGTTTCTCAAGTCGGGTGACTGCTGATGCGGTACTTCCTCAGTCACTTCATTCTTGACACGTGCTGACGCTCGATTCGTCTGACGATCATGAATAACGGCTCAAAGGGCCAAGAGCAGCCGCTCCAGCTGGGTGCGCTCCCACGTGCTCAGCAGTTCGACGGGATGGGTGCCGTATCGCTGGAAGGAGTCGAAGCGATACGCCTGGCCGTCGGGGCTGACGCAACTGTGGCAGTAATCAAGCGTGTTGTCCTGGATGTAAAACGTGATCACCCAGCCATCGCTCTCGACCGTGATCGGCCCGCAATAGCGATCAGCCCGGGTCTGATCGCCCAAGCGGCGCATGGGGCGGACACCCAAGGCGATGTCTTTCAAGACTTGCGAGGTGTCGCGAGCGGTAAGTGGCGCAGACATCACATCGGCTTGACCGACACCACTTCAACGTACTTGAACTTCTTTCTCGCCAGTTTGGTGGCTTCCTGTTCTGCAAGCAGGGTGCTCAACGTGTCGGCTTCGTGCAGAAACTCCTGGGTTTCGCCTTCGAAAACATTGCCAACCCTCAGGGTGACTCGCAGCCTGGGCGTGAAGGCTTTAGCGACCTTCTTTTTAGCGACAGGCTTGGCCAGCGGCTCGATGATCACTTCCGGATCAGGTTCTTTCGTGACTGCGGGTGCAGGGGCGGGTTCGGGTGCGGCGGGAGGAGAGACCTCAGCGTCGCCGAAGAGCGCGCGTCGCATCTCTTCTTCTGTGAGTTGTGTGTTCATGGACTTTCTCTTGATCAAGGTGGCAGTGTTCCGAATTCTACCAGCATCGATGGCGGTGACTGTAACGTGGCCAGGCCAATGGAGCGGGGGGCGCGAAGACGCGCGGCAGGCGTTTACGCGCTGGAGTCATTAAGGCTTCAGGATTCAGATTCAACAAGTGGCCATTCCGCGATCATCCGGTATTGGCCTTTATGGGACTCGTAAAGAGCAAACCGATCAGCCCTAAGAAAAAACTCGGGTGGGCTGCCTGCCTCCGGAACCTGAGACAGGTAATCCCGGGACAGGGTCAGGTGAGGGCGGAATTCCTTCTGTTCCGGGTTATGCACGAAGGGCAGCATCGCCTGTTCCAGGGCGTAAGCGAACCGCATGAGCTCTGCAGGCGCATCGTCTGGCATGAGCACTAGCACCTTCGATTTGCGCCAGACCTCTAGGCGGTCAAGGGCCAGGGTAATTCGTTTTCCAGGGGTTTTGACGTTGGACGCAACGGTGCAGATGTCTGCGATTCGCGCTGTGTTCACGGCCCCCAGAAACAGCAGCGTCAGGTGAAAATTGGCCGTTGGAACGGGTCGACCAGTCCGCAGCCCGAGTGATGAGCGCCACTGGGAAATGGTCTTCCTCAGCGCAGAGGGGCAGCCAAGGGCGAAAAACAGTCGCGATTGAGGTTCATTGTTCATGGGCATATCGGCGTCTTCCTGTTCACCCGATGTGGGCTTGCGCATGGGCCGGGTAAACGCAGTCGGCCCGCGCCTGGCCTTGGTGTCCAACAGCGCTCCAGATATCCATCGAGAGGGCTCAACAGGCGACGGATGGACTTTAACCTGCCGAGCGCAACCTGGCGCTGACCCCGGGCGGTATTCAATGAGTGCTCGATTTGGACACCGTTCTCAAGCGCAGTACAGCGTGTATTCCACGAAACCGCGACGATCCGTCCTGTTTTTGCTGCTACAAGGCACGGCATCGAATACCCTTGCAGCCAGGCAATTTACCTACAGGCAGTGAATACAACGATGGGTTTTGAACAGTTAGCTGAACTACGCGACCGCTTGCGGGCCGAAAAGGCGCCCGCACAGGCCGAGAGCGCACCACGTCCCAAGCGAAAACCGCAGGCCGATCCGAAGCCTCGCGAGAAGGATCCGGCGGTGGATGCGATCTGGTCGTTGCAGAAGCACTTTCCGTTGGCCTTCCCGGTCAATCCGGCTCCCAAGGTCCCATTGAAAGAAGGCATCCTTAAGGATGCCGAGCAACATCTGTCGTTGCTCGGACTCACTCTCGAACAGCTCAAGCTGGGCATCTCGACCTGGTGTCGGGGCACACGATATTGGGCAAGCATGGTAGAAAACGCCCCACGCCTGGACCTGAACGGTCAACCGGCCGGCGTCGTCACTGCGGCTCAGGCACGGTATGCAAAGCAACAGGCCTCACTGCGACGGACCCAGGACCGCAAAAATCGCGCGAGTCAGAAACAACGTGTTGAACCAAACGTTGCGGATGACACCGTTCAGCAGCCTGACGCCTGAGCTCAGCCGGGGGTTGGGTCGGCACCGGCATTCAGCGCGCGGGCGCTGGATGGTTGAACCAAGGGCGGCCAGGCCGCCCGTTTGACTGCGAACTAAACGTGGTCAGGTGCGGCCGAGGGTGAGAGTGACAGCGCGGGCTGCTCAATGACGATGCGCTCAAAACGGCCCGCCAACACGACGTAGGCAAATATCCCCAGCAGACCGTGTGCAGCCACAAACCACAGAGCGGCGTTGAAAGACCCGGTTGATGCAACGAAATAACCAATGCTCAAGAATGTTCCGACCCAGCGCGCCAGTAAGCTTCTATAGAGAGTACGGCCTCAGTGGATGCCTGACTGATCAGTGCAAGGTGTGTACGCTGCCGCTTACTCTTTTAGCGATCAGTCGAGACACCCTATGAAACTCAACCCGGCAATGGGTGACGCATTACGCGTAGTGTTGGTGACAGGATCGACATCCGGTATCGGCGCAGCCATTGCTCGCAAATTCAGCCAAGAAGGCTACGCCGTGGTGCTTCATTCCAGAAACTCTGCGGATACGGGACGCGCCATGGTTGCGGAACTGAAGCGGGCCACTTACGTGCAAGCTGATCTTTCCATCGAGGCGGACAGGGTCAGGCTTATCAACGAGGCTATTGCGGCGTGGGGTCAGCTTGATGTTCTGGTCAATAACGCTGGTATTAGCAGGGTCATCCCGCACAGCGACCTTGCCTCTGCAAGCTCCACCGTGTGGCACGAACTTAATGAGATTAATGTCGTTGCGCCGTTTCATTTGGTCACTTTGGCCGAGTCGGCGTTGCGCGATGCCGCCCGTTCCGGTCGACCAGGTTGCGTAGTAAACATCAGCTCCCACGCCGGTGTCCGTCCCAAGGGCGCATCGATTCCCTATGCGGTAAGCAAAGCTGCGCTGAATCACATGACCCGCTTACTTGCGGTGTCGCTTGGGCCAGAAATTCGCGTAAACGCTGTGGCGCCTGGGTTGGTCGACACGCCTCTGACTGCAGAGTGGACCGAGGCTCAAGCGCTGTGGCGAACTCGCGCACCCATGCGCAGGGCCGCGAGCCCGGACGACATCGCAAAAGCGGTTGCCATGCTGGTCGAGTCAGACTATTTGACCGGAGAAATACTCCTTATTGATGGGGGATTAAATCTGACCTAGGATCAGCGCGCTCGGGTGTAGCAAGCGAAACGACAAGTCCGCTATTCCCATGCCGATCCAGCGTCGGACGGACACCATAGCGTTTAGAGTAAGCGGGAGAACTTCCCCAGACAGATCATGCTCGCTCAAGACCTGGCGGCGTCAACGAGCAAGCCCGACATTTAGCCGGGCCTATTGAGTACATTCTGTTATTTACCAGTTCATGATTGTGATCTCGCATGCCAAAGTTGATAGAGAAAGGCGAATTATTGGAATGGTTCACCGAATCATTTGGCCGCTTTGATAATCAGATCCGCGACTGTTTTCGGATAAGCAAGCATTGCAACGTGGCTTGAAGGCACTTCGACAGAAGTGGCGTGCATGCGCTTGGCCTGATCGCGTTGCTGCTGCGGCGAGATGATTAAGTCATTAGCGGCTACCACTGCAAATGAAGGCACCTTGTGCCAGGCGGCATGGGGCACTGGCTGGCTCAGTGCTTTGCTGTTCAAGGCGCCTTGAGTGGCGGCAATCAGTTTCTGTTCGGAAGGGGAAAGGTCAGGTGCGAAAAACCTGGCGACGCCTGCGTCGCTGACCTTCAGGTAGCCATCGGCATCTTTCACGAAAGACGCCAACCCTGGCATCTGCGGATAGGGTTTAGCTGAGTCGTGCACAGATTGGCCATCATCAGGTGCGTAAGCCGCGACATACACCAAGGATTTGACCTTGTCGTTGACGCCGGCGTCGCTGATGACAGCGCCTGCCCATGAGTGTCCTACAAGAACCACAGGCCCTTGCGCATCGTTGATCGCGCGGTTGGCAGCTAAGACGTCGCCGTCCAATGAGTCCAGAGAATTCTGCACCGCGACCACCTTCAGTCCAGCTTTCTCAAGTAACGGAATCACTTTGCTCCACGATGAACCGTCAGCGAACGCGCCGTGTACGAGTACGACCGTTTTGGCGGGCTCTACAGCGGCGGGTTTTTCCTGTGCAGCAACTGCAGTTGTAAGCGCTGCCAGCGTGAGAGATGAGATGAGAGCGGCAATTGTGGTTTTGGATTTCATCTTTATATTCCTTATGGCAAGTTTGATTGGGGTCAGCATTGAGTCGGCAAACTAAACGTCGTCAGTTTCTTGAGCACTGTCGCCAGCGCCAGAGGCGCCGGGAGCGAGTGTGAAGTCGATAACCAGACCGCGTTCGATGCTCGTGGGTCGATCATCAAGCGCTTGGTGCGCTGCGATGGATGCCACTCTAGGCAGGCCCCAATATCCCAACAAGGAGTGTTGTTATCCTATGAGTAGGGGTCATAGGCTCGACGGAAGCCAAGCTCATCCTGGGAGGTTCCAGAGTCACATTTCGTCGCGGTTCTACCACAAGCAATCGGGCAATGGTCATGGCACCAGCGTTATGACTGCATCAAAAGCGAGATCACTGGCCAAGCTGTTGCGCTTTTAGCTACGCCAGAGCGAGTCAGCCAGGAGATTGATTTGATGATGGGAATGATGGTCTTTCAGGTTTTCGGACGAATGATGGGTGTCAAGAAGATCGATGGAGATTGGCAGGTCTTTCGATTGGACGAAAGCCAAGGCAAGCACTCGCGGCTTTGGGAGATAGTGATTCCTGATTTTGTAGACGAGCAAGGGATCGCCACCTGGCTTGATGACATGTATCACGAATCGGCGACCGCTGAGTATCCGACCGTCGTTCGAATCAAGTGAGCACGACTTGCACTAACAACCCAGCCACGAATCGGCCTTTGTTAAGATCAAAGAAAACGACCACTGAGGATTTGTTGATTTTGGGTGAAGATCGAATCCGAGATGGCAAAAGATTTCTACCCAACGGTCGATATCTATTTGGTGTGCATATTAGCGCCGCGTATTCGATTATTTTGCAGAAGGAAGTTTAGGTGAAACGGAGTCTCTCATTCGGCATCGTCGCCCTCACAGCAGTGCTTGGCGGCTGCGCAGCTAACAAACCTGTGAACGATCCAGCCTTGGTGGGCTCGTGGAAGGGTTTGCGAGAAGCAAACGGTAAGTGTCAGTTCTTGTCGTGGAATACCAGCTTCCAGCAAGACGGGAAATTCACGGTCACATTCTACCGGGACGCTCAGCAGTCCCAGCGCATCCAAGTGGAGCACGGGACATGGACAGCAGCTAACGGGAAGAATGCGATGAAGACAGTTGGCGTGTCCTCGCCAGACGTCTACAGCTACAAGTTCCTCGATGCCGACACCGTCCATTACACCAGTGTCGAATCAGATCCTGCAGGGGACTGCCAAGAAGACTACTCCTTCACGGAACATCGGATTCGCGGCTAACAGTTGTCGTTCAGGGCCGTCGTAAGCTGAGCAGAGGCATCTCAGCTGCGCGTGAATCAGGTTTACTTGGTTTGCGCTCGACGAACCGCATGCAATCTGTAATCGATCATTTTGCCTGGTCGGTAAATCGTCGTCGAAACTCGCAGCGCCTGATAGCAATGATCCGTCTATTGGGCACTGCGAGGTGGCTGCTTCGCCCCAAAGTCAAAACCAGCGCGACGATAACGGACGTCGGACTGTAGCAATCCGCAAGCCGAGCGCGCATTAGCTACAAGGAGGAGGGGCCGCAGAGGAGGGCGGATCATACCGCAGCGCCAATCGACCGAACCTGTACCATCTTGCCAAAACTGCGATCGAAGCCATCTGCACAGCCGAACACACTCTCTTACGTCCAGCACATCGGACGTGATTTTAAGCACGTCTGTCATTTGGTTATTTCCCCAGCATCTGGAGAGCGCTCGGGCAGCGCTGCATTGCAGTGGTTTATGAGAATCTTGGTCCACTCCATCATCATGTAACCAGTGGCGCGAAAGTGGTCCGCCATGAAGACTTGGCGTTTTAAATACATCCCCCGTGAGAGCACAACCTGTCTGAAGGGTTGCCAAGGTGCATGGGTTTCACGCGTTGTCATGCCGGGAGCATGCCTGCCCGCAGGAACCATTAGAGAAAGCATTGCGCCTATCTATCGAACTCGACCGCGCGGCCTATTGTCTCTACGTCGACTAGCGACAACCTGCCTCATCCCATCCACACTTCATACACTCAATCCAGGAGGGAAAAATGTATCTAGTGGAAATTTTTCTTCCTCAGCGTGACAACGAAGGTAGGGAGTTTCGATCTGCACTATTTTCCCAGGTTCGCGAAGAGTTATTGGAACGCTTTGGCGGAATGACGGCATTCACGCGGGTGCCTGTCGAAGGGCTATGGAATACGCCACAGGCGGGCAGGAGTCACGACGCCATTATCATCTACGAAGTAATGGTGCAGCAGTTGGTTCGACCATGGTGGGAAAGTTATAAAGCCGAGCTTGAACGACGCTTTGCACAAGACGAAATGGTGATCAGGGTTTCCAGGATTGATGTGATCTAGTTGCGACCGTCGTCCCGCGCCAATGCACCATCATTTGATCGACAGGGAGACTTGGAATGGGCTGGAAGGGGACTGTGCGTAATTTGCATGCCCCAGCAAAGCGGGCAGAGCGCAATGCGCACCGCCGGCAGCGCGAGCTTGGAAGACAGCACAAAGAGTACGCCAAGATGGAGGCGTTGGAGCAGGCAGCATATGAAGTCGAGGTTTATGAAAATCACCTCGAAATCCTGATGACGATGCATAAAGAATGTGAGGAACCGGTGAACTGGAAGCGATTGCTTTCAAAACCCGAACCGATGCATCCGAAAAATACAGGGGCGCTTGAGCAGGCAGCAACTCGCGCATCGATTTCATATCGCCATGCGACAACCACCGCACCCGGCTCTCTGAAGGAAGCGCTTGCTCACTTAACGATGTTCTGCTGAGAAATTCACGTCGCTGTCCGGCCCCCGTCGGGCGGTGACATTTCGTTTAAGCCTTGGCTGCTTTCTTCTTGGCTGTGTTCTTCGGCGCAGGCTCATCCAGATCAATAGCCAACGCGTCGCCCCCCAGGCTGCGTGTCAGCTCAAGTGCGGCATTCTGGAAAAATGGATAAAAGGTCTGGGCCTGCTCAGCCGTCAATCGACTCGCCGGGCCGGACAGCACCAACGCTCCGATCAGGCTTTCACCTGCGCCGAAGATAGGCAACGCCATTGATGACGCGTGAGGATCCGTCGCACCTACCGAGTACATCGGTTTCATCATCTTCGCCGCCATCGCATAGGGTGTGCGCAAAGCCTCAGCGCCTGCTGCAGCGTCCATTGGGCGGGTGTCGCCTGGCTGCATGTGCAGTCGCAGGTGATGCGGTGAGTTGACCCGGTACAGACACATTCTGTAAGCGCCATGCCTCACGTAGAACGATGCGGTCTCTCCTGTCTCCTGCGTCAGCCTGTGCAGCAGCGGCGTGATATGCCGCTCCAGATCCAGTCCGTCTTGATAGACCGTGTTGAGCCTCATGATTTCGGTCGCCAGCTGGTAGCGACCATCGGCCATGCGTGTGATCAGTCCGTGATTTTCCAGCGAAACCATCAAGCGCATGATCGTGCTTTTGATCAATCCAGTACGCTCGGCGAGCTCGGCAAGCTCCACGGCGGTGTCTCCCGTCCTGAATGCCGTGAGCACAGTCAACACCCGATCAGCCGAGGCCACCCCAGTGACAGCAGGACGTGGGCGGATTTTGACCATTTCTTTCTCCTTGTAGTGGTGGGCATTGGAAGATGCATGACGCCCTGCAAAATACTGCCGTTGGCTGCATCCGGCAACTTTCAAGCGTTTGAGTATGAAGCAGTTTTACTGCGCTTAAGCTTTTATAAATACATTGATATCGGCAAAAAAAACCGTCGCGCGGCATGGGCCGGGCGACGGCAAAGATTCAGACTTGATCAGTGTGCGTTAGCACCCTGCTTAAGCTTTGAGTCCACGGTTACATCCCCAAGTTGCTTGCGACCCATGAGCAGCACCATCAACGCACCCGCTGCGCAGAGTGCGGCCAGTGGCAGGAGGGCGAGGGCGTAGCTACCGGTAGCGTCATGGATCATCCCGTAAACGTTCACCATCACGCCGCCGCCGATGAGGTTGGCCATGGCGCCAACCGCTGCCAGGCCCGCCGCTGCAGTGGATGAAGAGAGCCAGGTAGACACCAGCGCCCAGAACGGCCCTTTCATCGAGTAAGCGCCGATCAGTACCATCGAAAGCATAACTACGGTCGCGGTGAGAGAGGAGGTAACAAGCGCTAGCAAGAGCCCTGCAGCGATCAACAACAAGGTAGTCGCCGTGTGCCAGCGGCGTTCACCGGTTTTGTCAGAGCTGCGACCCCACAGAATCATCAACACGGAAGCAAGCCCGTAGGGAATGGCGTTGACCATACCGATTTCCAGATTGCTCAGACCGAAGGTCTTTAACAATTGGGGAGCCCATACGCTCATGGTGCTGCCAGCGGCGGAAGCCCCTGAGTAGATCAACGCCAACACCCAGATGTGTTTATGGCGTAACAGCTTCCACAGCGAAATGTGCCCGATGGCGGTCTTGCGGCTACGTTCCTCATCGAGCCGACTGGTGAGCCAAGTACGTTGCTCGGTGCTCAGCCAGTGCGCCTGCTCTGGACGATCGGTCAGAACAAACAGGCAGGCAATCCCAAGCAACACGGCAGGTATCCCTTCCAGAATGAACAGCCAGTGCCAGCCGCGCATCCCGAACCAACCGTCCATGCTGAGCAGAAGCCCTGATAATGGCGAACCTATGAAATTTGCGCCGGGTATCGCCACCATGAAAATTGCCACCATGCGACCGCGATAAGCGGCCGGCAGCCAGTAGGTTAGATAGAGCAACACACCAGGAAAAAACCCGGCTTCGGCTGCGCCCAGAAGAAACCGCATGACGTACAAAGAGTTCGCGCCTTGAACGAACGCTGTACCCGCCGAAATGAAACCCCAGGTAATCATGATCTTGGCAATCCAGATCCGCGCGCCGAAACGTTGCAAGGCCAGGTTGCTCGGCACTTCAACCAGAAAGTACGAGACAAAGAAAAGGCTGCTGGCGAGTCCGAAGATGGCGGGGGTCAAACCAAGGTCATGGTTCATCTGCAGTGACGCCATCCCGATGTTGCCGCGATCGATGATCGCCAGGAGGTAGCAGAGAATCAGGAAGGGTAATAAACGCCAAGCGACTTTTCGCATGGTCGAGCGCTCGATGGCGCTGATATCAGTGGAGCTGACAGACATGACTCTCTCCCGTTTTGTTCTTTTTGGAGAAGACTTTTTTGTATGCCCGAACCGGATTTTCAGGTTCGGGTAATTCGCTTGATCAGCTCTGAAAGAGGTGACGATTGACCACTGCGCGAGGGTCAGGCGCCGTGCCTTTCCAGTAATTAATAATTTGCTCGACGGCGAGCATGCCGACCCGGTCTCGCGCGTCAGAGGTATTGGCGCCTACGTGAGGCGTCGCAACGAGCGTTGGCAGACCCCAGAGCGGGGAGTCGGCCGGCGGTGGTTCGGGATTGAACGTGTCTAGGCCTGCGCCCGCAATCTGCCGGGTGCTGAGCGCATGAAACAGCGCGTCGGTGTCAACCAGTTCGCCCCGCGCGGTGTTGATCAGAATGCTGTTGGAACGCATGCGATCAAATTGGGCAGCCCCAAACAGGTTGCGGTTAGCTTCAGTCAGCGGGCAATGCAGGCTGATGATATCGCAGGCGTCCAGCAGCGCATCGAAGTCGCCGACCAGCTCGGCATTCGAAGCCGCAGGCAGCTCCTTTAAGTAAGGGTCGTAGACCTTCACCTGCATCTTCAGCGGAACGACCAATTCCATAAGGATCCGCCCGATCGAGCCCAATCCTACAAGGCCTAACGTCTTGCCGGACAGCTCCATACCGACAGAGGTGGCCTTGTCCCAATGCCCGTCGCGCATCCGCGCATCCAGCAGCGCGGTCTGACGCGCCACTGTGAACATCAAAGCGAACGCATGCTCCGCGACGGACTGAGCGTTCGCACCTAAAGCGATGGTCACCGGAATACCGCGTTCGCCTGCGGCCACGACATCAATGGTGTCGTAGCCGACACCATGCTTGGCGATGATTTTGAGCTTCATTGAAGCGTCGATCATTTCGCGCGTGAGCTTTCCCTGCCTCACGATGATCGCATCGGGCTGCTCAGCCGCAATGGTGGCGATGAGTTCCTCGGCGGGAGCATACGGAACGGTGGGAACGATGCGGACGCCGTGGGAGGCCGCATGGGCCATGGCTTCAGCGGTTAATTCAGGGCCAGTCAAAAGAATGGTTCGGGTCATGTGCACACCTTGGCTTTTTTATCTGAGTGCAGCTGCTGCGATCTGGCGCAGCGGCGTTGTCTAGAAAGTATCATAATGAAACGACGTTGCGATACGTAAGAGTATTATGATTTTGCCGAGGTGCTTTGTTCCGCATTTTCAAGTGGTCAATACACGCGAAAAATCAGCAGCTTGAGCACGAAAGCGCCGACTGTCGCCGCTTTTGGGTGCGCATTGAATGGCGGTTGGCTGAAAACGCCGTTGCGTACAAAAAAATCTGGTGATACTTTCGAAACGTCATTTCATTAATCGTGACGCCTCACGTTCTATACCCCTACAAATATAAGAGGAATACGAAATGTCGATTGGATTCAGAGTGCTGGCGCAAGAGCGCAAGGTGGATGCCGAGTGGGTTGAGCGATACCGCGCCGTTCCGGTGGCCAATATCAGCGATTCCATGAACCGCATGACGGCAGGTGGCGCGCAGCTGCGCGCAATGCACCGCTCCGGTGTCTTGGTCGGCCCGGCGATTACCGTCAAGGCCCGTCCTGGTGACAATTTGATGCTGCACTACGCGCTGGACATCGCCCAGCCTGGTGACGTTATCGTTGTCGACGCGGGCGGCGACCTGAGCAATGCTCTGATCGGCGAAATGATGGTGGCTTATGCAATCAAAAAAGGCGTCGCGGGCATCGTGATCAACGGCGCGATTCGTGATGCCGCCAGCATCGGTGCTGGGGATTTTCCACTGTTTGCCGCAGGCGTGACTCATCGCGGCCCTTATAAAGATGGCCCAGGCGAAATCAACGTACCCATTGCCATAGGCGGTATGGTCATTGAGCCGGGCGATCTGGTGATTGGCGATGACGATGGCTTGCTCTGCGTTCCCTTTGATCAGGTCGCCGAAGTCTATGACCGAGCGTACGCCAAACACGCAGCAGAACAGAAACAGCTCGAACAGATCGCTCAAGGCGAAAACGACAGAACCTGGGTTCTTAAATCCCTCACGCAAAAGGGCTGCGAATTTCCTTCCTGACTCCGCGCATACCCAGTACAGCATCTGAAGCCTTGGCCGACTGTGCTGGGCTTGCCGGGAGAAGGCGCAGGCGGGCCCGTTCAATAAAGGCTTCATGTGATTTCTTCTGCTAAGCGTCAATGGCCAGCACCGGTGCGCGCGTTAAGTCACCGCAACTTCCAGGTCTACTTTGTGGGACAGGGGCTCTCGACGTTAGGCAAATGGATCCAGCAGGTCGCTCTGTCCTGGCTGGCCTATCACCTGACCGGCTCTGCGGTGTTACTGGGCGCAATCGCATTTCTGACGCTGCTTCCTCAGCTGCTTATCGGCCCTCTGGCTGGGGCTTGGTCAGATAGGCATGACAAACGGCGGCTGTTGATAGGTGTACAGACTCTCCTTGCGCTGGAGTCCCTGGCGTTGGCTGTCCTTACCTGGCAGCACTGGATGGGGCAGGAGGTCATCATCGTGATGTCGCTCTTGCTAGGGTTGCTCAATGCCCTTGAAACGCCCTTGCGCCAGGCATTGATTGGCGGTTTCGTTGATGATCCCAAAGATTTGCCCAATGCCCTTGTCCTGAACGCGATGCTGATCAACGCTGCACGTTTTGTCGGGCCCCCTCTGGCGGGCTTTCTGATCAATTGGTGTGGTGAGGCAGGTTGTTTCCTTGCGACGTCGGTGGCGTTCGGGATGTTGCTGGTCGGTCTGATGAAGATTAAAAGCGCACCCCAGCCGAAAGCAAAAGGTTCTACCGGGCAAATCTTCCGTGAGGGCCTGCGCTATTTGTGGACGACGGTGCATGTGCGGCGACTGCTCATCAGCGTGATCATGGTTAACCTTCTGGCTTCCTGCTATTCAGTATTACTGCCCATACTCGCCAAGAATGTGTTCGCTGGCGACGCACAGACACTGGGCTGGTTGTGGGGAGCGGCAGGTGCGGGAGCCTTCGTCGCGACCCTTTACCTCGCCTTTGCCGGTAGCTCATCCAGCCTGCATCGCATCATTTTCTGGGGCACTGTCGTCTGCGCGCTTTCGCTGTGTGCGGTCGCTGCTAACCCGCCGCTGATTCTGACCCTGCTGGCGCTGTCCGGCCTCGGTTTTGGTATCACGATCAGTAATGTCAGCAGCAACATGACATTACAGAGCAACGCGCCGGAGGTTTTGCGGGGGAGGGTAATCGCTTTCTATATCGCAATGCGATTTGGCTTCGAAGCCGTGGGAGGTTTGTTGGCAGGGATGATCGCTGCAGCACTTGGCGTTCAAATGACGCTGCTGATCGCTGGATCCTTGCTGGCTGTGTATCTCCTCGTCAGTTGGCAATTTGCTCGCGGGTCTGTTCAGCACGAAGAGGCCTAGAGACGACGTTGCGTGATAGATCACTAGCTGCCAATTTGAGCGACGGACTGTTGGTTGATGTCGTAAGCAAGCCGGCGCTACGCCCGACGATGCAACAGCCGGAGCGTAAGTGTCAGCCGTTCGAGCATGCGGTCACAGGCTGCAAGCTGTTCGACGCTGACGAACTCGTCGGGTTTGTGGCCCTGGTCCATGCTGCCCGGTCCGCAGACCACCGTCGGAATACCGATGGCGTCGAACAGTCCGCCCTCGGTGCCGAACGCTACCGTGGTGAATTCGCTCGAACCGCAGCACTCGGCGATCAATTTCGCGGCGTCGCTGTGCTCGTCCGTGGCAAGGCCCGGATAAGACGACAAGGCTGAGAAACGAACGCCGCTGCGGGCGTTCACCGCTTGCATTTTTGGCACCACCTGTTCCTGCGCGTATTGCTGTAGCTGTTGCGCGATGCCTTGCGCATCCTGATCGGGCAGGGTGCGGATTTCGAAATCGAAACGACAATCGGCCGGCACGATGTTCAGAGCCTTGCCGCCACTGATCACGCCGGTCTGCACGGTCGAGAACGGCGGGTCAAAACGCGCGTCCTGCAGGTGCCCGGCACGCAGCCGCGTACCGATGCGCCCAAGTTCGCCGATCAGTTCAGCGGCGTATTCGATGGCGTTCACGCCTTGGGGCGCGTAGGCAGAGTGGCAGGCCGCGCCCTGCACGTCGCAGCGCATGGCGAGTTTGCCCTTGTGGCCCAGCACCGGTTTCAGCTCGGTGGGTTCGCCGATAATGCAAAGCGCCGGTTTATTCGCACGCCGTTCGAGTTCGGCCAGCAGGCTGCGCACGCCCAGGCAGCCCACTTCTTCGTCGTAGGACAAGGCAATGTGCACCGGCATGCGCAATGGCAGGGCCAGCAAACCCGGTACCGCCGCGAGCACACAGGCGATGTAGCCTTTCATGTCGGCGGTGCCACGGCCATAGAGCTTGCCGTCCTTTTCGGTCAATTCAAACGGCGGTACGGTCCACGGCTGACCATCGACCGGCACCACATCGGTATGGCCGGACAGCACCACACCCGGGCGATCATCGGTGCCGATGGTTGCGAAGAGGTTGGCCTTGCTGCGGTCGTCATTGAAGATAAGCTCGCAGGGCACTTGATGCTCGGCAAGGAAGTCGCGCACAAACTCGATCAGTTGCAGATTGGACTCGCGGCTGGTGGTGTCGAATCCGATCAGTGCCGCGAGAATCGCCTGGCTACTCATTCACTCGTCTCCCGGCACGCCATAGCTGGGTGCCTGGGTCGGGTCGAGGGCGCGCGTCAGGTAGTCCTGCATCTGCGGCCGATAGTCGGCCCACAACTGCGCGAGCGTATTGATCGGGTCCTCTTCGGCCCAGTCGACGCGCAGGTCCACGATTGGCCAGCTCACGTCGCCCACTACCTTAAGTACGGCTGAATGCACCGGGCCCGCTTCGCCACCTGCGGCCAGTGCTGCCTGCATGGCGACGATCAGGCGATCGGCCAACTGCCCGCTTGTGGTTTCGAAGGCCTCTACCAGCGCATCGATGACCCGAGTGTCGGCCAGCATGTTCCCGGCGCCTACGCATTGCTCACCGGCCAACGAGTGCACGCAGCCCAAGGTTTCGGTGCCATTGAAGATGGCGGTGTTGCCCAGGTGATCAATCACCGTGACTTGGCGAAAGCGGCTGAACGCGTCCTGCGTCGGCACCGTGGCAATCGCCTGTTCGGGTGACAGGCCAAGCGCCAGTTGATCGAGGACGTGGCTGCCCAGCGCCGGCAAGGTGATGTTCTGCGTCGAGACCGCGCCCACGCCTGGGCGCAACCAAGGGCAGCGCGCGCCGACGGCAATGCTCGATGAACTGATCGCAACGCCCAGTTGACCGGTTTCGGCGCAACGGCCAATGATTGAAAACGTCATGGTGTTCGATCCTTTCCGATTCGAATTAGGTGCCCGTCCAGCAGGCACAGTTGGGCCACAGGGGCAGCGCTCAGTGCGCCCCTTCGACATTCAGTACTCGACCCAGGCCCAGAAAACGGTTGGCCAGCGTCAACAATGTCGCGGTCACGACGATGTACATCACCGACAGCGCTGCCAAAGTCGGGTCGGCGAATTCACGCACGTAGTTGTACATGGCGACGGGCAAGGTCTGGGTCGCCTGGGTGGTGACGAACAGCGACGCAGTGAACTCGTTGAAGGACAGGATGGCCGCGAACAACCATCCGCCGAACAAGCCGGGAATCATCAGCGGCACCGTGATGGTCCACACCACCCGCAGCGGCGACGCCCCGAGACTGGCAGCGGCCAGTTCGATGCGCTGCTCCAGGTTGTGCAGCGACACATACAGGCTGCGCAGCACGAACGGCAGCACCAGTACGATGTGGCAGAAAATCACCAGCGCATAGCCGCGGGCCAGATTGAGCTGAGCGACCAGCATCAACAGCCCCAACCCGATGGTGAAATGCGGGATGAACAGCGGCGACAGCAGCACGCCTTCCAGCAGGCGCTTGAAGCGGAAGTCGTAACGGTGGATGGCGATGGCCAGGGTCGTGCCGATCACCACGGCGAGGCTCGAGGCCCAGGCCGTGACGATCAGCCCGGCGTAGAAACCCTTGCGAAAGTCGTCGTAGGCGAGGGCCCGTTCGAACCAGCGCAACGACCAGCCCTTGGGCGGAAAGAACAACACTGACGTGCTGCTGAACGATGAAATGATCACCACGATGGTGGGCAGAAGCACGAACAGCAGAATCAGTCCCACCAGTAGGCGACCGGCATGGCCGAGCCATTTGTCGCGGCTGGAACGCGTCATCTCAATGACCTCCGACGATTTGCAGGGAGCGCGTCATGCGCTTGAGTGTCGCCAACAGAAGGATTGTCAGTATCAGGCCAGCGACGCTGAGCGCCGCAGCGAAGGGGAAGTTGAGCGACGAAAAGCCCAGTTGATAGACCAGCGTGGCGATGGTGCTGACCTTGCCTCCGCCGATCAGCTGCGGCGTGGCGAATGCGCTGAAGGTCCAGGCAAACGCCGTGGTCAGGCTGGCGACGATTCCTGGCAAGGACAACGGCAAGGTGACGGTGAGAAAGGCGCGAATCGGTCCGGCACCCAGGCTGGTCGCGGCTTTTTCGTAGGCCGGATCGATGTGCGACAGCCCGGTGGCGAGCATCAGCACCATGATCGGCATCGTGACGTGAACCAGCGCCAACACCACGCCGGTCTGGGTGAACATCAATTGCAGCGGTTTATCGATCACGCCCGAGGCCAGCAGCAGGCTGTTGAGAAAGCCGCTGCTGCCCAGCACGATGATCCAGGAATAGGTGCGCACCACTTCGCCGAGGAACAGCGGGGTGATGGCAATGATCAGGATGCTCGACTTGAGCCAGCCAGTGCGCGTGCGAACCAGCGCATAGGCCAGCGGGTAGCTGAGCAGCAGACCGAACAGGGCGGTCTTGAAACTCAGGGATACAGTATTGAAGAACGCCTGGGCGTACAGACTCTTGAACAGGTCCTGAAAGTTATCGAGGGTAAAACCGCCCACGTCCAGCGAGCCGGGAATGTAGGCACGCACGCTGTATTGCAGCACCGTCAGCATCGCGATGGTCAGACCGATGGCGGTCAACGCCGCCGGCAGCACGAACCAGAGGACAAACGCAGGTCTACGAGTCATAGGTGATTTCCGAGCGAGCGGCCCTGAAGGCGGGCCGCCGGATAAATTCGAATCCTGTAGGGAGAGGCGCGCCTGCAATGGCGGTGCAACGTCAGACCGCAGCGCTTGAGGACTCAGTGCGCCATGATGTTTTCAGAGAACCACTTGCGCCATTGCGCTGATTTATCGGCGCGCAGCTCAGGGTCGATGTTCAGGGTGGCGTCCCACTGGGCGGGCGTGGTCAACATGCCAGGCAGTTTGGCGATTTCCGGGTCGACATGGGCATTGGTCACCACCGGGCTGCCGCGATTGATCTTCGCTATCTTCGCTTGCACCTGCGGGGACAGCGCAATGTTCATGAATGTGTACGCCAGGTCCGCATGTTTGCTGCCGGTGTTGATGCCCATCGCATCGACGCCCAGTACCGCGCCCTCTCTGGGGATGGCGAGCTTGATGTTCACGCCTTCTTCCATCATGTGATAGGCGTTCATGGACAGCATGACCTGTACCGGCGTCTCGCCTGTGGCAATCAGCTGCTGGCTGTTGGCATCGTTGGTGTAGAACGACTTGATGTTTGGGACCAGCGCCTTGAGTTTGTCCTGGCCGTTTTCCCAGTGCTCGGCGTCACTCCCGGAGAGCTTGGCCGATACTTCAATGATATGGCTCGGGTCCCAGTCGGGCAGGGCCAGCGTGCCTTTGAGCTCGGGTTTCCAGAGGTCTTCCCAACTGTCGAAAGTCACGCCTTTGGGCACCAGATCCGGACGGTAGCCAATGGTGTAGACGTAGCCCCATACCCCGATGTGCGACGGGCTGAGTCTGGCCTGATGGACAAGGTTGGCGGCGTTGGGAATCTTGCTCATGTCCAGGGTTTCGAACAGCTTGTCGTGGGCGTACAGCCAGCCGACGTGAGAAGTCGTGAAGGTCAGGTCGGATTCGGCGGTGCCGGCGAGCTTGGCCTTGTTCAGGCGGTCGATGGTGCCGCCGGTGATGTATTCGACCTCGACGCCGGTCTCCCTGGTGAACTGCTTGCCGATGGCTTCGTCGATGAGGTCCTTGAAACTGCCGCCCCAGGTGCTGACCACCAGCTTGTCGGCGGCGTTGGCATTTGCGGCGGCGAGCAGGCTCACACTCAACAGGGTCAAGGCGATGACGTTACGCGGCATGATCTGTTCCTTCTGGCTATACGGAAAGGAGGACCTCTGGCCAACGCTGGGTGCCTGTCATGGGCGGACACGCGGGTTGGATGCGGCCATCATGGAATGACACTTCCGAATCGGTAAAACAGGCTTTGCTGCACTTGTGCATCGGAATTTGCGATGCAGTCACCGGCGCGTCCTCCGGTTTCAGTATCCGCGCGACGGATCGACCTGATTGAGCACCGGCTCGCCCCTTGCCAGGCGCTGGATATTGTCCGCGACCTGCTTCGCCGCCGTGGCCGGGATTGCCACGGAGGCCAGGTGCGGCGTGATCAGCACGTTGTCCATCGTCCAGAGCGGATCCTGCGGCGGCAGTGGTTCGCGGTCGAACACGTCCAGCGTCGCTTCAGCGATATGCCGTCTGGCCAGCGCGGCGGTCAGCGCTTGCTGATCGACCACAGCCCCCCGGGACACGTTGATGAAGCAACTGCCCCTGGGCAGCAGTGCCAGCCGTTCGGCATTCAGCAGTCCGTGGGTCTGTGGGGTCAGTGGCAGCATCACCACAAGGATGTCGCTGCTGGCGAGGAAACCGTCCAGGCTGTCCATTCCGCTCACGCACGCGACGTTGTCCAGTCGCTTCTCCGAGCGGGACCAGCCGCGCACATCGAACCCCTGACGCGCCAGTTCCAGCGCCGCATAAGCCCCCAGCTCACCCAGCCCCAGCACACCGACGCGCACGCTGGACGGCAAGCGCGGGTGCAGATAGTGCCAGCGCCGTTCGCGCTGGGCGCGCTCGAAGGCCGGTATGTCCCGGGCGTAGCGCAGCACGGCGAACAACACGTAGCTGGCCATCATGCGGCCCATGTCCGGGTCGGAAATACGCGTGATCGGCACCGCTGGCAGATCGTCACGGCCGACCAGCGAATCAACGCCGGCGCCCAGATTCACCAGCAATTTGAGCTGACGATAAGGGGCGAAAAATCCCCGCGGCGGTTTCCACCCCAGCACCACGTGCACGCTGTCCGGGTCGTCGACATCCTGCGCCCGGCAGATGCGCACGCCTGGCAGCAGCGGTGTGAGCAAGGCGCTCCATTCTTCGAAACTGTCGTGCTCGCTATAAAACACCAGGGTCGATGTCATGGCTTGGCCTCCGGTGACAGTGCTTGCTCCATCTGTATGTCCAGCAGTTCAGCGACTGCCGTCAGCGCCAGTCGATAGCCGAGCGCGCCGAGGCCGGCAATGACCCCGGTGGCGGCTCTGGACACGTAGGAGTGGTGACGAAAGCTCTCGCGTTTCCAGATGTTGCTCATGTGCGCTTCGATGATCGGGCCGTCGAAAGCGAGCAGCGCATCGAGGATCGGCACCGAGCTGTAGGTCAGGCCGGCCGCGTTGATGATCACGGCGTCGGCGTGCAGGCGCGCTTCCTGAATCCAGTCCACCAGAACCCCTTCGTGGTTGCTCTGGCGGAACGTCAGTTGCAGCCCCAGCTCGGCCGCGTGGCGCTGACAGCGGGCCTCGATGCTGGCGAAGCTTTCGCTGCCGTATGTGCCCTTGGTGTCCAGCCCGTACAGGTTGGCGTTGGGGCCGTTAAGAAAAAACACGGTACGAGACATGATTTACTCCAGGGCGTTATTCAAAGGGGCGCGTGGCGACCATGGCGGGGTGCTGGTCGAACGCGGCAAACCAGCCGGTGGTGGCGGGGTGGTCGGCGCGCCAGTCGAGGCTGGCGAAACGGAAATCCAGGTAACCCAGGCCGCACGCGATAGCGATCAGGCCGATGTCATCGGGCACCTCGCTGAACTGCGCCGACTGCTCTTCGATGTGCGCGAGCACGGCGCGGATCTTCGTCAGTTGCCCGTCGAGCCAGCCCTCGCACTGCTTGTCGGCGGGCCGGGCGACGGTTTCGTAACGGGCGAGCAGCGCGGCGTCCAGAAGACCGTCGCCCAACGCCTGCCGCGCCAGGCTGACCCAGCGTTGCCGGCCTTCCCGAGGGAACAGCGAGCCGCCCGCATGGCTGTCGAGGTATTCGCAGATCACCCGGCTGTCATACAGCGCCAGGCCGTCGGCGGTCAGCATCGCGGGCACCTTGGCCAGCGGATTGAACGCGGCGATACGCTCGTCACGCTGGACCGGGTGGGCGGCAGATTCGAGTTTCTCGATCTGCCCGGACAATCCCAGACAGTGGGCGGTGATCATCACTTTGCGCACGTAGGGCGAGGTCGAGGCGTAATACAGTTTGAACATCGGCGCTCCGGGAGCGTTGTCGGATCGATCGGTCGGCACGGCGTGAAGCGGGCCTGGCATCAGGGCGCGTTGGCGATCAGCAGCACCTTGCCGAGATTGGCATTGCTCTCCAGCAGACGGTGCGCTTCGGCGGCGTGATCGAGGGGCAGGCGAGCGTGGATCAGCGGCCTGACCTGGCCAGAGGCGATCCAGGGCATCATCTGCTCGCGGATGCATTTCGCCAGCCGCGCCTTCTCCTCAACGCTTTTTGGCCGCAGCGTGGACGAGGTCAGACTCAGGCCCTTGCGCATCAGCATTTGCAGGTCCAGCTCGATCTTCGCCCCCTGCAGAAATGACAGACTGACGTGGCGTCCGCCGCCGGCCATTGCCTCTAGATTGCGTGCCACGTAGGGGCCGCCGACGTTGTCGAGGACGACATCGACGCCGCGCCCTTCGGTGCATTCGTCGATCACTGCGACGAAGTCTTCGCGATGGCGATCGACCGCACGCCAGACACCCAGTGCTTGCAGCATCATCACCTTCTCGGGGCCGCCCGCCGTGGCGATCACCCGCGCACCCGCCGCATGGGCGCATTGCACGGCGAAGCTGCCGACGCCGCTGGCGGCGCCATGAATCAGCACCGTGTCGCCTGCGCTCAGGCGCCCCAGCTCGAACAGGTTGTGCCACACGGTGAACGCCGCTTCCGGCACGCCCGCGGCATCTTCAAGCGACAGTTCGACCGGTACCGGCAGGCAATGAGCGGCCAGCGCGACGCAATACTGCGCGTAACCGCCGCCACCCAGCAGCGCCATGACGCGGTCGCCGGGTTTGAAAGCCTCGACGCCCCCACCTGCGGCCACTACCGTACCGGCCGCTTCCAGCCCTAGCACGTCAGGGGTGCCGGGCGGTGTCGGCATGCCGCTGCGCTGCATCAGGTCCGGGCGGTTGACACCTGCGGCCGCCACACGGATGAGCAGCTCACCGGCTTGCAGGCCTGGCAGCGGACGCTGGACGCTTTGCAGCACATCGGGGCCGCCCGGCTCGCGAGCGATGATGGCGCTGATGGTTTCAGGAAGCGCATTCATGCGTGTTGCCCTGGCGCTGGAGTGCACATGCTGAGAGGGCTGGTAATGCGATGGCGTGAGGTCATGGAATGCTCGAGGTCAGGAAAGGGACGGGGCGTCGGCGGCGAAGGCGCAAACGCCTTCTTCATGGAAGCTCAGGCCGGCCGCAGCGCCTACCGGCCAGCGGGCCAGGGCGTCGAGCCCGGACTGGCGAACGAACAGCCGGGTCTGGCCCAACGCAGGGACGTCAACATGGGTGTCCACGTGGTCGCCCTGAAAAACATGGGTGACCACGGTGGCGCTCAGCAACGTATCGGGGCCGAGGGCGCCAAGGCGAATGTTCTCCGGTCGCACATAAATGTCGACCCGCGCACCGACGTCGGCATGAACCCGCTCGGCCGGCAGGCGCAGCACGCTGTCGCCCATCGCAAGCGCCGCCAGTTCCTCACGATTGAGATAGCGGCCCGGAATGATGTTGACGTCGCCGACGAAGCTGGCCACGAACGGGTCTTGGGGATGGCGATAGATCGCATCCGGCGTGCCGATCTGGCGGACGTGACCGGCGGACATGACCACAACGCGGTCACTCATGCTCAGGGCTTCGCTCTGGTCATGAGTGACGAACACCGTAGTGACGCCGAGCTTGCGCTGGATGTCCTTGAGCTCGATCTGCATCGACAGGCGCAGGTTTTTGTCCAGCGCCGAGAACGGTTCGTCGAGCAGCAAGACTTTTGGCCGGATGACCAGTGCGCGCGCCAGTGCCACCCGCTGTTGTTGCCCACCTGACAACTCGCGGGGCTTGCGCTCGCCATAGCCCTGCAGCTTGACCAGTGCTAGGGCCTGCTCGACTCGCTCGGAGATCTCGGCCTTGGGCACGCCGCGCATTCGCAGGCCGTAGCCTATGTTTTTGGCCACGCTCATGTGCGGAAACAGGGCGTAGTTTTGGAAGACGATGCCGATCTCTCGCTGGTATGGCGGGGTCTCGGTCACCAGTTGGCCGTCGATGAATATCTCGCCATGGTCTGCTTCGGCAAACCCGGCCATCAGGTTGAGCAGCGTGGTCTTGCCGCAGCCTGAAGGGCCGAGGAGGGTGACGAACTCGCCCTCCCTGATTTTCAGCGAAACCTCGTGCAGCGCGATCGAGTCGCCAAAACGCTTGAGCACGTTATCCAGCTGCACCGCAACGTTGATCTTCGGTGCAGCCGCAAGGCTCGCGGCCGCTGTGGCGGGTTCAGGGGGCTTGCGCTGTGCAATGGCCATGGCGACTCCGTCAGTATGGGGCAGGGGTTCAGGCAGCAGTCCAGTCGTCCGGGATGACGGCGATGACGTCGATTTCCATCAGCCATTCAGGCTGGCCGAGCCCGGAAATCACCAGGCCGGTGGAGATCGGGAAGACACCCTTGAGCCATTTGCCGACTTCTTTGTAAACCGGCTCGCGATAGCGAGGGTCGATGATGTAGGTGGTGGTCTTGACGATATGGGAGAGGTCGGAGCCTGCTTCTTCCAGCAGTTGCTTGACGTTTTTCATGGCTTGTTCGGCTTGGGCCTGAGGGTTGCCAAGACCGATGAGGTTGCCTTCGAAATCGGTGCCTATCTGGCCCCGGACGTAAACTGTGTTGCCCGCGCGCACGGCTTGGCACAGGTCGTTGTCGAGCGACTGATTGGGGTAGGTTTCTTTGGTGTTGAACATGCGGATGCGGGTGTGGGTAGGCATGTTGGCATCTCTTGGGTGAGGATTGGGTGCGCTTCACATCGGGGTGATTTGATGAAACCGGCATTTACGGGGGCTCTGCGTGCGATCCGCACAACACCTCGATCAGGAGCGCTCGTACGCCATGTAGTCATTCTGCAAAACGATGTGGTCAGCGATGTACTTCGCGTCGTGCCAAACCCCGTAGATAAACGAGGAAGCACGGTTCACCAGGTTCGGCAGTCCGAGGAAATAGATCCCGCTCTCAGCGCAAATGCCGCGTTTGTGGAACGGGTCGCCTTTCTCGTCGAACGCATTGACTTGAAGCCAGTTGAAATCAAACTTGAAGCCGGTGGCCCACAGAATCGTCGTGATACCGGCTTCTTCCAGATCCAGGCTCAGCAACGGGTGGGTCAGGCAGTCCGGATCAGGCAGCAGCTCCCACGCTTCGGGCTCCAGCGGAAACGGCAGACCGTTCTGCTCGATATAGGCATCGGCGTCACGCAGGACATCGAAATACGCCCGATCACCCTCAGCCACGTTCACCGCAAGCCCCGGTTCGAATGTCATGACGCCGTTGTTGCAGGCCTTGGTCAGCCCGACGAGCGTGACGCCCTGATGCGCGAGGCGGCGGAAATCCACGGTCTTGCCGCCCTCATAGCCGCTGACTGCGAAGGCCACATGCTTCTTCTTCGGGGTGATGCGCACCTCGTCCCACAGACCCAGCGCACCGAGCCACCAGCAGTAGTCGCGGCCACGATACGAACGAGGAGGGCGGTAATGCTCACCCACCGAGAGGAAGACTTTCTTCCCGGCTTTTTGTAATTCTTCGGCAATTTGCGAACCCGACGCGCCAGCGCCGACGACCAGCACGGCACCTTCTGCCAGCTGCCCCGGGTTCTTGTAATCCGAAGAGTGCAGTTGCTGGACCTGGACCTGCCCGGACACGATGTTCGGGACCGCCGGACGCTGGAAGGGCCCTGTGGCCGCGACCACGTTGGAGGCTTCGATCACGCCCTGCGACGTGGTGACTTTGAATCCTGGTCGTCCCGTATGTCGCTCCACTTTCAGCACTTCGACGCCGGTGCGCACCGGGGCTTTCAACATGGCGACGTAGTCTTCGAAGTAGTCAGCCATGCGCTCTTTGGGCGGGAAGGCTTCCGGCGAGATGTTCTCGAATTTCATGCGAGGGAAACGGTCGTGCCAGGCCGGGCCGTTGGCGACCAGCGAATCCCAGCGTTCCGAACGCCAGCGCTCCGCGATGCGGCTGCGCTCCAGGACAAGGTGCTCTACGCCCATGAGTGCAAGATGCTCGCTCATCGCGACACCTGCCTGGCCGGCGCCCACCACCAAGGTGTTGATTTTTTCCACTGACATTTGAACTTCCTAAAGAGAGTCGACCTTGATCGGTTTCGCCGATGCCTGAGCAACGACAGCACGTCTGGAAGGCACAGCGGCCTTGCAGGGTTCGTCCAGCCAGGGGGCCAGTGTGATCAAGGGAGGGTCTTAGGGAAATTCCGCTTTTTGAAGGTATAGGTTAGGAAAAACCGAACCCCCACTGATGCGTGGGCAAATGGATGTGGCACCTCGTCGCACACAGCTCGATCGCAGCAGCTCCGGCATGAACCGTGCACCGCGTAGTTGCAAACTGGTTCAGAGGGGCGCGCGGTTGCTCGCCCGCTCGTTATAGACGTGGAGGGCGTGATGCTCAGTCGTATTACTCAACGCCAGCTGGAATATTTCGTCGCGTCCGGCGAGGCTGGCAGCATCAGCGCAGCGTCGGAGCGCATTCATGTGTCGTCACCGTCCATCTCGGCGGCGATCACCCACGTGGAGGCCGAGCTGGGCATTCAGCTGTTCATTCGTCATCACGCCCAAGGCATCTCGCTCACGGCGGTTGGACGGCAGGTCATGCAAGAGGCCAAGCTGATTCTTGAACAGATGAGCAACCTTTATACGATTGCTTCGGAGTCGCTGAACACCGTGCGAGGCCCGTTGCGGGTGGGCTGCCTGCATTCGCTGGCGCCGATGATCACCCCGGAATTGGTGTTTGGCTTTGGCCGTGCTTTCCCTGGCGTGCGGATCACTCAGGTCGAGGGCGATCATGAGCAATTGCTGGAAAAGCTGCGCAGCGCCGAGATTGACATCGCGCTGACCTACGACCTGGCGGCCAGCGCCGACATCGACTTCCAGCCGTTGGCCAAACTGCCGCCTTATGTGATGGTCGGGGATTATCACCCGCTGGCGCATTTGCCGACCGTCAGCCTGCAGGACCTCGAATCCTTCCCGATGGTGCTGCTGGATATCCCCTGGAGCCGGGAATACTTTCTCAGTCTGTTCATTCAGGCGGGCACCACGCCGAACATCGTGATGCGCTCCAGCAACCTCGAAACCGTGCGCGCCATGGTCGGCAACGGTATCGGCTACACCATTGCCAACGCCCGTCCTAAAGGCAACATGTCCCAGGACGGCAAGCGCTTGATACGAATCCGTCTGGCGGGCGGACTGCACCCCCTGCAGCTGGGCTACGCCACGGCGACCAACGCTCAGCTATCGCGCGTTGTGTCTGCATTCACCGAGCGCTGCCGGATGTTCGTTTCCGATCAATACATTCCCGGGATGGCCGCGCCGAGCTTCTTCGATCCCCATGCCGTACGCCCGGCTCCTGCTGCCGTGTGATCTGGCGCACCACCGTCGATCATCCTGCGCAGGCGTGCCTGCTTCGGATTTTCTCGCCCCAGCTGTGAATCAGAAACGAATTTAAGCAACGCTTCCGCCCCCGCACACTCTTGGGACTGGATTAGCGAGGGACGAACAGCCGGGCGATGAATAGCGGGGCGCCGCACCGCTGTGTGGCGCCTGCCCGGGACTGGAAAGAGTTGTGCGCCATTTTGGCGCCATTGGCTCGCCTCGTCATTGCGCGTCGGGGCGGCAGATCACAACGGGGCGCTGCATCGGTTCTGCCTACGCACTGCTCCCGTTAATCCTAATTGACCGCGAGTGCCTCGCTCCACGAATCTCGTTTGATCGGTGTACACCGACAGACGCCTTCGAACGCGGCGCCCGGTTGCACATTCAGTTTTTTTGTAGAGCACAGCGACGATGACATTCGACTGGAATTACATGTTTGGTTTGCTGTTCGATGTCGAGTTCTGGAAGGCGACGTGGACCGTTATCAAGCTGAGCTTCGCCACTTGGGTCGTCAGTATCGGCCTGGGATTCTTCGTGGCTCTGGCCAAACAATCGAAGCGTCCGTTGTTGAGCGCACCGGCACGTGCCTACATCTGGCTGTTTCGCAGCGTGCCGCTGCTGGTGCTGCTGATTTTCGTCTACAACGTTCCTCAGGCCTTCCCGGCCGCATCGGCGGTGTTGGGTGATCCGTTCTGGGCCGGTCTGCTGGCGATGGTGCTTTGCGAAACCGCCTATGTGGCCGAGATTCATCGTGGCGGGCTGTTGTCCATTCACAAGGGCCAGGCCGAGGCCGCGCGAGCGTTGGGCCTCAGATTTTTCGGTACCCAGTGGCGGGTAGTCATCCCTCAGGCATTGCGGGTGGCGTTACCTTCGCTGGCCAACGAATACATCTCCATCGTCAAGCTCAGCTCACTGGTGTCGGTGATCTCGCTGACCGAAATCCTCATGGTGGGTCAGCGTCTGTACTCGCAGAACTTCCTGGTGATGGAAACGATGGCGGCGGTCGCGTTTTATTACGTTTTTATCGTCACCGTGTTTGACTTCCTGCTCAAGCGGCTCGAAAAGTTCCTGGACGTCAACCATCGCAATGTCTCCCGTGTGCCGGACGCCGAAGTGCTGGCGCTGGCGACCCAGCAGCGTGCAGTCGTGCAGCGTGCCACGCCCGTCGAACCGCAAGTTCCCGCTCTGCAGGCGACGCGTCTGCACAAGGCTTACAACGACGTGGAGGTGCTGGGCGCCGTCAGCTTGAATGTCCAGCCCGGTGAAGTGGTGTCGGTGATCGGGCCGTCCGGCTCGGGCAAGACCACGCTGATCCGTTTGCTCAATGGTCTTGAGCAGATCGACAACGGCGACATCAAGATCAATGGCCAGCCTTTCATTCATTTGAACCGGCAGGGCGCCCGGAAGCCGCAGTACGTGGAGCACGCCGATCACCGCCTGAACATCGGCATGGTGTTCCAGAGCTTCAACCTGTTCCCGCACCTGACCGTGCTCGACAACCTGCTGATGGCGCCGCGTTACCACCGCCTCGGCAGTCTGCCGGAACTGAAGCAACAGGCTTACGCCCTGCTGCACAAAGTCGGGATGCTCGATCACACCTGGAAGTACCCGCATCAGTTGTCCGGCGGTCAACAGCAACGTGTAGCCATCGCCCGGGCCTTGATGATGCGCCCGCAGATCATGTTGTTCGATGAGCCGACGTCAGCGCTGGACCCGGAGAAAGTCACTGAAGTGCTGCAGGTCATCGAAGCCCTCGCGCAGGAAGGCATCACCATGGTGATCGTGACCCATGAAATGAATTTCGCGTTCAAGGTCTCTGACCGGATCGTCTTCATGGAGAAGGGGCGCGTGGTCTGCGACGACAAGCCCCAGGTGCTGCGCAGCGGCAATAACCCACGCGTTGAAGCGTTTCTCAAAGACGTATCACTGGCGTGACCCTTTTATCGTGCGAGTTACAGGAAGGTAAAAACATGATCGAGCAGTCGCAGGTTGAGCAGTTCCAGCGGAACGGCTTTCTGGTAGTGGAAGGGGTGCTGGCGGCAGACGAAGTAGCGGCCTTGCAGCACGACTTCGATCAATGGGTGGAAGACAGTCGCGCTCACCAACAGGGCTGGGGCGAAACCATCGATGGCCGTTTGCGCTTTGACCTCGAAGGCGACCACCGCGCCGATCATCCTTCGTTGCGTCGGGTGAGTTCGCCGACCGAGATTTCACCGGCTTATCGGCGCGTCGCACTGCAATCGCGGATGGCGCAAATCTCTGCGCAGCTGATCGGTGGCGGCGGCACGCGTTTTCACCACAGCAAGATCAATTCCAAACTGCCGCACACCGCCACTCAGGTGAAGTGGCACCAGGATTTCCTGTTCACGCCGCACAGTAACGATGACATCGTCACTGCCTTGTTGATGATCAGCGAGGTCACGCCACAAAACGGCCCGCTGAACGTTATCCCCGGTAGCCATAAAGGCCCTCTGTGGTCGCACTGGCACGATCAGCGCTTCACCGGCGCAGTGGATGATCAGGTGGTCGAGGAGCATTGCCGGGAGCCGGTCGCCTGTTTCGGCCCTGCCGGTTCCGTGTGCTTCATGCACACCCGTTTACTGCACGCTTCAAGCGCTAACGAGACCGAACTGCCGCGCACGCTGTTCATCGGCGTGTATGCCGCTGAAGACGCGCTGCCATTCGGCGACAACCCCCTGCCCAGCGAGCATTCCGGCCTGATGGTGGCCGGTCAGGAAAGCGGCCTCGTGCGCTCCACGGCTAACCAGATGCGCTTGCCGCAGAAGCCACGTGGCGCCTCTTTCTTTGTGCAGCAAGCCGGACAAGACCTAGCCACTGCCTGACTTCTTAAACCTTGCGGGGATACACCATGACAGCGTTGCACAAGATTGTTCGTCCTATCGCCCTGAGCCTGATGGGCGCAGCGGTTGCAGTGACCTCGTTGGCGGCTTCGGCCTTTCAACAGGACGGCAAGATCATTGCCGGTTCCGACGTCACGTTTTTCCCCTACGAATACATGGACAACAACCGCCCGGCCGGCTTCGACATCGAATTTCTCGACGGTCTGGGCAAGGTCATGGGGCGCAAGGTCGAAACCCTCGACACGCGCTTTCCGAACCTGATCACGGGTTTGCAGGGCGGCCGCTTCGACCTCACCAACTCCTCGATGTACGTCACCGCCGAACGGCTGAAAGTCATCGACATGATCCCGTACCTCAAAAGCGGCGAATCGATCCTGGCGCTCAAGGGTGCCGAGTTCCAGCCCAAGCGTCCTGAAGATTTCTGCGGCCACAAGATCGGCTCGATGGCCGCGACCGCCTGGTTGCAGCAGATGCACAAACTGTCCGATGAGTACTGCGTGAAGAACGGTTTGCAGCCCATTGCAATAAGTGAATACGCCACTGACCCGCAAACCACTCAGGCGATGCTCGCGCACGCTGTCGACGCGCAGATCACTGACGCGGCCGTGGCCCGTGGTGTGGTCGAGAAACTCGGTAATCGTGTGGTGATTTCCTCCGACACGCTGATCTACCCGGTGCTCAACGGCTGGGGCGTGAAGAAGGGCAACGACGCAGTCAAGAACGGGCTGGTCGAGGCGCTAAATAAATACCGCGTCACCCCTGAGTACGCCGCCCTGATGAAGAAATACAACTTCCAGGCACCGACCGACGAAGACATCGCGACCCTGATGCCCAAGCCCTGATACCAGCCTATAGCGTGTGACCGCCTCTGAATGCGGTCACGCCCTGCGGAGAAAGACTGATGGCGTTAACACTTGAAGAACAGGCAGTCGAGAAGCAGGCGCGCATCGATCTGGCGGCGACCTTTCGTATCATTGCCCACCTGGGCATGCACGAAGCGGTGGCCAACCATTTCAGTGCCGCGGTCTCGGCTGATGGCAAAAAGTTTCTGATCAACCCGAAGTGGAAACACTTCTCGCGCATCCGCGCCAGTGACCTGCTGATCCTGGACGCAGACGACCCGGCCAGTGCCGATCACCCGGAAGTGGACTCGACGGCCTGGTCGATTCACGGACAGATCCACCAGCGCCTTCCGCAGGCGCGCGCGGTCCTGCATCTGCACCCGGTCTACACCACAGCCGTGGCGTGCCTGGCCAACCCTCATATACCGCCCATCGACCAGAACACCGCGCGCTATTTCAATCGCGTGGCCGTGGACGGCATGTACGGTGGCATGGCTGACACTGAGGCGGAAGGGGAGCGCCTGGCCGGATTGCTGGATGGCAAAAGCCGATTGCTGATGGGTAACCATGGGGTCATGGTGATCGCGCCGAACATCGGCGAAGCGTTCGATGACATCTGGACCCTGGAGCGTGCCTGTCAGATTCTGGTGACGGCATGGTCCACTGGCCAGCCGTTGCGGGTGCTGTCTGACGACGTCGCTGAAAGGACCGCAAAGGGCTGGGAGGGGATCACCGATTTCTCCCGTCGGCATTTTGAGGAAATGAAGCAGTTGATGATCGACGCCGATCGCTCACTGCTCGATTGAGGCCCGCAAAGACTTGGCGCCACACCCATCGGGTGCTGGCGCCAGACTCAGGCCGCCCGTCCAGGGCTCAGCCGTTGAGCAGAATGGTGTGGTCCACGTCGCGGATGTCAGTCCTGCCGCAGAACGCCATGGACAGGTCCAGCTCGTTTCGGATGAGTTCCAGCGCCGTGCTCACGCCTTGTTCCCCCAGAGCGCCCAGCCCGTACAGCATGGCGCGCCCGACGTAGGTTCCGCGGGCGCCAAGGGCAATGGCCTTGAGCACATCCTGCCCCGAACGAATGCCGCCATCCAGATGCACTTCGGCGTAATCGCCTATCGCGTCAACGATCGCCGGCAGCGCGGCAATCGACGAGCCCGCGCCATCGAGTTGCCGTCCGCCGTGGTTGGACACGATGACCGCGTCAGCGCCGTGTTCGACCGCCAGGCGCGCATCTTCAGGGTCCTGAATGCCCTTGACAATCAGCTTGCCGCCCCAACGCTGCTTGATCCACGTCACATCCTGCCAGGACAGCCCCGGGTCGAACTGATCCCGGGTCCAGTCCGCCAGTGAACTGATGTTGTCCACGCCCTTGGCGTGTCCAACGATGTTGCCGAACTGGCGGTTGCGGGTGCGCAGCATGTTCAGGCACCACCGCGGTTTGCTGAGCATGTTGGCAATGTTGCCCAGGGTCGGTTTGGGCGGTATGGAGAGCCCGTTTTTCTTGTCCTTGTGTCGCTGACCGAACACCTGAAGGTCCATGGTCACCACCAGCGCCGAACAGTTGGCGTTGCGTGCGCGGTCGATCAGATCTTCGACGAAGGACCGATCTCGGGTCACGTACAGTTGGAACCAGAAGGGGTGACGCTCGGTCGCCTGGGCCACTGCTTCAATCGAGCAAATGCTCATGGTCGAGAGGGTGAACGGGACGCCGAATGTCTTCGCGGCACGGGCCGCGAGAATCTCGCCGTCAGCGTGCTGCATGCCGGTGAGCCCCGTCGGTGCGATGGCCACCGGCATGCTGACCGCAGTCCCGACCATCGCGCTAGCGGTGCTGCGCCGGGTAATGTCGAATGCGACGCGCTGCCGAAACTCCAGGCGCTGAAAATCCGCTTCATTGGCGCGGTAGGTGTATTCAGTCCACGAGCCGCCGTCGACGTAGTCGTAAAACATGCGCGGCACGCGTTTGCGCGCAAGCGTGCGCAGGTCTTCGATGCAGGTGATTTCAGCCATGGATTCCCTATCGACACAGGCGTGTCCGGGTGAATGAAGCCTCAAGCTTCACACCGGACGACGATCGACAAAACCAGTATTGAGGCGGGGTAGTGGTTAGGCAAAAGCGATGCCTGGTAATGGCTTTAGCCGGGAATGCTTCAACCTCCAGTCGATGCACCATCTCGATGTTAACCCCAAGCCTTGTGGAGCTGAGCAAAGGAGTCGGGTCGTAGTGGCGTGTCAGCCTGTTGTCTGAGATTGCATCGATAAAACCAACCCAGACCGTGACCTCTACGATCAGCTGCACCGGTTAAGCGCTGGCCAGATTCGCTGGATATGTTGAGGAGATGGGGGTAACGGTTGTACCAGAGGTGTCTGCTCTTACGTCCTTCAAGTGCCCCGATGAGATGGCCGGGTTACAGAGACAGTGTGAGGAGGAGGTGTATGTGACTGGCGTCCAGCCGGTACGATCATCAGAGGCAAATCTGATTTTAGGTATCGGTTACCGCGCTACCAACCAAAGCCCGACACATAATTTAACATAATATACATTATGCGTAACAGGATGTTTCGTTATCAGGGTGGTTGGGTGCGCGCATTTCACCAGGGCTCTCGAGTCCGTCTCGCCCAGCACCCTCATCCTGGCTATCTCAATGTGCTCGACCCAAGCGGCTTCGATCTCGGCCATGCATGTTCCTGCCATTCGTTACCGCTACATCGGCGCTGATCAACCAGCGCCGTTCCGTCTGCATGACACAGATCCGGTCAGTTGCTGAACACCGCAACCACGTTGAGCGACTGGTCGATTGCTGCGTGGCTTTCTAATAACGCTGATCAATCATTAACGGCCACTCATCAGGGCCGAGTCTTCAGCGCATCGCCAATCATCATGCACAGGGACAGTCCCGTCTGAAGCTCGGGCATAGTCAACCAAAGTCATTCTTTACAACGACAATCATGTGAGTACCCGACATCAGCTAAGCGCACGGCAACCGCAGGCCCGGGCTGGCAAATGCATCCGTCTCAGCCCGCAGCAAGCCGGCCTCCCGAGACCGCCACCTAACATCTAGGCCGGGAGCCATCCACATAAGTCGGCCAAGCTAGAGCTCCTCGCTGACCCACCGCAGTTGCCCAGCCTTGCAACCCAAAACCCACCCAACCCAGCAAATACGGGGTTGCGCGCAGCCAACATAGCTGCGGATAGTTGTACTTTCTTAGCAGAAACCCATCGAAACAGGCACTTAGCGTGAATCAGCTCACCTAAAACAGCCGGCTCACAAAACGTTAAACGCTGGACAGTCTTCAGCTAGCCGGAACAATCGCTTATCGGGCCCAGGGTTTAACGCCCGGCACTAGCACACCCCCCGCCACAAATGCAATATCCGATAACTGTCAGACCCGGATATTGCATATAGGCCCAAGCTGCACGATCATGCGGCGACCTCCCGCGTTGTCAGCAAGCGAATTCTCATGCCCGCGCCATCATCACCTCATCCGCTGTTCGAAACCTACGCGAAGTTCGGCGAGCTCAATTTCAGCTCCTTAAAGGAAGAGCTCCCCGCTATCCGGGAATATCTGGAGCAATTCCCTGCCGAGATCCAAGCCATCGAAGGCTATCGCGCCGTGCGCAGCTTTCTCAAGTCCTACGCCGGCAATGAGTCCACGTTCAACTCGTACCGTACTCATGTCGAACGCCTGCTGCTGTGGACGCTGGTGAAATCCCGCACGCCCCTGCTCGCCATGCGCCGCACCCAGGCCGAGAGCTTCATGGAGTTCTGCCTGGCGCCCGACCCTGCCTGGGTCGGTCCGGTGGTGAAATCCCGTTTCAACCGCATCGGCGCGCGCAAAAAAACCGCGACCGATACCTTTGTGCTCAACCCCGACTGGCGCCCGTTCAGCCAGACCGTCGCCAAAGAAGAACGCAAGCGCGCTCAAGAGCAAAACCGTCCCGCCCAGCAGGACGCTTACCGACTGGCGCAAGGCTCTATCGCGCAGATTTTCGCGGTGTGCGGCAGCTTCTTCCAGCATGCCATCGACGAGGGTTTTTGCGAGCAGAACCCGTTCCGCGCGGTGAAGCAAAAGAGCAAATACAAAGAACGCAACACCGACAATCAGGACACCCGCATCCTGACCTCGCTGCAGTGGGATTTCGTGCTGGAGACCGCAGAGCTGCTGGCCACCGAGGACCCGAGGTACGAGCGCACCCTGTTTATCGTGGCGACGATCTTTGCCATGTACCTGCGCGTTTCCGACCTGGTCGGCCGAGACAACTGGAAGCCGACCATGGGGGATCTGCGCAAGGACGGCGCCGGCAATTGGTGGTATCACGTGGTCGGCAAAGGAAACAAGGCCGGCAAAATCAGCGTGCGCGACGACTATGTCGAGAACTACCTCAAACGCTGGCGGCTGCATCAGGGCCTGTCTCCCCTGCCCGGCTTTCGTGAAAGCACGCCCCTGATTGCCACTCAGCGGGGTCGCGCCGGCTTGTCAGACCGGCATATCCGCGTGCTGTTGCAGCAAGTGTTTGATCGCGCGCTGCAGCGCATGCAGGCCGAACACTGGCCGGACGAAGACGTGGGCCGCCTGCGCGCCGCGTCGTTGCACTGGCTGCGCCACACCTCGGCGACCTTCGACGCGCCGCACCGGGACATGAAAGACCTGCAGGTGGATTTGCGTCACAACAGCCTCAGCACCACGCAGAACGTCTACTACAACTCCGAGGACGAGAAACGCGCGTACTCGGTCAAGCGCCTGCCGATGAAAGAGCGTACCTGACGAATCCCGCTTCACAGGCCGGATAGTAGACCCGCCAAGCGTCTGCTTGCGTAACGGCTACAGGGATTGCGCTTCCCCGCTATACGGAGTTGGCTGCGCTGTCGCCCGCGTGGTAGACGCAACCTGGCACGGCAACCTGCACGATTAAGTAGAGTTGGCGTCAAATAAACAACGGCCCGCGTGACCGAATTTTCACTGGATCCAAAAAAGCGTCATATTCCCGACGAAATGCACGACCACCACATTGCCTTCTGCCAGCACCAGCCCTCAAACTTGGCACCACAAGAGCTGTCCTCGCCGT
Source organism: Pseudomonas sp. ME-P-057 (assembly GCF_030208975.1). Classification (NCBI taxonomy): domain Bacteria; kingdom Pseudomonadati; phylum Pseudomonadota; class Gammaproteobacteria; order Pseudomonadales; family Pseudomonadaceae; genus Pseudomonas; species Pseudomonas sp. ME-P-057. The sequence goes on from NZ_JARVSX010000014.1 coordinate 93,657, forward strand.
GATTTGCCTGAAAGGAATGTGAGCAATGAAGAGCATATTTATGGTCGTAATGAGCATGTGTTCCGGCGCGGAAGGTTGCCTGGATGAGAACCAGCCCACCGCCTATTCGACGCGCGCCGAATGCATTGAAAGCATTGCCATGATGCCCGCCAGGAAGGGCATCAGATACCGCTGTTCGTCAGTGCCGCAGGTGCTCGTGACCCAACAGCGACGCAGTACCAAAAACCATCTTGTGACCAACTCCGCCGAAGCGTCTGTCAGCCCGTAAGTGACAACGCCGGCCCAGGTCTAACCCCGGCCCGGCGCAGTGTTCAATTCAGCATGAACGCCTGATTCAGCCTGCGGCTACCACGGTAATTTCCACCAGCAAATCCGGTGCAGCCAGTCGTGATTCAACGGTCGCCCGCGCCGGAGCATGCCCTTCCGGCGCCCAGGCATCCCACACTTCATTCATGCCCGCGAAATCCGCCGCGATGTCCGAAAGCCAGACCTGGGCGGTGAGAATCCGCGTCTTGTCCAAGCCGGCTTTTGCCAGGTAGTTATCGATTTTCTCCAGCACTTGCGCTGTTTGCCCCTTGATGTCCAGCGTGCGATCCGTCGCGGTCTGCCCGCCAAGGAAGGTGAAGCCGTTGCACTGCACGACGCGGCTCATGCGTTGATTGGTTTCGATACGGTTGATGTCCAGCATGGGTAACTCCTAGTGGGATGACAGGGAAATATCGGTTGGGTGAGTGAGGTGGGCACTCCTTATATCAGTCAGCTCGGGCATGGCAGCGAAACGGCCGACATCAAAGGCGTCCAGCGAAATATCGGAGTGCTCGCCGAGGATCTGCTGGGCCAGACGCTTGCCGGTGCCAGGCCCCATCTGAAAGCCGCTGCCGCAGAAGCCGAAGGAATAACTCAGGTTACTGGCCTTGCGGCTGGCCCCGATGACGGGTAAATCGTCCGCCGTGAACGCCTCGACGCCCGCCCAGATGCGGTTGACGCCCAAGTGTTTGAGATGGGGAAACAGGTCAGTGACCGTACGGGCGCTGATACTCAGCCGGGTGAGATCGACTTCACCGTGACGCCCCGGAAAATCCACCGTGCCGATCAGTTTGCCGCCGATCACCACCGTGCCGTTGGCAAATTGTTTAAACGACAGTGAGCGACCGGTCGCGCCCAGTACCGGGGCACAAAACGGCGCAACCCGATGAGTGACCATCAGCATCAGCCCTTCAGGGTGAGCCGGCACCGATTCGCCGACCTGCTCGGCCAGTTCGCGCGCCCAGGCACCGGCGGTGATGACCAAATGTTCGGCGCTGAATACCCATGCGGGCGTACTGACCTGCCAGCGGCTGCCGCGTTGTTCAATGCGCTGCGCCGGCGTGGTTTCCAGCACCTTCACGCCGAGCCGCTGCGCCGCGCGGCGGAAGCTGGTCACGGTTTTGTAAGGCACGGCATAGCCATCGTCCTTGACCCAGATCCCGCCCACCACATGCCGGGCAACGGTCGGGATGATGTCGAAAACCTCTTGCTCGTCTACCAGCACTTCATGGGTGTAACCGAGGCGTTGCAGGTGGGCGACACGCTGCCGGCACTCTTCCAGTTCGGCGGGCGTTTCGGCCAGCTTCAACTGGCCGCTGGGCACAAAACCGCCATCTTCGCCCAGCGTTTGCGCCAGCTCGTGCCACAGCGCACGGGATGACAGGGCCAGGGGGATTTCGGCGTCGTGGCGACCAAGCGTGCGCACGCCACCTGCATTGACGCCCGACGCGTGGCGACCGCAGTAGTCCGCTTCCAGCACCGTGACCGCCACGCCGCTTTGGGCCAGATGAAAGGCCGTGCTCAAGCCGTGGATGCCACCGCCGATGACCAGCACGTCGCTGTGTTGACCGCCTTTTTCAGTCACCGGCCAGTTCTTCCAGGGTGATGGGCTTGATCGGTGGACGGATGCGGTAGTACCCCACCTCCTCGGCCGTGACGCCGCGAGCCTTGGCGATGACTTCGGTGACCGTCAGGCCGCACATCCGGCCCTGACAGGGCCCCATGCCGCAGCGGCCGAACGACTTGGCCTGATTGGGACCGGCACAGCCCAGCGCGACAAATTTGCGCAGGTCCCCCGCCGTGACCTCCTCGCAGCGGCACACCATGACGTTATCAGCGGGGATGCGATTCTCTTCCCGCGGCTGGTACAGCGCATCGAGAAACGGGCGGATGCGCAGATTCAACGCCAGCCGCTCGCGCAGTGTCGCGGCGCGCGGGTCGCGCTGGCCCGGTTCAATCGCCCCCAGGCGCCGGGCAATCCCTAGCCCCGCCAGCTCGCCCTGCAGCGCAGCGGCTTGCGCACCGCCAATGCCGGCGCCGTCACCGGCGGCGAAAATACCGGGCACGTCCAGCTCGCCCCATGCGTCGACCACCGGGCTGAAGCACAGTTGATCCGCGTCCCAGTAATGCCGTGCGCGCAATGACTGACTGAACTGGATGTTCGGCACGACGCCCTGATGCAGCAGCACGCAGCGGCTGTCGATACGCTGCGCCTTGCCCGCGATGGTGAACGTCAGCGCGGTGGCAGCCTCGTCGCCTTCCACGGCCAGCTGTTCGGCAGCTGTGTAGTGAGGGATGTGCGCGCTGCGCAGGCTGCGCATCAACTCCAGACCTTTGCGCAGATACGGCCAGGCGCGCAGCGCGGCGAACAGGTGACGTCGTGCGCGCCAGTAATCCTCAGGTCGGGTGGTGTCGACCAGCGCCTTGATCGGCACACCGGCGCGCAGGTATTGCCAGCCCAGCAAATACAGCAGCGGGCCGCAGCCAGCCAGCACCACCGGTTCGCTCGGCGCAAGGCCGGCGCTTTTCAACAGAATCTGCGCGGCGCCCGCGCTCATGACACCGGGCAAGGTCCAGCCCGGAATCGGGAATGGTCGCTCCATGGCCCCGGTAGCCAGCAGCACTGCTTTGGCCTGCAGGGTGTGCAGGCGCCCATCGCGCAAGTAACTGACCTGATGGTCCCGCGTGACCTGCCACACCGCGGCGCCTTTTTCATAACGCACCGAGGACAACGCCAATGCCTGCGCCAGCACGTTGCCGTGGGCGTAGTCCGGGCCCAGCAGGTCGCGCCGCGACAACGGCGCCAGGGTGATGCCGCGGTAAATCTGCCCGCCCGGACTGCCCTGCTCGTCCAGCAACACCACCTGCAGGCCCAGCCCGGCCAGTGCAACGGCCCCCGCCATGCCGGCGGCACCTGCGCCAACGACCACCACATCCACTGCAGAATGGCTCATGACTGCACCTCGACAGCTTGCACGCTGACAGGCTGGAAGATCAGGTCCCGGGCGCCTTCCTGTGAGCGGATACGCATACCGTCCGCCACCTCGATGAGGCAGCTCTGCCGATTGGGCGCGCCGTCGATTTCGACCAGGCATTCAAAACACACCCCCATCATGCAATACGGCGCGCGCGGGGATTCGCTGACCGGCGTGGCGCGAAAGCGATGGATGCCCGACATCAGCAGCGCTGCCGCCACACTGATGCCCGCCGGCACTTCGAGGGTTTCATCGTTGAAGCTCAGGCTGACGGTCCGCGTCGAGCGGACCTCACTCATGACCGGTTGAAACAGCGGATCAGTGCGCATGGGAAAACACCTTGTCAGTCAAAAACCGCTCGCCGGCAAACACCCCGAGCTCGTCTGGCATCGCGCCGCCCATGACCCATGGCGCAATGCGCAGGGCGTGTGCGGCGGCCAGGGTCACACCGCTGTGGCAGGTCACGACGAAAGCGCCCGGGTGAGTGGCCGATTGCTGATAAATCGGAAAACCATCCGGGCTCATGACCCGGAGCGCGGCCCAGGCACGAATCAGGCGCACATCACGCAGCAGCGGAAACGTCGCCACGCCGCGTCGGGCGATGGCCTCCAGCACATGGGTCGAAGTGTTGTCATCGAAACCCACCTCCTCCATCGAATCGCCCAGCTGCACCGTGCCTTCGTCGGTCTGCCGTACGTTGATGGTCGGGTGATCGAGAAACGGCCGCACCCGCTCGCTGACCAGCACCTGGCCGCGATTCGGCGCCACCGGCGCATGCAAGCCCACTTGCCGGGCAAGCCCTGGGTTGCCCAAGCCAGCGGCGAGGACCACACGCGGCGCAACGAAGCGCTGACTGCCCGCAGTGACGCAAAACTCGCCCGCCGAGCCGTCGAGACGATCGACCTGCACGCCGTTGTAAAAGCGCGCGCCTTTGTTTTGCGCCGAGGTGTGCAGCGCCCGCAGCAGCTTCAACGGATTGACGTGACCGTCTTGAGGCGTATAGCTGGCGCCGACGACGGTGGGCCCGATCAACGGCAGGCGCGCCTTGAGGTCAGCAGCGTCGAGCATCTGGAACGGGTAGTCGCCCAGCGCGTCCTGCAGCGTTTGCAGGCGCGACTGGCGTTCGAGCATCTCTTCGTCGCTGAAGCACATATGAAAGCCACCCGGCTGCCTGAGCTGCACGTCCACCCCGCTGTCGGCCATCAGCGCCTCGGCAAAGCCTGGCCAGCGCGTGGCGGAAGAGCGTGTCCAGCGCGAGTAATCCGGCAGATCGTGGCCTTTGCCCTGCACCCACACCAGCCCGAAATTACCCCGCGAAGCGCGAAACGCGTCGTCGCCCTGATCGAGCACCACCGTGTCGGCGCCTTCTCGCGCCAGGCCGTAGGCCACCGCGGTGCCCACCAACCCGCCACCGATCACGATCACGTCGGACTCAATGACGCCCTGTTCGCGCTGTTGAAGGGCGTGTTGTGTGCTCTGGCTCATTTGCCTTCTCCAATCAACACCCGGTCCAATCCGACCATGCGGTCCAATATCAACATCAGCAGCAGCGTGCCGACGATCAGCACCGTTGACACTGCGGTGATCAACGGATCGATGGTCTGGGAAATCTGGTTGTACATGGCCACCGGCAACGTCGTGGTGCCGGGTGTGGCGACGAACACGGTCATCGTCAATTCATCAAAACTTTGAATGAACGCCAGCATCCAGCCGCCAACCACGCCAGTGCGAATCCTCGGCAGCACCACGCGGTAAAACGCCGTCCAGCGGCTGGCGCCCAGGGACAGCGCAGCCTGTTCGATGTCACGCTCCAGGCCGATGGTCGAGGCCAGGGTCAGACGCAATGCGTAGGGCAGCACGACGATGACGTGGGTCAGGGTCAGCGCCCAGAACGATCCGCCGATCTGCGCCAGGGAGAAGAAGCGCAGAAAGGCAATGCCGAGTACCACCGACGGAATCATCAACGGCGACAGCAGAAAGCCGGTTACCGCGCCCCGCCCGGGAAAGTCATAACGACTGATCGCCAGTGCAGCGGGAATCGCCAGCAGCGCGGCAATGGTCGCCGAGGCCAGGCCCAGCTTGATCGACAGCGCGAAGGCATCGAGCATCTCCTGGTTCTCGGCCAGCGCCCTGAACCAGCGCAGCGACAAGCCCTCGGTGGGCAGCGACAGGTAACCCTTGCTGGTGAACGCCATCGCCATCACCACCACCAGTGGTGCCACGATGAAGGTCACGAACAGGGCATGGAACAGCAGCGAGAAAAATCCGTTCTTGTGCATGGTCGGCTACTCGAAAACTTGCTTGAAGCGGCGCTCGGCCAGCTTGCTGCAACCCAGAATGATGATCAGGTTGGCCAGCAGCAACAGCATCGCGATGGCCGCGCCGAGGGGCCAGTTGAGGGTGCCGAGGAACTCGTCGTAGGCGGCCGTGGCGACCACTTTGAGGCGTCGCCCACCGATGATCGCCGGGGTGGCAAAGGCAGAAGCTGCCAAGGCGAAGACGATGATCGAGCCGGACAGCACGCCGGGCATGATCTGCGGCAGGATGATGCGACGGAACACCGTCAGCCGAGACGCGCCGAGGGAGAGCCCCGCCCATTCCACCTGCAAGTCCAGGCGCTGCAACGTCGCCCATACCGCAATGACCATGAACGGCACCAGCACGTGGGTCAGGGCGATGATCACCCCGACCTGGGTAAACAGCATTTTCACCGGCTGCTCGGTGATCCCCAGGGCTTGCAGCGCATCGTTGATCAGGCCGTTATTGCCCAGCAGGATGGCCCAGCCGAGGGTGCGCACCACCACTGAAATCAGCAGCGGGCCCAACACCACCAGCAAAAACAGCGAGCGCCAGCGCGGCGCCATGCGCGCAATGATGATGGTTTCCGGAATGCCCAGCAGTACGCACAGCACCGTGACCGCCAGAGCCATGCCGCCTGTGCGCAGGAAGATCTCGTGGAAATAATCGTCCTTGAACACCTCAACGTAGTTGCCGGGGCTGTAGGCAGGCATGACGCCTTCAGTGTCGCTGAACAGGTTCAGCGAGAGCACCGCGGTCAGCAACAGCGGCGCCAACAGCAGCGCGACAAACACCAGCAGCGCCGGCCCGCTGAGCAGCCACGGCGCCACGCCCACCCGTTCGGCGTCATACGTGGCCATGGGCGACCTCCCGATCCAGCAGACGCAAATCATCGTCCGACCAGTCCAGCCCGACCTCGCTGCCCTCCTCCGGCGGCGGCGTGCCCAGGTTCGGCTGGGTCATGTGTACCAGCCCCAGACGGCTCCCCACCGCCATCAGCCAGAGATTGCCGAGGAACACCCGCAGCCTGACACGCCCCGCCAGACGCCCGCTGCCCACGGCCACCAGGCGGATTTTTTCCGGGCGGATGTAGACATTGACGTCATTGCCCAGCGCGCGGTCTTCGTGGGGCACGTGCATCAGGGTGTCCTGCACCTGCACATGGCAGCAGCGATCGTTGCGCAGCTGGACGGCGCCGGCGAACGCGTTGGTCTTGCCCAGAAACGCCGAAGCGAATGGCGAATGCGGGCGCTCGTAGGCTTCGTACGGGGTGTCGATCTGCACGATACGGCCCTTCTGCATCACCGCGATGCGGTCGCTCATGGTCATCGCTTCGACCTGATCGTGGGTCACCAGAATGGTGGTAATGCCCAGCTCGCGTTGAATGGCCCGAAGTTCGATGTGCATCTCTTCGCGCAGCTTGGCGTCGAGGTTGGACATCGGCTCGTCGAGCAGCAGCAGGTTGGGACGAATCGCCAATGCCCTGGCAATCGCCACGCGCTGACGCTGCCCACCCGACAGGGCTTTGGGGTAACGCTCGCCCAGCCCGGCCAGGCGCACCAGTGCCAGCGCTTCGTCGACCCGCTTGCTGCGCTCGGCCTTGGGCACGCCGCGCATCTCCAGGCCGAAGCTGATGTTCTGCGCCACGGTCATGTGCGGGAACAGTGCGTAACTCTGGAAGACGATGCCAAGGCCGCGCTGTTCCGGGCGCACGTGGGTGATGTCGCGGCCGTTGAGGACAATGCGGCCTTCGGTGGGCTGAACGAAGCCGGCAATCGATTGCAATGTGGTGGTCTTGCCGCACCCGGACGGGCCGAGCAAGGCGATGAACTCGCCGTGGCGGACTTCCAGGTTCAAACCGTCAATGGCCCTGAACGAGCCGTAGGTCTTGACGATGCCTTCAAGGGTGAGAAATGCCATGGGCGTGCCACGCAGGCGAACCTGCGTCTCCGGAAGGATGCTTGGAAAGATCGAATGAATGACCGCGACGATGGAACGACCGTTAGCGCTCGACGGTGCGGTTCCAGCGTGTGGTCCACTCGCCGCGCTGTTGGTTGATGGTGTCCCAATCCACCTTGATCAGCGCGTTGACCTTGTCCGGCCCGTACGGCATGCGGGCGGCAACATCGTCTGGCAGCTCGACGGTCTGATTCACCGGCGCGAAGCCATTCTCGCGGGCCTGGATCTCCTGCACTTCAGGCGACAGCACATATTGAATGAACGCCTGGGCGAGTTCGGACTGCGCATTGGGGGTGACGCTGCAGGCAGCGACTTGCAGAGCGATGCCGCCTTCTTTCGGGTAGATGAATTTCAAGGGAAACCCGGTGCCCTGCAACGCCACGGCCCGACCGCTGCCGTACACCGCCATGACGATGTCGCCGTTCTGCATCATGCCGTCCATCTCGCCCGGCGCCGACACCCACGCCAGCACGTTCGGGCCGATTTCGTCTTTGAGCGCCTTGAAGCCAGGGTCGATGTTCTTCTCCCCGCCGCCTCGCAGTCGGGCCATCTCCACCAGCGTGTGCAGGCCGTAGGTGTTGGTCACCGGCGGCATACCGAGCAGTTGCTTGAAGCGGGGGTCGGTGAGGTTTTCCCAGGAATCCGGCGCTGCCCAGCCGCGCTTTTTGAACGCCTCTTCGTTGTAGCCGATGCCGGTCGCCACTACGCCAATGCCGGTGGCTTCCGGGCTCAACCGTGCCAGCGGATAGAGATCCTTGTAGATGGGCGCGTCGGTGAGTTTTTCGCAGAGGCCCATCTGCAACGCCTGATACATCGGGCCGTCGTCCATCATCGCCACGTTGATTTGCTGCCGACCCTTCTGCGCCTGCAACTTGGCCAGGGTTTCCGTCGAGTTGCCGGCGACGTACACCACCTTGACGTTGTGCTGTTTTTCAAACGCGGGGATGACACGGTTTTTGTACATCTGCTCGGTAGAGCCGCCAACACCGGCCACATACAGCGTGGTCTCGGCGAAGGCCGGCGTGCTGCTCAGGCCGGCCAGCGTCAGGGCAATGGCCACTGCGCTGCGGTGGAAGGGACGAAACGGTCGTGCTGCGAGGGAATGATCAAGGCTTTTCACAGACTATCTCCGAAGTGCATGGGGCAGATCGAACAATGCGTCAGTCGCTTCGGCGTGACCCGAAGCCATGCATGCGCTGGGCATGCTCCCGGCGAAATCCGTCGCGGGGTGGCGCATCTTCATGTGCGCTATGGGTGGCTGGTTCGAGTATTGCGACAGCTCATCCATGTGGTCAAATACGGATATCCGCCTTAGTTATTCATATTTGATATGGAGCGCAGCATGAACCTGAGACAGATCGAAGCCTTTCGCAGCGTCATGCGCCTGGGTTCCATGACCGCTGCCGCCGAGGTGATGTTTACCTCGCAGCCGAACATCAGCCGATTGATTGCCCAGCTTGAGCTCAGCACCGGGTTGACCCTGTTCAAGCGCGCCGGGGTCAGGCTGATTCCGACTCAGGAGGGTCAGGCGTTCTTTCAGGAGGTGGAGCGGGCCTACGTCGGGCTGGACAGCCTCAAGCTGTCAGCAAAGAACATCCGCAATCTAGGCACGGGTCGTTTGCGGGTGGCGGCGGTGCCCTCGACGGGTCTGAGCATGATCCCGCAGGTGCTGAAGACGTTTACCGAATCGCGGCCGGAGCTGACCGTGTCGCTGCATGTGAATTCCTCGCCCACCGTGGAGCAGTGGGTGAAGTCGCAGTTTTGCGACGTCGGTATCGTGGTGCATCCGGGCGATGTCGACAGTGAGCAGATCGAGTTGCTTAGCGAGGTGGCGGCCGTTTGCGTGCTGCCTGCCGCGCATCCTTTGGCCCGCCGCGAGCAGATCACGTTCACCGACCTGGAGGGTGAAACCTTTGTGTCGCTGTGCCACGGCGACGGTACCCGAGCGTTGGTGGATGGATTGTTCGAACAGGCGGGTGTCGAACGGGTGATGACGGTGGAGGCGCAGTACAGCGCGATCAACTGCGAGATGGTGGCCCTGGGCATGGGCATCACCCTCGCCCACCCGTTGGTGGCGCGTGACTATCGGCACCGGGATATCGTCATCCGCCCGTTTGTGCCGCAGATTCTATTCCCCACCTACGTCATGTGGGCCTCGGCGCAGGCACGCACGAAACTCTCCGAAGAATTCGTTGATACGCTGAAAGCGTTCTACCGGAACATCGTTTTTTAGGGCTGAATGCGGCTGCATTGCGGCAGCGCCGCTGCTCGGTGATGCGACATATGCAGCATGGTAGGACCGGCTTTAGCCGGGAAGAGGCCAGTGTGAGCGGCGCATATTCAGCGGTGTGACATCCGGAGCCTTCCCGGCTAAAGCCAGTCCTGCAGGGTGGCCGCATATCCATAGTGGGACCCGGCTTCAGCCGGGAAAAGGCCGGTGTGAGCACCCTCGAATGTGCGGGATGCCATTACAAAAAAGGCCGTGACGCATCACTGCGTCACGGCCCGGGTTCAGCGCCTATCAGGTCAATCCAGACGGAACGCGATCACGCTGTCGCCCAAGGTGGTGCCGAGCGAGCCGTGTCCGCCCGCGGAGATGACGACGTATTGCTTGCCGTCACTGCCCATGTAGGTCGACGGCGTAGCCTGGCCGCCGGCCGGCAGCTCTTTCTCCCAGACGACGGCACCGGTGTTGATGTCGTACGCGCGGATGAAGTTGTCTGCCGTGGCGCCGTGGAACACGATTCCGCCGGCGGTGACCAGCGGGCCACCGTGGGCGACCATGCCCATCGGGAAGCCGATCGGGAAGCGGCCCGGCAGGAACGTCGTCTTCAGGTTTTTGGTGGTGCCGGTGCGACGCATCCATTCGGTTTTGCCGGTGGTCAGGTCAACCCCGACCATACGGCCCCACGGCGGCGCGATGCAGGGTACGCCCAGCTCCGAGGCAAACTGCTTGATACGAATCGCGTAGTCACCTTTGAAGTTCTCGTTCCAGTACGGCGTGCCGTCCTGGGTGAACAGCCGCTTGTCGGCGGTCTCCGGGGTGCGCTTGATCAGGTTGTAGGTATAGGCCAGACGCACCGGTGCGGCGATCAGTATCTGGCGATCCGGATCAACCGCCACCGAGCCCCAGTTGAACGCCCCGATGTTGCCCGGAAAAATCAACGAGCCCTGCTCGGTGCTCGGCGTCCACGGATTGCCGTCGTAGCGCAGCTTGTTGTAGGTGGTGCGGCAGGACATCTGATCGAACGGCGTCAGGCCCCACATCGATTTTTCGCTCAATGCTTCGGGGATGAAGTTGATCTTGGAAACCGGCTGCGTCGGCGCGAAGTGCTCACCTGCCACGCCGCCCTCGGTCGACACCTTGACCTGATCAACCGGGATGATCGGAGCGCCGGTCAGCCGGTTCAGTACAAAGATGTTGCCCACTTTGGTTGGCAGAATCAGCGCGGGCTGCTTGTAGCCGTCCTTGCCAACGTCCATCAAGGTCGGTTGCGAAGGATTATCGCGGTCCCACAGGTCGTTGTTCGAGGACTGGAACTTCCACTTGAACGCACCGGTGTTGAGGTCCAGCGCCACCAGCGTGTCGCGGAATTTCTCAGTGTTGCTGTTCGGGTCGCGGTTGATGCCCAGTTCGTCCGGCGAGGCGTTGCCGAAGGGCACAAACACCAGGCCATTCTTCAGGTCGGCGCTCAATGTGCCCCACGCCACTGGCGTGTCTTGAGGGTAGGTCTGATCCGCCGCAATCGGCTGGGTCGCTTCCGGGTGCGCCGGGTCGAAATTCCACACCAGCTTGCCAGTCACCGCGTTGTAGGCGCGGATGACGCCTGACGGGTTGCCGTCGTTGAAGCCGTTGTCCATCACCGAGCCGCCGACGATGACCAGGTCACCGGCAACGAGCGGCGCGGCGGTCTGCATCAGCGCGTGGGGACGAACCTCGCCCATGTTGGCGCTCAGATCGACAACGCCATTGCTGCCGAAATCGCCGCACAGCTTACCGGTGTCAGCGTCCAGCGCCACCAGCCTGGCGTCCGTCGTGGCAGTGAGGATGCGCTTGGCACACAACCCCGGCGCTGCATCGGCGGTGCTCGCCGCAGCGGGCGCGTAGTAGCTGACGCCGCGGCACGTCTGGTGCTGCTGCAGATACGAGCGGTTCTTCTCCGGCACCCACGTCCAGTCCGGCTTGCCGGTTTCCGGGTTGAGCGCGTGCACCTCGTTGTGCGCCGTGCAGACGTACACTCGGTTGTTGACCTTCAGCGGCGTGGCTTCAAAGGTGTACTCGCCCGCATCCTTGGCCGCATCGCGCAGGTCGCCGGTGTGGTATTCCCAGACCACCGAGAGCTTTTTAACGTTGCCCGTGTTGATCTGATCGAGGCTGGAAAACCGCTGTCCGTTGCTGGTACCGCCGTAAGCCACCCAGTCATTGCCGGCTTCATCGCTGCTGCGCGCCGCCACAGGGTTTTCGATTTTGCCGGCGACCGGGTACGGGTCGTAGAACATCACCGCCAGGACGATCAGGATCATCACGCCCACGGTGCCGCCCAGAAACGGATGAAAGCGGCGGCTGTCACCCGGCTGCTGCGCTTGATAAAGCGGGCGTACCACCGACGGCAACGCCAGCCACAGACCCAGCAGTGCGAACAAGTCGCCGCGCGGAATCCACTGCCATTTGTCGAAGCCGACTTCGTACAGAATCCAGATCAGAATCCCCCACATCAACAGGGCATAAACGGTCAGCGCGGATTTCTTCTTCAGAAACAGCAGCACCCCTGAGGCCAGTATCGCCAGCGCAATAATCGAATACGCCGCCGATCCCCCAACGGCCACCAGTTGCGCGCCCATGTACAACAGGGCAATGGCAAATATCGCCATCACCACGCCAGTCACTCTCAAAATCATTGTTGTTGTTCCGTATTGTCGCCCGTGTCAGAGCCCGAGTTGGAAGTGCGCGATGCCGGCGATGTACGCCGGCCCGTTACGCCACGTGATCTCGGCCATATTAACGCCGACAGCGGTCAACCCGGAACACTTTGTTACAGGCGCGCAAGCGTCTAGCGCGCCGTTTGTGGGGCACCGTTAGCGTTCAGCAACTGCATCTGCTCACGGTAGTCATCAGTGACCTGCCGTGCCTGGCTGCTGCTGTTGATCACCCGCGGCGTGATCAGCACCAGCAACTCGGTGCGATCCTTGGACTTGCTGCGATTACCGAACAACCAGCCCAGCCCCGGCACACGGCCCAGATACGGCACGGCGCTGACGCTCTCGCTGTTGTCTTGTTTGATCAGCCCGCCGAGCAACACGGTCTGCCCGCTTTGCGCGGCGACCTGAGTTGACACCGAGCGCGTGGAGATACGCGGGTTGCCGTTGACGGTCACCGTGTCGTCGGCATCGCTGACCTGCTGCTGAATGTCCATGTACACCAGACCGCCCGGGTTGATGCGCGGTACCACATTGAGGATTACCCCAGTCTGCAGGTATTCGACGCTGCTCAGGGTGGTGTTGGAAACGCCGGTGTTGACCGTTGTCTGGCTGATGGGAATGTTGTCGCCAACCTGAATCTGCGCGTTCTCGTTGTTCATCACCACCAGCGACGGCGCCGACAAGACCTGGGTGCGGCCATTGGTTTCCAGCGCGTGAATCGCCACTTGCAGGTTGGTGCTGACGAAAGAATAGAACAGCGAATCAGTGGCACCAAGCCCGGCCCCACCTCCGCCCAGTGCGCCTTGACTGCCGGGGGTATTGGCCACCGTGGTGCTGGTGGATTTGCCAGCCAGACGGCCGAGGTACCACTGCACCCCTTGGTCGAGCTCGCCGGTCAGCTTGACCTCCAGGATTCGCGTCTCAATCTGCACCTGCAGTGGCGCGTTATCCAGGCGTTTGATAGCGGCTTCGATCTCTTTCCATTGCGCCGGGCGGGTACGCACCAACAGTTGATTACTGCTTTTTTGCGCAGAGATGCGCGTCGTGGCATCCAGGCCCTTTTGTGCGGTGCCCGTGGAGTCAATGGCTGAGCCCGAGCTGTCGTCGGAGCCGGCATCGCTGCTCGCGTCAGCATCTTGCTCTGGCTCATCGTCCGCACTCGTCGTGCCCTGAGCCATGCTGTTTTGAGACATCCCGTTCTGGGCCATGCCACCCTGGGCGCCGCCGCTCAGCCCGGTGCCCGAACTCATCCCCGTTCCCGCACCGACTCCGCCTGACGTGCCCCCCGTCAAAGACGACATCGACCGGGTGCGCAGGCCCGGCGCCACTTTGGCAGCCGCTTCCTCCTTGACGGCCCCAGTGCCATAAATCTGCTTGAGGTACCTGGCCAGGTCAGTGGCCTTCATGTTGCGCACGTCGTACACGTAGAGCTGCGGTTCGTTGCCGCCACCCTCATCGATGGTACGAATCCACGTCCCGACCTCGTTCAGGTATTCCGGCTGGGACGAGAATGCCACCACCGAATTGGTCCGCTCGATCGGCAGAAACCGCACCATCCCCGCCAGCGGCATGCCGCTGTCCGGTCCGAACAGCTTCTGCAGCTGGGGCATCAACTCGCTCACCGACGCGCGTTGCAGGCCAAACACGCCAACCGACATGCCCTTGAGCCAGTCAACGTCGAAGGTGTCGATGGTCTGCTGATAGTTGGCCAGTTCCTCGGCGGTGCCGGCCAGGCTCAATACGTTGCGCGCCGGGTCGACCAGCAGGAATGCATTTTCCCGTGCAAATGGCTTGAGCAGCTTTTGCATTTCAGTGGCAGAGATATAGCGCAGCGGGAACAGCCGCGCCGACAACCCGGCCGAGGGCTGAGCCACGGCCATTTCCGGGACCAGCTTGCCGGCGATGGCCTGGCTGGCGGGCAGAATCACGTAGCGGTTGCCCTGGCGAATCATTGCGTTGTCCGTCCAGGACAGCAACGTTTCCAGGATCGACAGCGCCTGCTGCGGGTTTACCGGCCGCGAGGTGGAAAAGCTCACCTCGCCTTTCACCCCTTGGGCAATGGTGTAGCTCTCGTGAAGCATGTCGCCGAGGATGCTGTTGACCACCGCTTCGATGGGCTGGTTGGCGAAGTTGAACACGATGTCGCCCGCGGCGGCTTGGGGCACTGCAGCCGCGGACGCGGGTGTTTTCACAAAACGTTGCGTGCCCCTGATGATCTGGCGAGTGCCGGAGCTGGCAGTTAATGCACCGGTTTGACCTGCCTGCGGCTGCGCGGCTATTGGCTCGCTGCCCGCTTCGCTACGCGGATCGATCGGCGCACGCTGGGTGCCGGTGCCGTCCAGGGCCTCGCGCAGCATGCCGTTGTCCGCTTCCAGCGTCGCAGGATTTGTCGCGCAGCCCGCCAGCGCGACCGCCGCCGCCAGGCACAACATGGGAGAACGCAATGTGGCGCCAGGGTTGGAATGCCGGAGGCGACGCAGGGAGGGATTACGGGGCAGAGTCATGGAAGTCTTCACGGGAAAGGGAAAGCGGAGGTCGGGATGAAGGCGCAGGCAATCTCAGGCGCTGGACCATCAATGTTTCGTGGCGCTCGCCGAGGCTGAACGTCGCGCTGGTCGGGGTGATGGCGTCGAGCGTCCAGCCACCTTCCAACTGCCCGTTGAGGCGCACTTTCAGTGCCGGGCCATTGGCGGGTTTGATAAACGCCAGCTGCACATCGGCGTTGTACAACACGCCGGTCAGGGTCAGGCCGTTGAGGCTGGACGCCGCCGGGTTGGATACCCCGGCGTTGTCGGGGTGACGGTCAGGGCTGAACAGCGGCGCCTGCCAGGCATTGGCCAGGCTGGACAGCACCGGGCGCGGCAACACCGTCGCCGTTGCCACGATCAATGGACGCGGAGCCGTTTGCGCAGGCAACCAGTCGACGGCGCGCCACGTGCCGTCCAGCACCAGACCAATCAATGTCAGCAACACTAGCGCAATGCCCAGGAGCAGGCCGTCGACACGTTTCAGAGTGTTTTTCATGGCGTGACCTGCGCAGCTGCGGGCTCAAGCGCAACGGGCTGCAGATAGCCACGGATCAGCAGTTGCACCGTCAGTCGCCCTGCCCCGCCTTTGCCAGGCGCAGCGGTAGCGCGGCGTATGCCCATGTGATCGATGAACAGCAGCGGGCGCTGGTATTCCAGCGCGTGCAAGACACTCATCAGTGGCTCAATCGCGCACTCCAGCGTGACGCTGACCTTGATCTGCCGAAACGGCTCGCTGGCGTCCTGTTCCGGTGTGATCGGCATGCGCTGGGTCAACTGACAGCCGGCGCCGCTCGTCTTCTGGGCAGCAATCACGTCCGCGACGTGCTGCATCAGGTCGGCCGCAACGGCGCTCGGGTCGGCGCCCGGGAGCAGGCTTGCGCCATTGGACGGATCTTCCTCGGCGGTCTGCAAGGCGGCGTGCAAAGGTTCACGCTGCAACAGCAGAGCGGCGTAGCGCTGCTGTTGGGACCTCAGCTGGCGGGTTTCTTCGGCGATGTCCCGCAGCGGGCCGGTGAACCAGCTGTCGATGAGCAGCCAGTAACCGGCGCCGATTACCAGCGCAAGGATGATCAGGGCCGCGCCGCGGCGTTCACGGGGTGTCAGCGTGCGGCGCATCGGCGGCCTCCTGGTGCAAACGGGCGTGGAGCGCAAACCGGTCTTTGCCGGTATCGGGGTCAGGCTGAATGACGCCTTGAAACTGAGGGTTTTCCAGGCTGCGGCAAGCCTTCGCACGGCCGATCAGGGCACTGGCCCGGGCGCTCTGGCCAGACAGCGACACGTCGGCGGCATCGACTTCGAGTTGATCGAGCCAGGTGTCATCGGGCAGGCAGGCGGTCAGCTCGCTCAAAAGCGCGGCCAGGGTTGTCTGCGCGCGCTTGCGGCGACTCAGGTAGTCAGCAGCGCCCTGCGTGTTAGCCAGCTGCTGGCGCAGTTGCTGAACCTCGGCCACCTGAGCTTTTTGCGCATGCACCGTGTCACGCATGGCAGCCAGCCGTTGCTGACGGTCGTTGACCCACGCCGCCATCAGCGTGATCAGCAACACACCACAGGCGGCAACCAGTACGCGGCGCCGACCGGTGCCGGGGTGTGGGTTCAACGGACGTGCCGATGCCGGGAGCAGATCGACGCCCAAGGGCGTGCCGTCTTGCGCGCAGACGTCCACACACTCCGGCGTCAGACCCCGGACGGCGCAGTCCGCCAGAATGCCCTGCAGCCGCTCCCGGGCAATCGCAACCAGGGTGATCTGCAACCATCCACCGCTGCGACCGTCCTGGCGTACGACGTAATGCAGATGGTCGCGCGGGTATGGCGTGTACTTGTCCAGCTCGTAGCCGACCACCGCTGTCAGGTCACGCCCTGCCGCGGCGGGCAGTTGCAGACGATGGGTCATCACGAGCGTGGCCGGCAGCAACAGCACCTGTCGGGCGCCAGGCTGAGCCTCAAGCGTTGCCGCGTCGAAAGGCCAGCGGTGGCGCTGCACCTGTGGCGGCGCGCCGAGCCGATGGCGCAGGCCTGACGGCAGGCACTGGCGCAACTCGTCCAGCCACAGCTGCCACGCGCGTTGTGCCCTGCTGCCGCGCCAGCGGCGTTCAACCGTTGCCAGGCAATCCCGGACCCGTGCCGAGGGTGAAAGTAATGAGTTCATTCTTGCCAACGCAACACCCGATAAGGCTGAGCGTTACCCTCCGATGGGGACAGTAGAACGGTGGTTTGAAGACGGGCGACGACACCGCCCGGCAGTTGCGCACGGCTGTCGATGCTCAGCACACTGCCTGCATCGGCGTCATGGCCGCCCGGGTTTGTTTGCAATGGCAGGCCCAGCGCACCGCGCAGCAAGGGCGAAGCAAACGCGGCGTCCGGGCGCGACAGGCCGCTCCACAGCGTGACGTGGGGGGCGATGCACCCGTACAGGGTCTGAGTCATGCCCGGCACCTTTCGCAATTCCTCGATGACCCGCAGCGGGGTAGCGCCATTTGCCAGCCGCGCCTGCAACGCCCGGCTCAGGCGCAGCGCCTGACCACGCTCGGCCCCACAGGCCTGCGCCACGCGGCTGACGTCCTCGGCGCTGGCAGCGTTCAGGTCCAGCTTGCCGCGTTCGCTGCTCACACTGACCTCCAGCTGCGCATCGTCGAATGCCAACGGGACTGCGCGGCCATCGGCCATCCAGCGCGGGCGGTGACGGGTATCCAGCACTGCTTGCAACGCGAGACTCACGCCGGCCTGGGCCGCCAGCAGCGCCTGGGTATGCTGGCGCTGCCAGGCGGCCTGACGATTCTCCAGTTGCACCCAGCCGGCCAGCCCGCCGAGCAGCAGGCTCAGCGTGGCCAAGGTCCAGAGCACCAGCAGCAGGGCGACCCCGCGCTGCGCCCTCATCTGCCCTCACCCGTGACTGAACCCGAGCCGCCGCCCGACAGATCAAGACGCAAGGCGATGACTTCTTCAGGCCAGCCCGCCGCGCCGTCCAGTTGCACCTTGACGCGCACAGTGCCCGGCAAGCGGTTGGGCCAGGGCCACGCATCGAGCCAGCCGGTGGGTTTCCCTTCCGGCGTTGCGCCGCGATAGCTCAGTGCCAGGCCTCGAACGCCATGCAGCAACACCTGTGGCTCGCCCCACGCGCGCAACACGTTGTCCTGCACCTGAGCGAATGCAATTTGCATCCATTGCTGCGCCGGCGGCCCTGCCAGCTCAATCGTGTGCAACTGAATGCCGCCGCCCAGATTGCCCGGCAGGGTCGCGACGAACTGCAAGCGCTGCGATGAACCGACGAACAACCCGGCACCGGAAGCGCCGTTGTCGGCGAGGCCCAGCGGCAGCGCCTGGCTGATAGCCTGACGCAAGAGGCCCTGGGCTGCCCGCCGCTCGTCCAGCCGCGTGGCGTAACGATCGGCCTTCATCACTGCGCGGTTGGCCCCCACCAGCGCCCCGCCCACCAGTGTCAGCAAGACCGCCAGCAGGCTGAGGACGATCAGGATTTCCAATAAAGTGAAGCCGCCCTGTCGCCTGTTCATCGCGCGCCCGCTCGCGCCGGGTTGACCAGGCGCAGCGTGCTGAAGCGCGCCTGATGCGGCCCCTCCCTGACGGCCAGTTCAATGCGCAACAGCTGCGGCTGTCCTGGAGCAGCGGCTAACGGCGCCACGTCCATGGCCCACTCAATGCGCCCGTCGACGACGCCGTCGCTGCGACCCGGCTGCAATACCCCGACAGCCTGCTCGTCGAGCACCGAGCGCGCGACCTGGCTGAGCCGGTCGGCGCGGTCAACCTGTTGCAGCGCACGCGCGCTCTGCCCGAACGCCAACAGCAAGACGCCGCTGCACAGCGCCATGATCACCAGTGCGGCAAGCATCTCCAGCAGCGTGAAGCCGGTCTGACGCGTGCGCGGGGTCATGGCAGCGATCGGCTCTTGACGCTACCGGTGAGCCAGCCGATGTCGATGCGCGAACGCCGCTCACCCTGAAAAACCACCAGGTTGCCGCCGCTTGAACTGCCGTCCGGGTAGAAGGCGAACGCTGCGTCCAGATCCGCTGCGGTGTTGAGCTGCACGCCCATGTTCGCCGGCCACTGCCGGGGCGGTTGGCCTGGCGCCTGGAAGGTGCGGCGGGCCAGGTCGAAACGGGTTTCGCGAGGCTGCCCGCTGATGATCGCTGCACTGCGCGTCGCCCGCAGGGCCTGGACCATCTGCCCGAGCAACTGACGTTCGGCGGCCTGCTGCAAACCTTTGTTCAAGCCGAACCCGACCACGGTGATGCCGATGCTCATCAGCACGATGACCACCAGCATCTCCAGCAGGGTAAAACCACGGCTTGCTCCGGGCGCGTTCATGCTCGCCGGTTACTCCCAGTTGCCGAGGTCGGCGTTGTAGCCTTCGCCGCCGGGCTGGCCATCCTGACCGAAGAAGATCAGATCGAACGCACCATGCTGACCTGGAAAGCGGTAGCCGAAGGCATGACCGAACGGGTCTTTCAGATCCGACGGCTTGGCGTAAGGCCCGGCCCAGCCCGAGGCGTTGGCGGGCCTGGCGAGCATCTGCTGCAGGTCTTTTGGCGGCGAGCCCACGTCCAGCCCGTAGCTTTCGATCTTCATGCTCAGGCTCGCCAGCTGGGCTTTGCCGGCGCCGTATTTGCCTTTGTCGACGTTACCGCCGACCTGGCGCACGACGATGGTCGCGACGATCCCCAGCAGTACGATCACGGCGAGCATTTCCAGCAGCGTGAAGCCGCGCTGGCGGCGATTTGCAACGGTAAACGGCAGACGGCGCATCGGTTCAATCCTCAGGGTTCAAATGTTGCTGGTCAGGCTCATCAGCGGCAGCATGATGGCCAGCATGATCACTGCCACCAGCGCCGCCATGACTACCGTCAGGGTCGGCACCAGCGCGGCGAGCATGCGGTCGATGCCACGTTTGGCCTCGATGTCGAACACGTCCGCGACCTTGAGCAGCATGGTGTCGAGTTCGCCGGCCTGTTCGCCGACTTCGATCATTTGCAAGGCCAGGTCCGGCAACAGCGGCTGCTCGCCAAAAGCGCTGGCCAGGGTGCCGCCGCCCTTGACTGACTCACTGGCCTGCTCGACCTGTTGTTGCAAGGCGCGGTTGCTGCAGACCTGCCGCGCGATGACCAATGCCTGCAACAACGCCACGCCGTTGCTCAGCAACGTGCCCAGCGTGCGCGCCAGCCGGGCGGCTTCGATGCGTTGCAGCAATGGCCCGATGACGCGCAGGTGCAACAAGCGCCGGTCACGTCTCAGGCGACGCAGCGGATCGCGCGAACGCAGCACAACCGTCCAGACCAAAGCAACAACGCCGCCGAGCAGCATCAGCCCGTCATCGGCGAGGAACTGTCCCAGCCAGAGAATGGCTTGGGTGATGAAGGGAATCGGCACGCCCAGGTCGCGGAAGATCGGCACGAATTGCGGCACCACGTAGGCCAGCAACAGCGCCAGCGAGCCGAGCACGCCGACCACCAGAAACGCCGGGTAGATCAGCGCATTGATCACTTCGCCGCGCAGCATCTGGCTGCGTTCCAGGTATTCGCTGAGCTGACGCAAGGTATTTTCCAGCGCCCCGCCCGCCTCGCCCGCGCGAACCATGCTGATGTACAGCGGCGAGAACTGTCGGCCCTCTTCTTCCAGGGCAACGGACAACGGCTTGCCGGCCTTGACCTGCTCGCGAATGCGCTCGATCAGCGCGCGGGTCTGAACCTGCTTTCGGGACTGGCCCGGTTGGCGCAGCAAAATGGTCAGCGACCGTTCGAGGGGTTGGCCGGCGCCCAGCAGCGTTGCCAGTTGCTGGGTAAAGCTCATCAGCGCCGCGCCGCTCAGTGCGCCTCGGCCGAGTGCCTGGTGCAGGCCGCCCAAGCTCGATGCGTCGATCTGCAGCACCATCCAGCCGCGCGTGTGCAACAGCGCCACGGCCTGATCACGGTCGGGCGCGTCCAGCAGGCCCTGTTGTTCAGCGCCCTGGCCATCCAGCGCGCGGTATTTGAACGCACTCATGTCATTCGCCTCGGGTCACGCGCAGCACTTCTTCCAGGGAGGTGATCCCGGCCACGGCCTGACGCAGCCCCTCTTCGTGCAGCGTGCGCAACCCGGCGCGGCGGGCCGCTTGCTCCAACGTCGAGGCATCGGCGCGGCTCATCAGCAGGCTGCGCAGCTCTTCGTTCATCACCAGCAGTTCGGTGATGGCGCTGCGGCCTCGATACCCGCCGCCGGGGGCGTCGCTGCGCGGGCGATACAACAGGATCGGGCGTTGATCGGTGAAGCGCTCCAGTTCGTGTTCGTCGATCAGCGCCTGTGGGGCTTCGAAGGCTTCGCGGGTGAGCGGGTCAAGCCGGCGCACCAGGCGCTGGGCGAGGATGCCGTTAACGGTGGAAGCAATCAGGTAGCTTTCGACGCCCATGTCCAGCAGCCGCGTGATGCCCGCGGCTGCGCTGTTGGTGTGCAGGGTCGAGAGCACCAGGTGCCCGGTCAGCGAAGACTGAATGGCGATGCGGCAGGTTTCGAGGTCGCGCATTTCACCGATCATGATCACGTCCGGGTCCTGACGCACGATGGAGCGCAGCGCACCCGCGAAATCGAGGCCGATGGCCGGCTTGACCTGGATCTGGTTGATGCCTTCGAGCTGATACTCGACGGGATCTTCGACCGTGATGATCTTGCGCTCGGCGGTGTTGAGGCGTGACAGCGCGGTGTACAGGGTGGTGGTTTTGCCCGAGCCTGTCGGGCCGGTGACCAGCAGAATGCCGTGGGGTCTTTCCAGCACGGCGAGGAAGGCATCAAGGCGCTCGCCGTCAAAACCCAGGCTGGGAAAATCAAAATGGATGGTTTGTCGGTCCAGCAAACGCATCACCACCGATTCACCGAAGCTGGTGGGCACGGTGCTGACCCGCAGGTCGAGCTCCTTGCCCTGAATGCGCAGCATGATGCGGCCGTCCTGAGGCAAACGCCGTTCGGCGATGTCCAGACGCGCCATGATTTTGAGCCGGGAAATGACTGCAGCCGAGGAACTCGATGGCGGCGCCTCGGCTTCGTGCAACACGCCGTCGATTCGATAGCGCACCTTGAGCTGGCTCTCGAATGGCTCGATGTGGATGTCCGATGCACGCTGCTCGACGGCGCGTTGCAGGATCAGGTTCACCAGCCGGATGACCGGAGCTTCGGAGGCCAGGTCCTTGAGGTGTTCAATGTCTTCGGGCGAGCCGTTGTGGTCGTCCAGCGACTCGATCAGCGTGCCGATGGCGCTGCGGCCCTGCCCGTAATAGCGCTCGATGAGGGTATCCACATCGTTGCGCGTGCCGATCGACAACCACACCGGCACCTGGCAGCAGTAAGCGATGGCTTCGAAGGCGTAGGCGTCGGCCGGGTTGGCGGAGGCCACGTGCAGACCGTCTTCACGCCACGCCAGCGGTACCACCTGGAAATGCCGCAGGAAGCGCTCGGTCAAGGCCGGTAACGGGTCAATCAGGTCGGCAGCCGTGTCCAGCGCCAGCAGCGGGACTTCAAGCAGCGCCGCCCAGGCCCGGGCCATTTCCGTCTCCGACACCAGGCCCAGCCGGGTCAGCAACGTCAGCAGCCCGGCGCCCTCGGACTCGGCTATCAAACGGCGTGCCCGCTCCAGATCGGACGCTTTGAGCCCGGCGTGCGCCGACAGCCAGGCGCAGACCTGTTCGGCATCCGGGATCTGCAGCTGTCTGGCATCGAGGGGACTTGGCGGCATGGGGTTTAAACGTCTGGATGAATAACAGCATTGGGAGGGCCGGCGAATAACAGACAGGCCTTACTTAAAGCGCCGCCCACGCGTTATATGCCCAGGCCTGTTTGACCAACGGCTTTGTATTGTAAAAGTTAAGTTGATGGCGCTTAACGCAAGATACAAATAAACGCGCGAACGCTATAAACCACCGAAGTCACACGATGAACTTCGGCAACTAAGGCAGTTATGCGGCCGTCTGATTTTCCATGGGTTATTCAGCGCCGAGAGAGCTTACCAGCAAGCTAAACCTAATAGCAATTAGGTTTTCGATATCGCTAGAGGTTACCGGTAAAACGTCGTTTATAGGCTTTTCGTGCCGCTTAATAGGGTTTATCTAGCTATTTATTGCGAAATTAGGGCTTATCTTGTGAATGCCGTGGCCAGTGCGTGTGTTTTTAGCGGTTTGACTCAGCGCTTTTTCGATCACCGGTCGGGCGCAAAAAAATAATCTTGCAAACTCTGAACTTAATAGTAGATTCCCCGGACTTAACGAGCGCCTCGAACTCATCGAGCCCGGTTTGCGCGCTGTACTTATTTCCACACCCCTCAATCGAGAAACAATCGATGAATAGAACCCTGCTGTCTGTTTGCAGCGTCGTGCTGTTTGGCGCCTGCAGTTTTGCGGCCGTTGCTGCGGACTCAACCCATCAACAAACTTCAAACTCGACGGAAACACTTCGCGTCCAGGTTGAAAAGCAACGCGAGCAGATTTCCGGCGTCGACCAGGTGGCCGTGCCGGCTGCCCGGACCTCTTCAACCGTGCTCGATGCCCCGGTTGATACCGGTGACGCGCCTGCCCTGGTGCAGAAGCCATGAACGACCGCCTTCACATGACGACAGACCATCACCTTTCCGCGAGGACGTTCCCCTTGTCAGCCTTCAAACACACCATGGCGCTGAGCCTGCTGGCGATCAGCATCGGTCAGGCATCGCTCGTTCAAGCGGCAACGCCCATGACCGGCAATGATGTCGAAGCGCGCGTCGGCGCCGTGCTGGACAACATGAACATCTCAGAGAAGATCAACTTCACCCGCGTTGACGACGGCCACATGATCCCTCGCCTGCCGAAATGGGGCATGGAGGGCACGATTGCCTACGACTCATCCATGGGCGTACACGTCAACAACGCAACCTTCGGCGCGCAGTACCCGGCGCAGTCCGCACTTGCCGCGACCTGGAGCATCAATCGCGCCAAGGAATTCGGCCTGGCCATCGGCTACGAGACGCGCATTTCCGGCGGCCAGCAAATGCTGTCGCCCGGCGTCAACCTCTACCGCACCCCGTTTGGCGGGCGTTCCGCCGAGTACGTGAGCGGCGAAGACCCGTTCCTCGGTGCCGTCATGGGCCCGGCTATCGCCAACGGTATTCAGGCGCAGGGCATTCAGGCGGCGGGCAAGCATTTCCTGGCCAACGAGCAGGAAGCCAACCGTCACTACGTGAACATCAAGGCCGATGAGCGCACCTTGCGTGAGCTGTACCTGCCGGGGTTCGAATCGCTGGTGAAGAACGCCAACGTCGCGTCGATCATGTGCGGTTACAACAAGATCAACGGCGACTACGCCTGCGAGAACCATCACTTCCTGACCGAGGTCCTGAAAGGCGAATGGGGCTATCAGGGCAACGTGATGAGTGACTTCAACTCGGTCCAGGATGCGTTCAAAGGCGCGTGGGCCGGGACCGACATCGACATGCCGTCAGGCCTGCAATTCACCGAAGCCAAGCTGCTGCCCTACCTGTGGAGCGGCCAGCTGACCCAGAACGTCATCGACGACAAGGTCAAGCGCAACCTGCGCGCCCTGGTGAGCTACGGCTTCGACAAGCAACTCAACAAGGCTCAGCCCCTCGAGCACCCGGAATACGGTCAGCGTGCTTCGCTGAACATGGCCCGTGAATCGATCGTGCTGCTGCGCAACGAGAAGACCTCGGCCGGCAAGCCGTTGCTGCCGCTGGCCCGCGACGCGAAAATTGCCGTGATCGGCGATCTGGCGCTGCAACCGCCGACCTCGCCGTTCGGCACGCCCAACTCGCCGCCCAACACCTACGTCACCGAACTCAGCGGCTTGCAGCAGTTGGCCTCAGAAGGCGCCAACGTCGAATACCTGCGTGAGATGAGCCTGAACCCCAAGGCCTCGGTCTGGTATCAGCCGGCCACAGGCCAGAACGGGATCAGCAACACCGGTGTGAAGGCCGAGTACTTCTCCAATACCCAGCTGTCGGGTTCTCCGGCGCTGACTCGCGTCGAGCCTGGCGTCAACCTCGACTGGATCGCCAACAGCAACACCACCGACAACGGCGTCACCGCAGTGTCGGGCTTCAACACCACACCGGGCGCGTTTTCCGCACGCTTCACCGCGAAGATCAAGCCGACCATCTCTGGCGAGCAGGTCTTCAAGGTGCGTGCCGACGGCGCGTTCAAAGTGTGGGTCAATGATGAGCTAGTCCTCGAGAACGACGGCACCCAGAAGTCTTTCGACCTGATCAACGCATTGGTCACTTCCGGCAAAACCGCGCGTCTGCAAGCGGGCAAGGAATACACCGTTAAACTCGAGTACCGTCGCCTGCAGGGCAATTTCACGCCGGTACTGGGTGGCCTGGCCGGGGTTCAGATGAGCTGGGCCTCGCTGCGTCCACCGAAGGATCTCTCGAAGTACGACGCCGTGGTCATTGCCGCGGGTACCAACTACGAGTACGAAGGCGAGTCCAACGACCACGACTACGCGCTGCCTGAATATCAGTCTGACCTGATCACCTACGCCACCAAGGCCAACCCCAACACCGTGGTGGTTTTGCACAGTGGCGGCGCGCTGGACATGCAGCCGTGGGCGAACAAAGTGGGCGCCAGCCTGCACGCCTGGTTCCCTGGTCAACAAGGCGGTCAGGCCCTGGCCGAGATCCTCTATGGCAAGGTCAATCCATCGGGCAAATTGCCGATCACCATCGACAAGAAGATCGAAGACAACCCGAGCTACCCGTCGTATTCCGATCCCAAGCAGTACCTGGGTGACAATGCGCTGACCGAAATGAACTACAGCGAAGGCATCTACCTGGGCTATCGCGGTTATGACAAGAAGCACGCCAAGCCGCTGTATCCGTTTGGCTACGGTCTGTCCTACACCACGTTCGATTACAGCGACCTGAAGCTGTCGACCAACGTGATGGCGCCGGGCAGCACGGTTGATGTGAAATTCACCGTGACCAACACTGGCTCCCAGGCAGGTTTTGAAGTTGCGCAGCTGTACGTTCACCCTGCCAACCCGGCAGTCGACCGTCCGGAAAAAGAGCTGAAGGGCTTCACCAAGGTGTATCTGCAGCCGGGCGAAAGCAAGACTGTGAGCATCCCGATCGACTCACGCTCGCTGGCTTACTACGTCGAGAAGACTGACAGCTGGGATGTGGACGCCGGCAAGTTCAAGATCCTCGTAGGCCCGGATTCCGAGGACCTGCCGCTGGATCGCACCTTGATCACCCTGTTCCCGGAACACCTGACCACCCGCGACAGCAACCCGCTGCCGTCACCGCTGCGCAAGGCAGTCCAGGTCAGCGCTGCACAGACCTACTAAGCCCCTCTTTCAAGCTCAGGGACGAGCTTGAATGTCTGCTTTCAACCGCTGCAGGTAGATATCGAAGACGGCCATCACGTCCACCTCTTCGGGTGCCCTCAGCCACTGAATCTGCAAGCCATCCATCACTGAAAAAATCTCTTGGGCCAGGGCTTTCGCCTGGATGTCGGCACGAATCTCGTTCGCCTGGATCAAGGCCTGGAGGTGTCCCTGCGCGTGATGGTGGGTGATGTGGAAGCGTTCTTTGTACCAGGCGTACGCCGGGTGCAGACTGGACAGGCTCTCCGTGTTCAGCACCATGGCAGCCTGGCACTCTGCGGCACTCTCCACGCTGAAGCTCATGCTCTGCCGCAAAAAGCGGACAAACCCCTCCAGCGTCATCTCCATGGTCAGCTCACTGAACCGCGACACTACGCGCTCATCCCGCCGCTCCAGCAGCGCGTTGAGCAGCGCTTCCTTGTTCGGAAAGTGATGCAGCAGGCCCACGGTGGTTATGCCGGCAAGCTGGGCGACGTCTTTCATCGATGCACCCGAATAGCCGTCCCGAGCGAAGATCTCGGTCGCCGCATCGAGCAACGCGGCCCGGCGCATTTCGCCCTTCGGCGCGCGGCGGCGCTTGGGCAAAGCCACCTCGGGCGAGTCGTTCCCTGATTCGTCTGTCATAAACCCTTGTCTCGATGATTCGAAAAAAGCCTGAGCACGTTAAACCTGCGCCTGCGCTTCGACACGCCGGCGCAGAAACCGCCTGGCCGTGACGGACGCGATTGTAATCGAAGTCAGGGCAATCAACGCGTTGCCGGTGAGCATGGCGGGAAAGGCGCCGGCTGCGCCGAACAGGTGAATCCCGCCAATGATGAACGGCACCGTGCCCAGGCTGGCACGCAGCCAGGCGAACATCGCTACCAGCCACGGCCGTCCCATGGTGACGAACATGGCGATGGCGACGAAATCCAGCCCCATGACGGCCCAAAGGCCGCCGCCGACGTGGCAGAAGGCAAGAAAGATTGCTCGCCCTGCGCCCTCCAGTTCATAGGTGTTAGCCAGTGGATTGGCGACGAGCAGTAACACGCCCCACACCATCAGCCCGTACACAATGACCAGCTTGCGGCTGAAACCAATGGCCGCGGCGACTCGCTGGTGGCGATGGGCACCGATGTTCTGCCCGAGCACAGGCGCGAGTGCGGCGGGCAACGAGAAAAATACGCAGTAGGCAAACTGCATGATGCGGTCCATCACCGACATCGCCGCCAGTGCCGAGGTGCCGTAGGCGCCAATCGAAGACACCAGATAGGTCAGGCCCACAGGCGTCGCCAGGTTGGCGACCATCGCCGGCAGGCCGACCTGCATGACCTTGCCGGTGTGCAGGCGCAACAGCCTCGCGCGCAGGGTAAACGGCATTGCCAGGCGGGCCCGCAGCCAGTAAAGGCCCAGGCCGAGGGAAACCAGCGCGGACAATGCATAGGAGATCCCCGCGCCTTCAAGGCCCAGGCCCAAACCGAAAATGAACAGCGGGTCGGCCACCGCCAGCACGGCGGCGCCGGACAACACGACGCACAATGCGCGGCGACTGTCGCCCGCGGTTCGCAGGATTTGCGCAGCCATTTGCATGGCCGACTGCAACACGCTGAACGGCAACGTCAGCCAGATGAACACGCGCGCGGCTTCGTAGGTGTTGCCATCCGCACCCAGCCAATGGGTCAGCGGTTCCAGCAAGGCCAGTTGCAACGCGGCCGTCGCCCCCGACGCGATGACCACCATCAGCATCAAGTGCGTGACCAGTCGCGATGACGCCTTGGACGCACGATGGCCAATGCGCTCGGAGAGCACCGTCGCCGCAGCGATGATCAGACCGCTGGACACCGCGCTGTTGAGAAAGATCAGCACCTTGGCCACACCGGTCGCGGCCAGCAGCAGCGGGTCGTGCAGCATCGAGACGTAAAGCAGCGTGAAGATGTCCACCAGAAACACCGCCAGCAGGCTCAAGGCGCTGGTGCTCGACATCACCATCACGTGCCGGGCCACCGAGCCTTCGGTGAAAACAGCGCGCGGGTGGGTCATGGGAGCTCCAGAAAGAAACGGCGGCAAGGCGCAGGGGGTTGAAAGCGTGCGCCGTCCTGACTGGGCGGCGCCGGGGCGCACTTTAAACGTTTGTATCGACCTCTGCCGTCATTCTCGTGGCCAGCAGCGCGTGAAAGTCAGTGGTGGTCAGCGGGCGACTCAGGAAATACCCTTGCCCCTCTTCACACTCCACCGCCTTGAGCAGCTGCAAATGCTCTGCGGTCTCGATGCCCTCGGCCGTTACGGTCAGCGAGAGCGCCTGACCGAGCCCGATAATGGCTTGCACGATTGAGCGGTCGCTCTCGTTTTCGCTGAGCCGGGTCAGGAAGCTGCGGTCTATCTTCAAGCCGTCGAACGGGAACGTGCGCAGGTAACTCAACGACGAGTACCCGGTGCCGAAGTCATCCATGGCGATGCGCACGCCCAGTTGCTTGAGGGTGAGCATGACCTCCAGCGCGCCGACGGCGTCTTCGATCATCACCCCTTCGGTGATCTCGAATTCGACCCGCGAAGGCGCGATGCCTGTGGCTTTGAGGGCGAACTGAATTCGCGCCGGCAGATTGCCGCGCTTGAACTCGGCAGGCGAGAGGTTGATGGAGATGAAAAGGTGCTCGGGCCAGCGCGCGGCCTCGCTGCACGCCTGAGTCATGACCCAGTCGCTCAGCGGAATGATCAGGCCGGTTTCCTCGGCAATCGGGATAAACGTGTCGGGCGCAATCAGGCCACGCTGTGGATGCTGCCAGCGCACCAGCGCTTCGGCGCCGACCATCTCGCCGTCGGCAATGCGAAAGCGCGGCTGGAAGTGCAGGCGCAGCTCGTTGTGTTTGATCGCATAACGCAGGTCGCTTTCCAGTCGTCGCCGTTCGATGATCCTGGCGTTCATGTCCCCGGCATAAAACCGCCAGGTGCCGCGACCGCTGGCTTTGGCTTCATACAGTGCGATGTCGGCATAGCGCAACAACTCGGCGGCTTCGCGGGCATCGGTGGGCGCCATGGCGATGCCGATACTGGCGCTGACGAAGATCTCCTGATCGTCGAGCAGTACGGGCCGCTCGATGGACTCGATCAAGCGCCGGCACAGCGACTCGACTTCGTCCTGGGTGCGGGTGTCGCTAAGGATGAGCACAAATTCGTCACCGCCGACCCGCGCCACCAGATCACCGTGGCGCACGCAGTCCGACAACCGCGCCGACACGTCGTTGAGCACGCGATCTCCGGCCGCATGGCCGAGCAGGTCATTGACCGGTTTGAAGCGATCCAGGTCAAGGCTGAGCATGACCAGCGGCTGATCGAGGGTTGGCAATGCCTTGAGCTTGCCGTCCAGAAACTCCTGCAGCCGTACCCGGTTGGGCAAACCGGTCAGGGCGTCGTGTTGAGACAGGAATTCGATACGCCGGCGGGCTTCGACTTCTTCCGTCACGTCCGTCGCGGTGCCGCGAAAGCCGCCAGCGCTCATGGCGCGCGCGGAGAGACGACTGACCCGTTCGCGGCCGCAGGTTTCCAGGTAGCGGCACTGGATGGTGATGTCAGGGCGGCGGTTGGGAATCGCCAGCCATTGCGACACCTTGCCCAGCTCGGTCTGCAACAGGTCATCCATCAAGGCCCCGATCCATTGCGACCGGTTCAGGCCGGTCACGCTTTCAAAGCGGTCGGACAGATAGGTGAATCGTCCCTCGCTGTTGATCTCCCAGACCCAGTCCGAGCTGGCCTCCACCACATCGCGAAAACGCGCTTCGCTGGTGGCCAGTGCGCTCTCGCTCTTTTGCAACGAAGCATAACTGTCATCAAGAAACCGCGCGGCGGCGGTGGTGCGACGCAAAATGGCCCACGTCATCAGGCAGACCAGAATGGCAGCCAGGCCAATCAGCGGCAAACCCATAGCCAGCAGGCGCTCACCCGGCTTGGGCGGCGTCCAGTGCAGCGCACCGGCGTCGCCGCCCTCGCCCAGCGGGAAAATGGACACCTGTGAGCGTTCATCCGGCGTGGCGACGTGCAGGCCATCGACGCCGTATTCCTTGCCCAGCGCTGCCAGCTTGGTGTCATCCAGCACGTCAACGAAGATCAGCACCGAAGGCGCGCGGCCGTCGAGCTCCACGGTGGGGTCAGTGCCGGGGGTAATCGCCGCAGCGGCCACCACCGCAGGGGTCCCGTTCAGGTCGATGAACATCGTTACCGGCGTTTCGGTTTCCGCGCCCTGGCGCGCCTTGGCCAGGATCTGTGCCTTGGCCTGCCCCAGCCACACAT
Source organism: Pseudomonas sp. ME-P-057 (assembly GCF_030208975.1). NCBI lineage: Bacteria > Pseudomonadati > Pseudomonadota > Gammaproteobacteria > Pseudomonadales > Pseudomonadaceae > Pseudomonas > Pseudomonas sp. ME-P-057. The sequence continues at coordinate 124,252 of NZ_JARVSX010000014.1, forward strand.
CGGCACTCACTTTCTCCAGCTCGCCTTCCACCACCGCATACACCGTCTGCCCGGCCTCGTCGACGACAAAAAGGCCCTGAAAGCCGAAATCGCTGTACAGCGTGGGCCCGACATTCTGGCGCACGAACGCCCAGTCCGGATCGACCCTGAGGTGCAGGTAGCGGTAAGCATCGCCCCAGAATGCGTAGTCCTTGACCGTGACAGTCAGGGACTTTTCCAGCGATCGCACGGCCTTTTCGGTGTAGAACGCGCTTTCGACCTCTTCTGTGTGGTCCAGATCATTGGCGAGAAACACCAACAGGTAAGCCGCCAGCAAAAAGACCCCCGCCAGCAGAAAAACGAATTTGAACAGCGAGCCTCGGGCAAGCGCCACGGTCGATGGGCTGTTGGTTGAGGCGTTGTGTGTGGAGGGTTGAATTGACATGGTATTCCGCAGAATTCAAGACGCGTCGGTCGCTAACGTCTGTATCGGCGGAAGTTTGGCAATGATGAGCGACGCGGCACCACATCCGTTCGACCGGATTGCAGGCACGGCGCGCTGGCCACTGGCATTACTTACGCGCTGTCCGGCGGCGCTGCTGCAGTGGCTTCTTGAGTGGCATGCGACTTGGCGCGAAGGGTCTCGTCGCGAAGTGCTTTGAGCTCGTCGCTCAGCGCAGCAGCGTGCTGATGGGCCTGCGAGAGTTGCTCCCGTGCCGCGGACACGGCTTGCTGCAGAGACAGGTTGTCGGCTTTTGCGGCAGTGACTTGCTCAAGCAGCTGTTCGCGAACGCCATCCGCCTTCGCGCTGGACATCTGCGCAGCGCGAAGCTCGGTGGCGAGGCGTTGCGCCTGCTCTTGTTGATCGGTCAGCGCGCGTGCCTGCTGGCGCAGCTCGCCCAGCAAGCGCTCGTTGTCGCGGTTCAGCCGCGTGGATTCATCCTGCTTGATAACCAGCGTCTCCTGAAGCTTGCGTTGCTCGAGCTGAATCTGCTGAAGCTGAGCCTCATGCCGGCGCTGATCCTGTTCGCGCTGGGTTTTCATTGCCTCGCGGTAGTGCTCCAGCGCTGCGCGGGCGTGGACATGCTTCTCCTCCAGTGACTGGATCTGCCGCTCCTTGTCCTCAACCCGCCTCTCGAGGTCCTGGCATTGCTGGCTCAGCTTGGCGTTACGGGTTAGCTCCGTCTGCCAGGACGACTGCGTCGTCTGCAACACACCGCTTTGCTCGGTAAGCGCCGCCTGTTGTGAGTCGCACTGGATCCGAGCCGACTTGAGGTCTGCCTCTGCGCCTTCCAGTCGCGCCTCCCACTCGGCCCGCTGACGATCGAATTCCGCCTGCGCCTGAGCAACCACTTCGGCACCCTCCTCCGCGAGCCGATCCAGCAGGCCTTCGACCAAGGCTTTGAGCTCTCCACTCATGCGCTCCCGGGACGTCGCCTCCCTCGGTGTCTGCGTTTCCAGCTCCTTGAGACAGCGAGCGATGGTGGTTTTAGACCCGGTGTTACCGAGCTCGACGCGCACGGCGTCGATGCTGGGGTACACGCCTCTACCGAGCAACGCCTGCCGAGCTTGCTCGACAACTGCCTTATTGATTCCACCGCGCGCCATGTCATCTCCTACAATTTCGTACCGTGTTACGTAACACGCTATTACAGGCTACGTTAACAGTTAAAATATCATATGGAAATGTTTCAGCTGACCGCCGATAATAGTGCTTTATCGCATCCTAGCCTTCCCACTGCGTGTTTGGAGGCTGGCAGAATCGTGTCGCCGTCATGAGGTCTTGTGGAAAAAGCCGATCGCTACCTGTCAGCCGGCACGCGCGCCAACACGCGGCGCAGCTATCGCGCTGCAATTGAGCATTTCGAAGTGGTGTGGGGCGGGTACTTGCCCACGACCGGCGACGGCATCGTCCGCTACCTCGCCGAGTACGCAGACCAGCACGCTATCAGCACACTCAAGCAACGCCTGGCCGCGCTCGCCCAGTGGCATGTCACACAGGGCTTCCCCGACCCCACCAAAACGCCGACCGTGCGCCAGCTGCTCAAGGGCATCCGTGTGGTGCACCCTGCCCGTGCCCGGCAGGCCGCGCCGCTGCTGCTGCGCCATTTGCAGCAGGCGGTCGAGTGGCTTGAACATGAGGCGGACGCCGCCTGGCAACGGGGGGATCACAGCACACTGATGCGCCACCGTCGCTCCATTGCCCTGGTGCTGATCGGCTTCTGGCGCGGCTTTCGCGGGGATGAACTGGCAAGGCTTGAGGTGGGCAACACAGAAGCGCAGGCCGGCGAAGGCATCACCTTCTACCTGCCGTACACCAAGGGCGACCGCCAGCACGAAGGCACTACCTTCCGCACCCCCGCCCTTAAAGCACTGTGTCCGGTGAATGCTTATATAAACTGGATCACCGTGGCGGGCCTGACCCAGGGCCCGGTGTTCCGTCGCATTGACCGCTGGGGGAATCTGTCGGACGAGGCGATCAACTCCCATAGCCTGGTGCCAATGCTGCGACGCATTTTCAAGGATGCCGGCTTGCCCGAGGATCTCTACAGCAGCCACTCAATGCGCAGGGGATTTGCAACTTGGGCATCAGCCAATGGCTGGGATATTAAGAGCCTGATGAATTATGTTGGATGGAAGGACATTAAATCTGCGCTGCGGTATGTAGACCCCACGAGTTCTTTTGGCGGGCTGGCGTTGAATGCGACGTCGATAGCACCTCTGCAACAGCCTGCGCTGCCTGAACGCTGAACGAGGAGAGTTCTAATGACGCCGGTATCAAGGCGCCGCAGCGCTAAATTAAATAGTGAAAAGTTGAGCGTCAGGACTGGCATCCATGCAGTCACACGCACTACAGTGTCGACGGTTACATCAGTAGCCACCGTGCGCTCCAATGTTCGCCAGTGCTAACGCCGCACGTCAGTATCAACAAACCGAAACATGGAGTTCCAATGTCTAAACTTGCTGAATACCGCCAACTCGAACGTCACCTCGCCGACCAACTGGCTGCCCTGGAAGCCATGAAAGGCGATAAAGGCCTTGAGCAGGAAATCGAATTCGAAGGCAAATTGCGTACGCTGCTGGGTGAATACAACAAAAGCCTGAAAGACATCATCTCGATCATGGATCACTCCACCGGGGCCAAACAGGGCAAGAACAACAGCGCCCCCGAGAAAACCACTCGCAAAGCCCGGGCTGTCAAAGTCTACAAAAACCCGCACACCGGTGAAGTAGTAGAGACCAAAGGTGGCAACCACAAAACCCTGAAAGAATGGAAAGCCGAGCACGGTTCCGACACCGTGGAATCCTGGGTTTCCTGATCTGGCCGCCGGTTGAACGGCGCCATGGACTGGCCCTGTTTGATCAGTCGACCATCGGCCGATGCACGCGCCCAGTGCGCTGCATCGGTGATTACCCGCTTATCAAGCTGACTTCCTTTTAATTGATGTTCACGCTCAGTCATTAATCCGATCACCATCGCCGGGCCAGACCTCGTCGAGGCTCGCAGCCAAAACTCTGCCGGAGCCAGTGCGTGAAGAATATCGTTGCGGGTGTGCTGGATGTCGCTTACCTGGACCAGGGACCGGTTGATGGCCCTGTGGTCGTGCTGCTGCATGGCTTCCCCTACGACATCCGGGCATATGACGATGTCGTGGCGCGCCTCTCGCATGCCGGTTATCGCTGCATCGTGCCGTATCTCAGAGGTTATGGCCCGACCCGCTTCATCGATGCCGCGACGCCTCGCTCTGGCGAGCAGGCTGCGCTCGGTGCTGACCTGCTGGCGTTGCTGGACGCTCTCGGCATTGGCAAGGCAATCCTTGCCGGGTACGACTGGGGTGGGCGCGCCGCCTGTGTGGTAGCTGCGCTGTGGCCAGAACGGGTAACGGGGCTTGTCAGCTGCGACCCGGGTTACAACATCCAGGACATCGCCAAAGCCAATACCCCCGCCTCGCCCGAAGCCGAACGCCGACTCTGGTATCAGTATTACCTGCATGGAGAACGCGGGCGCGCAGGCCTTGCCGCCAACCGAGGCGATTTCTGCCGCCTGCTGTGGTCGCTCTGGTCCCCGACGTGGGCATTCACCCAAGCCACGTTCGCCAACACTTGCTCATCGTTTGACAATCCGGACTTCGTTGAGGTGGTGGTGCACTCCTATCGCCACCGCTACGGGCTGGTGGCAGGCGATCCGGCATATGCGCAGATCGAGCAGGCGCTGGCATCCAGGCCCGGAATCGTGGTGCCGACGATCATTTTGTCGGGCGCCGATGACGGTGTGTCGTCAAAGCGTGATGACAGGTCTGCGGTGCGGGGCTTCAGCGGACAGGTGACCAGGAGGGTGATTGAAGGCGTAGGGCACAATGTGCCACAGGAGGCGCCGGACACATTCGTCGATGCAGTGATCAACGTGTCCGGGAATGTTTGAACAGCACATAAGTCCAGCAGCTCTCTGAACACCCGCCCGTTCAAAAAAGATCAGGAAGAACCGCGGTTAAAACAACAAATTAACACTCGCGGTCAGGAAGACTGCTCGGCATTACTTAACTCAACGGCAGACTTGGCCGCCTCCACCTCGTCATCGAAATAACTGACGTCACCCTCATCATTCTTGACGCGGAATACAGCGGTGACCCCGGGCTGCCTGTGTTCCAGCGGAATATCGTCACCTTCAAGTCGGACCACTGCCACTGCCATACCGTTCTCCCTTTAACATTTAGACCTGAACTTCCCTCGGCGCCAGATACCGCTCCAACCAATGGCGCCGCAGTTTATCAGTGAGCCACCGCTAAACCACTTCGCTGTGTAAACGCGCCGGGCTGCGCACGGGTTGGCGAAGTGCTGAATACCTGGGCACTTTGAAGTGTCACGGGCAGAGGGCGGTATTCAAGATCAATCATGCGCACGCCGTTGATCTGCGGTTGCGCACAGGGCAACGCACCAAACGCGGTGGCGAGAACTATCTGATCCGGATGAAACAGCACGATGGTCTCCGCGCTGACGGCGTCCATGTACAGCGAATAGGGAGACGCGGCGTCAGGGCACACTTGATGGCGAAGTTCGTTCAGTGCGCGAAGGCGACGGTAGACAACAGTGCCCTCGCCTAATGATTTGCTGTACCAGGTATTCATTGCCACTGCTCGTCTCGTAAGCGTTATCAGTATCGACCCTGCACTGAAACGATTCGTTCAACCCTGAAGGCCGATACAGGACCCATTTATGCAATGGGCTTACGTACGGTCATCAAACAACGCCTGAATTTTCCCGATGACATGATCGATATCGAACGGCTTCTCAATGATCTCGGCAAACAGATCCGGCCGCTCTGCGCCCAGATAGGCCTGGGCCCCGCTCATCAGGATGATCGGCGTTCGTGCGTAGAGCTCGCGGGCCTTGATTGTCTCGGCCAGTTCGAGCCCCGTCATACCCGGCATCATGAAGTCGGTAATGATCAGGTCGGGCCGTTCACGGTCGAGGACCTCAAGTGCCTTGTTGCCACTGCCAGCGACGACGGTCATGAAACCCTCGTCTTCCAGCGCAAAGCTTAGAATATCGGCAATCAGGTATTCGTCGTCGACGATCAGAATGGTCGCCATCAGAGGAATGCTTCCCACGATGCCGCGACCGTTAGGCGACGCTTCACGCTTTGCCACCTCCCCGTTGCGAATCGCATATCTCAGACCTTCTTCATGGTGATTCCAGCACGGCTCATCACGACTTCAAGTGGCGAGGGATCGTAAGCGTTGTCTCTGATCTTCAGAATGGAAACCTGGCGTTGAAGTTCAGTCCGGTGCTGCACGAACTGGACGAGCAGCAGGTTATCGACCACTCCTGAAATGTCTGGCATCAGAACACCCGCACGATTGTCGATCAAACGGTGCGCCTCCCACGCTGCCATCACCGTGACGCCGCGCGCGCGAAGCTCGCCGAGTAACGTTTCGAGCACATCCAGCGCCCTGCTCGGATCTGCCGCCGTACGGCTCAAGGCGTTGATGCTGTCGATGAAGACGCGCTTGACCTGTTGCCGCTCGACGCGCTCGAGCAGTTCGTAACACAGCCGATCGATCAGCCCTGCCGATGCAGGGTTCCAATCGATATGCACCGCGCCTGCCGCCTCCAGCGAAGCGAAATCGCGACCCAGTGAGCGCGCCTTGGCCTTGGCCCGTTGCGGGGATTCATGGAATCCGAAATATAACCCGGGCTCTTCAGCGGAACAGCGGCCCAGGAACTGCAGGCCCAGCGAAGTTTTGCCTGCACCGGAAGGGCCCATGATCAACGTTACGGAAGTCCTCACCAGACCACCGCCGATATGCGCGTCGAGCGCATCGATGCCGCTGCCGACCAGAATCTGAGGGGTGTCCAGCGGCAGATCGGCGCGGATCAGCATGCTTTCCAGGCGCGGGTAGATCGATATGCCCTGGTCGTTGATCTCGAATTCGTGCGCTCCGGGAATCGCTCCGCTGCCCCGGGTCTTGCGCATTTTGATACGGCGCACCGTCCGCGAGCCGACGATTTCCTCGCCCATCTCGATCACGCCATCAACCATGGTGTGCTCAGGGCTGCCATCGTCGAGCTGCGAGCTGGTGAGAAACATCACGGTGCAGCCGGCAAATGCAGCATGTCCCTGCAGCTCGGAAATGAACTGCTTGGTGTCCAGCGGCGTTTCAGCCCTGGAGCGTGCGTTGAGCAGGCCGTCGAGTATCAGCAGACTTGTTTGCTGGCGAGTGATCTCCCTGCGCAGCAGCTTGACCACTTCGTCCAGGCCGTCGTTCTCGAGGGTGTCGAACGCACTGACGAACTGAATGCTTTGGCCGACCGCGCTGCGGTCGAAGAAGCTTAACGTCGACAGAAAATGGAACAGTCGGTCGTGGGGCTCGGCAAGCAGCGTGGCAAACAGCACGCGGCCATTGTGCCGAACATGATTGAAACCCAGTTGATTGGCCAGGATGGTTTTCCCGGAGCCTGGCTTGCCTTGAACGATATAGGACGCGCCTGCGACAAGACCGCCCTTGAGCAAAGCGTCAAAGCCTCTGATTCCGCTTTCAAGGCGTTTTAGCTGATTCAAATCTGCTCCCTCTCCTGATGCCCCTCAGGCCCTTGGATGCGCATTGCTGCCGCGTAAAGGGCGATACAGTGGCGGGTTATCGCGGATCAGTCCAGCCCAACAAAAAAAGCCCGCTGTTCGCGGGCAAAAGCTATGAAATCAAACCGGTAGACAAGCCAAAGCAATCGCTACCTGCGCGGCTTTCACGCAGGCATGCGTATTTCACCATTCATTGCTGAAGTCGCCGGCCTTCCCGCTCGGGCTTGAGCAAGAGCCCGGCCTTGAACTGCTGTACAAACAAAGCCGTTTTAAAGCCGCGCTCCAGGGTTGTCGCTTCGGCCTCAAACCGGTCAAGGCAGGATGCGTAACCCGACTGAAAGACGCGATCGATCCCGTCAGCGGGCTCTACGGCAGTGAAGTCTTCGAGGACTGTGTTCATCAGCAATGCTCCCTGTTTCAGGCATGAGTGAAATCGGCGTGCATCGGCGAAACCTGCCCCTGGACAACCTGGGCCGGTATCGGGCCAGCGGTATTATTCGAACCACCGCCGACCCTCGCTGGATCGCTTGATCAATATCGCTTACTCGGTAGCGCTTACTCGTCCTTACCCTGCGCCAGACCTGAACCCAGGTCGGCACCGGTCATCGGGTCAGCGGTCAAGTCAGACTTCAAGCGTTCTTTCATCATGGTCAGCGTGACTGAATCATCTTCGCTCAGCGTCACCGTAGCAGTCCCGTCGCCGCCATCCACTGCCGGCTGTGGATTTTCGACGTACTCGAAGTCCGCATCGCTGTTCCATGGGCCACGCACGTTGGGTTCGCCGTTGGACATGCTGAAATACGTCCGTGTGAACTCTGGCATGCCCGGCAGTTTGCCCTGCGGGAAGTTCGGCTGCATCGAGTGCAGCGCTTTCTCGAAAGACATCTGGTGCGCGATTTCTCGCGTCATCAGGAACCCCAACGCGTCCTTGATGCCTGGATCGGTGGTGACGTTGATCAGCCGCTCGTAAACGATCTTCGCCCGCGCCTCGGCAGCGATGTTGGAACGGAAGTCGGCCGTTGGCTCGGTGATGCTGTCGATATACGCAGCGGTCCATGGCACGCCTGCCGAGTTCACCAGCGGCGCACCGCCGCCGTAGAGAATCTGGGTGATGTGCGAATCGTTGCCGGCGCCGTTGATGTCACGGTACAGCTCACCCTCCGCCTGGACGCCCTCGGCCAGCTTGCCTTTGCCGCCCTTGTTGAGCATGACGATGATCGAGCCGATGATTTCGAGGTGGCTCAGCTCCTCGGTGGCGATGTCCATCAGCAGGTCTTTACGACCTGGATCTTCTTCAGCCAGTGCCTGGGTGAAGTAGCGAGTGGCCGCAGCCAGTTCGCCCTGGGCGCCGCCGAACTGCTCAAGCAGCAAGTTGGCCAGCCCCGGATTGGGTTCGGCAACGCGAACAGTGTATTGGAGACGCTTATTGTGCAGGAACATAGTGTTACTCCCTTCTCAGGCTAATTTCGTATCAGGGTTTAGAACAGTAAGTTCAGCTTTTTTCTATGCTTGTCGCTCGGTCAACTAAGCAGAGCGCACAGATATAAAGAGAGACCCATGAAGCTGAAATTCAGCGAAGTGCGAACGCACCCGACCAAAGGTTTGTCGCGAAAAGTTTAAATGGAGGCCGGTGCCGGCCGACAAACGGCGTCGTGTATATAAAGGTAATAAGCGGCGGGTCACTGCGAAAGCAGGATGGCGACGGCGTAGGCAGCGGTTCCAGGTAAGAGGAGTCCGCGCGGCGGCGTTGCGCTACCGCTTGAAAACTCGTTCCGCTGTTATGGTTTAGCAGGATGCTGCTCTCTGCGGCAGACGCGCGGCGCGCCGCCTAACTGCGGACGGCTGCCTTCGGTCCACTGGCAATCAGACCTGCGCCGCAGGCGGTTTTCATGCCGTTTAGCGCAACGGGTGTGCCGTTCACCGTGTACACGCTACTGCCCTCGACGATCGGGAAAATACCTTTGCACAGCGGACAGCTGACGTTGTGCCCTACCCCTGCGATGGGCTTGCCGTTGAGCTCGGTATTCGTGAATGCCTGAAGCACAACACCGCCATGAGTGGTGAGGTCGCCCAGGCGAATAATGTCTTTCATTGAGGGTTATTCCTATATGGATTCATGAAGTTAAACAGCCGTTAGTTGACCGTCTCCGATCAGGAATGCACATCAAAGGGTGTGCCAATGGGTCGTCGCACTTGAAGCAGCCATGACCGACTGATTGCATTCAGTCAGTTAGGCTTTGAACCTGCTGAAAGGCTTACAACTTTGAGCAGCAACTTGCGCAACTTGATACTGCTTACTGCGCACGTGGACGTGCTCCAGTTATCGAGCGGGTCTCGGAGCCCCCGCCGGAGCACGAATCGCTTGAGACTGCGCAACGACTTGCCCACGCTAGCGTGCCCGTGCATCTCGCGTTGCCTGCGATCACCGGGCAACGAGACGGTCCCCGGAGCAGCCGATAAGCCTCGTCACAGGTTCTCTGGCACAATCCTTCTTTTTTTGATCAAGACAGGCCAGAGCATGGATCTGAACACCGTTTTTCAGCGTTTGAACACCGGCAGCAAGAAGTGGAGCCAGTACCCCGAAGATGTGCTGCCAATGTGGGTAGCGGACATGGACTTCCCGGTCGCGGCGCCCATCGTACAAGCCCTGAAAAACCGGCTGGAGCACCCGATGCTGGGTTACTCCGTGCCTCAACAGGCGCTGCGCGAGACGCTGGTCAGGCACTTGGCCCAACGGTATGACTGGCAGATCGAAGCCGAAGACCTGGTGTTCCTGCCCGGCGTCGAACCTGGCGTGAACATGGCGTTGAATGCCCTGGTTTCGCCGACCGCTGCGGTGCTGGTGCAGACGCCCAATTATTCCCCGCTGCTGCAAGCCCCGGCCAACTGGAATCTGCCGCGTGTCGACCTGTCTTTCCAGGCCGACGCCCAAGGCCGGTACCCCACCGATATCGCCGCACTGGAACACGCCCTGCCGGAGAACGGTGCGCTGCTGCTGAGTAACCCGCACAACCCGTTGGGCAAAGTCTTCGAGCATGACGAGCTGCGGGCCATCGGTGAGGCCTGTGAGCGGCGCAACGTGTTGATCATCTCTGACGAGATCCACGCTGACTTGCTGTTCGACGGGCGACAGCACATCCCCATCGCCTCTCTGAGCCCGGCCATCGCAGCACGAAGCGTGACGCTGATGTCGGCGAGCAAGGCCTGGAACATCGCCGGGCTGAAGACCGCCTTTGCCGTGGTGCAAAACCCGGAGCTGCGCCAGCGTTTCAACAATGGACGGCTCGGACTGGTGGACAGCGTCAACGCGCTGGGCCTGGAAGCCACCGAAGTGGCGTATCGCGAGGGCAGCCAATGGCTGGAGCACGTGGTGGCGTATCTGCAGGGCAACCGTGATTACCTGGCCGACGCCATCAAGACCCGCTTCCCGGGTATCTCCATGAACCTGCCGCAAAGCACCTACCTGGCCTGGCTGGACTGCTCCGGCCTGGGACTGGAACACCCGCAGGCGTTTTTCCTGAATCACGCCAGGGTCGCACTGAGCGACGGCCTTGAGTTCGGCGACGACTGCGGCCAGTTCGTTCGTCTGAACTTCGGCTGCCCCCGACCGATGCTTGAGGAAGGCCTGGCGCGCATGGAGCGAAGCTTGCGCAACAGGCCCTGAATGCTTGCGGCGATCGGGATACGCTCGCCTAAAAGTACTTCAACCAGGCGATGTCCCGGCGTCGTGCCTTGAGTGCCGCGAACCAGCGCACGGCCGGAAACAGCACCACGGTGAGCACAGCAGCGCATCCCCACAGGCCCAGCACCGAGGTGAAGCCGAAATATTGCCCTTGGGTGTTGCCCCAGATTGACACGGCGCCCTGGTACAAAAGCTTCAGCACGTACAGGTGCAGCAAATAGAAAAACATCGGCGCAGCGCCGAAGATCACCAGCGGCCGCAACCACACCCGGTCCTGCTGCCGCTCCAGCCAGGCGAGCACCAGCAGGCCGATGCCCAGCGTCAGGCTGATGAACAGCAGAGACGGCGGGTACTTTGTGACATTGAGGACGCTCATCAGCGTATCGGTGGTGGTTTCGCCCGCCACCCATGGCTTTTCCCCATAACCGTTGATGCCGCGTAGCGCGAGAAACAACGCCAGCGCCCCGAAGCCCCAGGCGATGAGGTTGATTTCTCGCTTTTCAGGGCTCGCCTCTCGACCAAACCACGGCCCGGCCGCGTAGCCGACAGCGATCACTCCTATCCAGGGCAGCACCGGGTATGAAGTGCGCAGACGCAGGGTCTCGCCCACTTCGATCCAGCCGCGGTCGTGCAGCACCGCCCACGGAATGTGCAGCGCCGAACCCACAGCGAAATGCACGCCATCCAGCAGATTGTGCCCGGCGATGATCGCCAGCCCCAGTACCGCCAGCACCCCGCGCGGCAGCGCAACCAGTGCCGACAGCGCAATCATGCTCAGGCCGATCGCCCAGATGACCTGCAGGTAAATCACCGTCGGGGGAAACTGGAACGTCCAGGCAAAGTTCACCAGGGTCAGCTCCAGCGCAATAAGCACCAGACCGCGTTTGAACAGAAATCCCGCGACAGCGCCCCTGCCCCCGTGCCGTTCGCCGTACAGCCAGGCAGACAGCCCTGTGAGAAACACGAACAGCGGCGCACAGAAGTGCGCCAGGGTACGGCTGATGAACAACTCGACGCTGGTGTGGGCAACGTCCATGGGATCGCTGACCTGATGGTGCAGAAAGAAGGTTTCACGCACATGGTCCAGCAGCATGAACACGATGATCAGGCCACGCAGCGCGTCGATGGAGTGCAGGCGGCGTGAATGAGGGGCGGTGACAGCGGTGTCTGGTATCGGGACAGCCAGGGTTTGCATACGCGGTGGGCTCTTGAAATGCGATAACCGGCAGGCGAGCCAGCCGCCTGCGTTCGGGTTATAACATAACATCTTAAAGCTGCAGCCGCATGAGGAAATCCTGCCCCGCGCGCCGCCAGCCTGCACGCCAGCCCGCGCGCCCTCATCGGATGCTCATAATTCGCTCATCCGATGAGGTTTTGATCAAGGCTGATCTGGGCGGTTAATAGCCCAGCGATAGCCCGGTGTTGCGACGCGGATCGTTCGCCCCGTAGAAGCGGTTCTTGCCTACGGGCTCACCGCCCAGAGACGGCGCACCCACGAGGATCGCGGCCAAGTGGTTGGCGTCCTGCGGACCGGCAAAGGTGTGACCCCAGCTTTCGAGGATTTTGCGGGTATCAGGGCTGACGGCGAAGGTTTCCAGATTGGTCGCTTCAGGCATCCACTGCTGATGGAAGCGCGGTGCATCGACCGCCTCCTGAATATTCATGCCGTAGTCGATGACGTTGAGCATGGTCAACAGCGTCGCGGTAATGATGCGGCTGCCGCCCGGGGTACCGACGACCATCACCGTCTTGCCGTCTTTGGTGACGATGGTGGGGCTCATCGATGACAGCGGTGACTTGCCCGGCGCGATGGCGTTGGCCTCGCCCTGAATCAGCCCGTACATGTTGGGCACGCCGACCTTGGAGGTGAAGTCGTCCATTTCGTCGTTGAGAATCACCCCTGTGCTGCTCGCCATGACGCCCGCGCCGAACCAGTCGTTGAGGGTGTAGGTCACCGAGACCGCGTTGCCCCACTTGTCGACGATGGAATAGTGAGTGGTGTTGTTGCCTTCATGGGGCGCGACCCCGGGTTTGATGTTCTGGGAGATGCCGGCTTTCTGCGGTTCGATGGCGGCGCGCAACTTGGCGGCGTAGTCACGGTTGAGCAAATGGCTGATCGGGTTTTTCACGAAATCCGGGTCACCCAGGTAACTGTTACGGTCGACATAGGCGTGGCGCATGGCCTCGATCTGGTAATGCAGACCCTGGGCGGAGTGGTAGCCCAGCTCCTGCATCGGATAGCCTTCGAGAATATTCATGATCTCGCAGATCACCACCCCGCCCGAACTCGGCGGCGGCGCAGAGACCACGTGGTAGCCACGGTAATCGCATTCGATGGGGGCCAGTTCGCGGGTCTGGTATTTGTCCAGGTCCGCCTGGGTGATGATGCCCTTCCCTGCCTGGCTGGAATCGACGATGGCCTTGGCTACCCAGCCCTTGTAGAAACCGTCGCTGCCCTTGCCGGAGATTTCCTTGAGGGTTTTCGCCAGGTCCTTCTGCACCAGTGTGTCGCCCACCTTCAGCGGCTGGCCCTTGTCCAGGAAGATGGTGCCGAGGTCTTTGGCGTCGGCCTTGAACTGGTCGGTGGCGGTGCCCAGCAGGTCGACATCGCCCTGCTCAAGGGTGAACCCCTGTTCCGCCAGTTTGATGGCCGGGGCAATGACCTCGGCGCGCTTGCGGGTGCCGTATTTGCTGAGTGCCAGCTCCATGCCCGAAACAGTGCCCGGCACGCCGACGGCCAGATGGCCTTTGGAGCTCAGGTCGGGCACCACGTTGCGGTCTTTGTCCAGGTACATATTGGCGGTCGCGGCAAGAGGGGCTTTTTCGCGAAAATCGAGGAAGGTCTTGCGCCCGTCCGCCAGCTGGATAGTCATGAAGCCGCCACCCCCGAGGTTGCCCGCTGCGGGATAGACGACTGCCAGCGCGTATCCGACGGCAACCGCCGCGTCCACAGCATTGCCACCGGATTTCAACACATCGACGCCCACGTGGGTGGCCAAGTGCTGAGCGGTCACCACCATGCCGTTTTCGGCAGCGGCCGGCGCGACGGAGGCGGCATGAACGCAGGAGATCGTCAGGGTGAGCGCGGTCGCAAGCAGCGAGGTCGCAAAGGGTTCGAACTTCATGGGCGGGCTCTCTTTTTTTGTTGGGGTGAGGCGGTTTCGTTCGCGTGGGGCTTTTGTGGTCGTCTGACCCTGTGGCGGTGGTGAGGATTGCGATGGGCACAGGTGCCCTGCACTAAGTTAGCGCATGCGGCGAAAGTTGCCAGTCGATGCGGGTTGCCGATTGGAGGTCAGAGAGTGATTCATCGGCTGGCGCGAAATGAGTCGGGAGTGGAACGGACTATCGCTGGACGCGCCGTGTCATGGATTTGATAGGCAACGGACATGGCCGGTTCGCCAGCAAGCCGGCTCCTACAGACCGCGCCGGGCTGCAAGGACTCTGGCACCTGAACCACCGATGTTCGCGGGCAAGCGCGCTCCTACGATGGGTCCAGGCCCGGCTTGTGGTCGATGTTGCCCGGTCAGCATGGCCGTTTGCGGCGGTGTTCGCGGGCAAGCGCGCTCCTACAAATGGTCGAGGCTCGGCTTGCAGTCGGCGTTGCCCGGCCAACAACGTCGCTTGCGGCGGGCCGGGGCCAATACCGACGTTGCCGGGCGGACATTGTCCCTGTAGGAGCCGGCTTGCTGGCGAAAGCGGTGGTCGTCGCGATGCGTGTCTGCCTGACCCACCGACGTTAGCGGGCAAGCGCGGCTCCTGCAGGTGATCCTGGCCCAGCTTGATGCGGCTGCAGTTCAGCCGGACTGGTCAGCCTCGGCGCTCTGGGTCCGCCTGAACGCGCGCTTCGCCGGGCGGATCAGAACCAGCGGTCGTTGCGTTTGCGCCCTTTGGTCAGGGCCGGGAGGATCAGGCCGAGCAACAGCCCGGCACCGGCGATACTGCCGCCGTAGACCATGTAGCGCATCAGCACCTGATTGTTCTCATCACCCAGTTTGGCCTGAGTAGCGCGCAGTTCGGACTGGGCATCGGTCAGCTGCGCGTTCAGGTCCTTGGTGCGGGCCTCCAGCTCGTCCACCAGTTTTTTGCGCGAATCGAGGGTTTCCTGCATGCCCTGGACCTTGGTTTTCCAGTCGTCATCGATGGTCTTCAACTGCGCACCCAGATCAGCAGCTTTCTGCGTCAGTTGCGGTAAACGTTCGGCCTGGCCCGGGACATCCTGCAAGTCAGCCGTCGGAATCCACACATTGTCCCCGGCGCTTCCGCGCACCTGGCTGTAGTCGCCCTGGGTATTGATCAACTCGACTTTTTGACCGGACTTCAAGGTGCCAACGATACGGTAACCGTCGGTGGGCCCGCTGCGGACGTAGGTGCTGAGGGTGTCACTGACCCAACGGTCCTTGCCCGGTGACTCGGCCAAGGCGTCATCGGCGGCGAAGCCAGCGGTGAGGAAAGTGGTCAACAGGCCGGCGCTGAGCAAACGGCGTCGAGCGCCCGGCAGGGTGTTCAAGCGAAGGGAGGCGTAGGAAGCAGGAATAGGCATGGATGATCTTCGACAAATGAAAAAGAAGGCCGATGGGTGGGCCGCATGCGAGAAGTAAAAGCCTGGTCGGACAGCGACGCACAGCGCGCTGTAACTGCTGGAAAAGGCATCTGGCGCGGGCGAAATTCAGCCGGACAGCCCAGGTCATAACCCGGGCGTACTGCGCGCGCAGTGGTCAACAGACCATGCAAATGAGGCGAGGTTCATTGGCGAAGAGCTACGTTCGTCTAAGAAACGTCCGACGACATTTGTCGGTTGCTGAAACGACAGTGGGAGCTAAGCCACTGGCGAATGCCGTTCTCGCCCGACCGAATCGGTTGATAAAAGGCAATTCGCGAGCGAGCTCGCTCCCACTGTTTTCAGTCTGCATCGCAACGCAGGGGTGGAAAAGCCAAACCTCGGTTCCACCGCTGCATCGCGACAATCGCGCGGTCAATCAGTCCTGCTGATGCCCATGCTGTTCGTGATGGTCGTGATGTTCTTCATGCTCGTGGTGCTCATGCCCCTCGTGTTGCAGCTGCTCCACGGTCGGCTTGAAGATGACCACGCCCAGCGGTGGCAAATTCAACGACAGAGAAAATGCCTGGCCATGACTCTTGATCTCGTCAGTGCGTACACCGCCGCCATTGCCGAAGTTGGAGCCGCCGTAGACCTCGGCATCACTGTTGAGCACTTCCACCCACTTGCCGCTGAATGGCACGCCAACACGGTAGGCTTCACGCGGCACAGGCGTCAGGTTGGCAACCACCAGCAGCGGCTCGCCCTCCTTGCTCCAGCGCAGGTAAGCGTAAACGCTGTTGCCGGCATCATCACCGATCACCCACTGGAAGCCCTGAGGCTGGCAATCCTGCTCGTGCAGCGCTTTCTCGGTCCGGTAGAGCCGATTGAGGTCGCTGACGAGAGTGTGCACGCCCTTGTGATCGGCGTACTGCAAGAAATGCCAGTCCAGCTCGGTGTCATGGTTCCACTCGCGCCACTGGCCAAACTCGCAGCCCATGAACAGCAGCTTCTTGCCTGGGTGCGTCCACATGAACGAAAAGTACGCGCGCAGGTTGGCAAACTTCTGCCAGCGATCGCCGGGCATTTTGTCGATCAGGGAATGCTTGCCATGCACCACTTCGTCATGGGAGATGGGCAGCACGAAACGCTCGGACCACGCATACACCAAACCAAAGCTCAGCTGGGAATGGTGGTGTTGGCGATGGATCGGATCCTGCTCAATGTACTTGAGCGTGTCATGCATCCAGCCCATGTTCCATTTGTAGGAAAAGCCCAGCCCGCCCTGTTGGGTCGGCTGCGAGACGCCCGGCCACGAGGTGGATTCTTCGGCGATGACCAGTGCCCCAGGCGCTTCGATGGCGACCA
This sequence comes from Pseudomonas sp. ME-P-057, assembly GCF_030208975.1. Taxonomy (NCBI): domain Bacteria; kingdom Pseudomonadati; phylum Pseudomonadota; class Gammaproteobacteria; order Pseudomonadales; family Pseudomonadaceae; genus Pseudomonas; species Pseudomonas sp. ME-P-057. Next base: position 140,896 of record NZ_JARVSX010000014.1, read on the forward strand.
CGTCGTTGAGGTGGCGGAGAAAATCAATAGCCTCCAGGTTCTCGCGGCCGCCGTAACGGTTCGGCACCCACTCGCCGGCGTTGCGGGAATAGTCGCGATACAGCATCGAAGCCACAGCATCCACGCGCAACGCGTCGACGTGGAAGTTCTTCAGCCAGTGAATCCCGGAGGCGATCATGAAGCCATGGACTTCGGTGCGACCCAGGTTGTAGATCAACGTGTTCCAGTCCTGGTGAAAACCTTCATGGGGGTTGGCGTATTCATACAGCGCAGTGCCGTCGAATTGGGCCAAACCATGGACATCGGTCGGGAAATGCGCAGGCACCCAGTCAAGAATCACGCCGATGTCGCTACGGTGGCAGGCATCGACAAAGGCGGCGAAATCTTCAGGCTTGCCGTAGCGGGCACTCGGCGCAAACTGCGACAGCACCTGATAACCCCAGGACCCGCCGAACGGGTGTTCCATGATGGGCATCAGTTCGATGTGGGTGAACCCCAGATCCTTGATGTAAGGAATCAGGTTCTCGGCCAGTTCGCGCCAGTCGTACGGACGGTCCGCTTCATCTTCCCCGCCGTGGTGCCACTTCCACGAGCCGGCGTGCAGCTCATAGATCGACAGCGGCTGATGAATATCGTGCTTTTCGCCACGCGATTGCATCCATTCGCTGTCCTGCCATTCAAAAGCCAGCGGCGTCGCGACTTTGGAAGCAGTAGCAGGCGGCAATTGAGTCGCCAGTGCCATGGGGTCGGCCTTCAACGGCAGGATGCCGTGCTGACCGAGGATTTCGTACTTGTAAGCCTCGCCCGGGCCGATGCGCGGGATGAAAATCTCCCAAACGCCACTCGGGTAGCGCACACGCATCGGGTGCCGACGGCCGTCCCAGCTGTTGAAGTCGCCCACCACCGAAACACGACGGGCGTTCGGTGCCCACACCGAGAAGCGCACGCCATCAACGCCATCGACGTTCTTGACCTGCGCACCCAGGGCGCTGCTCAGGTCGCGGTGGTTACCCTCGGCAAACAGATACAAGTCCATCTCGCCAAGCTGCTCGCCGAAGCTGTAAGGGTCTTCAGTGATTTGCTCGCCCGTGGCCCAGGTGATTTTCAGCAGATAGGGTTCTCGCACCGGGAAGTGGCCGGCGAAAAAGCCCGGCTTGTCGGTCATGCCCAGCTCGCCCAGTTCGCGCTCGCCGTCGCGCGAAAGCACGCGCACGGCCAGTGCATTGGGCAGGTAGGCACGGATCACCTGCCCTTCGGCGCCATCGCTGTGGGGGCCGAGCATCGAGAACGGGTCGCGGTGCTCCGCTCGGATCAACGCGTCCAGATCGACGGCGCTGGGCAATATGGCGTGGTTGCCGTTACCGAATTGGTCAGACGCACTCATTTTCATTCTCCATCAGACAGGTCTAGAAGCCCGCGCAGGCCTTGAAGCGGAACCGACAACCATGTCGGCCGATTCTCGGCCTCGTAGGCCACTTCATAAGCGGCTTTTTCCAGGGTGAAGAGCGCCAGTGCGGCGGCCTCCCCTTTGGCATCTTTCCAATCGTGGGCTACGCCAACGGTCGCCTTGCGGTAGCCGTCGAGGAAGGCTTCCCGCGCCTGCTTCAGATACGTCTCGGCCACTTGCCGACGCGCAGCGTCTGCCTGCTCCGAGGTGTCTGCCGCCTGCGCATTGCGCAGCGCCATCGCCGCAGCGTAGTCGAAGGAGCGCAACACGCCGCTGACATCTTTGAACGGGCTGTACTTGGCGCGACGTTCCTGCAGCGGACGGGCCGGCTCGCCTTCAAAGTCGATCAGGTAGGCATCGCCTTTGACCACCAGCATCTGCCCCAGGTGCAGGTCACCGTGGACGCGCATTCTCAAACCGCCAACCGATTGTCTGGCCAGGGTTTTGACCTGTGCCAGCAGCGCTTTGCGTTTGTTCAGCAGCTCGGCAATCAGTTGCTGATCCTGCGCTTCGAGGGAGTCACGGTGCTGCTCAAGCAACTGCAGCGCGCGTTCGATCTGCGCCGAGACGCTCTTGGCCGATGCTTCGCTGTCCTTGACGCTGGTGACTTCGGTTTTGAAGTCCGGATTGTCGGTGGGCGCGCCGAGGATCACGTGCATTTCCCCCAGACGCTGGCCCAGCAGACCGGCGAAGTCATGCAGTTCGATCAGCGCATTGGCCTGCTGCTCCGAGGTGGACTGCCCGTGAGCCATGTGGTCACGCACGGCACGTTCCAGGTTGTTCTGCGTCCATTCCCAGGCGTCGCCTTGGTTACTCAGGTAGCCCTGAGCAATCATCAGCAGATTTTCCTCGCCCTGGCCGTCAACGCGGACCACTGCACCCAGCAACGGAGAAATGTGCGGGTAACCGGCTTCGGTCAGGTAAGCGCCCATTTCCAGCTCGGGGTGAGTGCCTGCCGCCACGCGACGGATCATTTTCAGCACCAGCTTCTTGCCGACCACCACCGAACTGTTGGACTGCTCGGCCGAGAGGTAGCGCACTTCGGCATCCTCATTGAGCCCGAGCGGCGGCAGCTGGGAAGTGCTGCGGAACTGCAGCTCTCCGTCCGGCGTCGGCAGCACGGTGTTTTCATGCATGCCTTTGATGACGCTGCGAATGAACGGCTCAAGGGTGAACGCATCGGTGATCAGCCCGACCTGACGGCCACGGCGCACGCGCGACAACGCCAGCTGCTGCGGCAAGGCGCTGCTGATGTCGTCCTCGGGCAACAGGCCGAATGGCAGCTGATAGCGCACCACTTCGCCGCCCGAGGTGACTTCGATTTCGCTCAGCAGCACGGGACGTACCGTGGTGCCGAAACGCACGGCATAGGCGATGTGGATGTTGTCGATGGCCGTGCCCTTGCCGGCAAACCAGCGGCGTTTGGGCAGGTAAGCAGACAGCGAGTTCTGCTCCATGGTCTGGCGCAGCGGCTCTTCGAGCAGTTCTTCGAGGCGCTGTTTGAGAACGAGGGTCGGGAAGTCCGGCAGGCTCTGGGCCGGTTCAACGTGCCAGCTGGGCATTTGATTCTCCGAGGCCAGCAAGAACCAGAAGAAGCCGTAAGGCGGCAACGTCAGCAGGTAATTGAGCTGGCCAATAGGTGGGAAGGCGCTGCCACCAAGCATCTCGACCGGAACGGTCCCGGCGTAGGGCGACAGTTCAAGCTCGGCCGCCTGAGAGGCTGCCGAGACGTTGGCAACACAAAGGATGATTTCGGTCTTGCCGTCGGGGCCGGTGTATTCGCGGGTGTACGCCAGAATCCGGCGGTTGCTCGGCGAGAGCATTTTCAGGGTGCCACGGCCGAAGGCTTTCTGCTGCTTGCGCACGGCAAGCATGCGTCGGGTCCAGTTGAGCAGCGAATGCGGGTCGTGATCCTGGGCTTCGACGTTGACCGACTGATAGCCGTAGAGCGGGTCCATGATAGGTGGCAGCACCAGGCTCGCCGGGTTGGCACGGGAGAAGCCGCCGTTGCGGTCGATGGACCACTGCATCGGCGTGCGCACACCGTCGCGGTCGCCCAGATAGATGTTGTCGCCCATGCCGATTTCGTCGCCGTAATACAGCGTCGGCGTACCGGGCATGGACAGCAGCATGCTGTTGAGCAGCTCGACCCGGCGACGATCACGCTGCAGCAGCGGGGCCAGACGACGGCGAATGCCGAGGTTGATCCGCGCGCGGCGGTCCGAGGCGTAGTAATTCCACAGGTAATCACGCTCGCGGTCGGTGACCATTTCCAGCGTCAACTCATCGTGGTTACGCAGGAAGATCGCCCACTGGCAGTTCTCCGGAATTTCCGGGGTCTGGCGCAGAATGTCAGTAATCGGGAAGCGGTCTTCCTGTGCCACCGCCATGTACATGCGCGGCATCAGCGGGAAGTGAAAGGCCATGTGGCATTCGTCGCCGTCTTTCCCTTTACGATCCCCGAAGTACATCTGCGTGTCTTCCGGCCACTGGTTGGCTTCGGCCAGCAGCATGCGGTCCGGGTAGTTGGCGTCGATCTCGGCACGAATCTGCTTGAGGACCTGATGGGTCTCCGGCAGGTTTTCGTTGTTGGTGCCATCGCGCTCGATCAGGTAAGGGATCGCGTCCAGACGCAGGCCGTCGATGCCCATGTCCAGCCAATAGCGCATGACCTCGATGACCGCCTTCATCACCTGCGGGTTGTCGAAGTTCAGGTCAGGCTGGTGGGAATAGAAACGGTGCCAGAAGTACTGCTCGGCGACCGGGTCCCACGTCCAGTTGGACTTTTCGGTGTCGAGAAAGATGATCCGGGTGCCGTCGTACTTCTGCGGGTCATCGGACCAGACGTAGAAATCCCGCGCCTTGGAGCCCTTCTTGGCATGACGCGCGCGCTGGAACCAGGCGTGCTGGTCCGAGGTGTGGTTGATGACCAGCTCAGTGATCACCCGCAAACCGCGCTTGTGTGCCTCGGCGATGAATTTCTTCGCATCGGCCATGGTGCCGTAGTCGCTGTGTACGCCACGGTACTCGGAGATGTCATAGCCATCGTCGCGCCGTGGCGACGGGTAGAACGGCAACAGCCAGATGGTGTTGACGCCCAGCGCGGCGATGTAGTCGAGCTTGGCGATCAGGCCCGGAAAGTCACCGATGCCATCGTCGTTGGAATCGAAATACGACTTCACGTGAACCTGGTAAATCACCGCATCCTTGTACCAGAGCGGGTCTTCGATAAAGGCAGCGTTGCGAGGTTTCTTTGCCATGACCACATCCTTTGAATTATTGGTTTGTGGCCTTGATGCGCCAGATGCCGAAAGGCTGGTAGGACGGGTCCAGGCGTGTCCATTGGGTTTTGCCATACCAGGTCCAGGTGTGGCCGGTCATCAAGTCTTCGCCCAGCGTGGCAGCGTCGTCCGGCAACCCCATTTCCCATAGCGGCAATTCAAAATGGCCTTCCTGCACGTTGCGCGGGTCCAGGTTCACAGCGACGAGGATGAAGTTGCTGCCGTCCGCCGTGCGCTTGCCGAAGTACAGAATATTGTCGTTGTACGCGGTGTAGATCTTCAAGCCCAAGTGGGTTTGCAGCGCCGGGTTCTGACGACGGATGCGGTTGAGCTGGGCGATCTCGGCAATGATATTGCCGGGCGCGGTAAAGTCGCGAGGACGGATCTCATACTTCTCCGAGTCCAGGTACTCTTCCTTGCCAGGCACCGGTGCCGATTCGCACAGTTCAAAGCCCGAATACATACCCCACAGGCCCGAGCCCATGGTTGCCAGCGCCGCGCGGATCAAAAAGCCCGGGCGACCCGAGTCATGCAGAAACGGCGGGTTGATGTCCGGCGTGTTGACGAAAAAGTTCGGACGGTAGCATTCGCGCCACGGCGATTCATTGAGCTGGGTGAAGTACTCGCTCAATTCGGCCTTGGTGTTGCGCCAGGTGAAATAGGTGTAGCTCTGGGAGTAGCCGACCTTGCCCAGGCGCGCCATCATGGCCGGCTTGGTGAACGCCTCGGCCAGGAACATCACTTCCGGGTGCTTGCTGCGCACGTCGGCGATCATCCACTGCCAGAACGGCAACGGTTTGGTGTGGGGGTTGTCGACGCGGAAAATCTTCACGCCCTCCTTCACCCAGCCGAGGATCACGTCACGCAGTTCGGTCCACAGGCTCGGGATAGCATCCGGCGCATAGAAGTCGACGTTGACGATGTCCTGGTATTTCTTCGGCGGGTTTTCCGCGTAGCGGATGGTGCCGTCGGGGCGCCACGAGAACCAGCCCGGATGTTCTTTGAGCCACAGGTGGTCCTGCGAGCACTGAATGGCGAAATCGAGTGCGATTTCCAGGCCGTGTTCGGCTGCAGCCGCGACCAGCTCGCGGAAGTCTTCGCGGGTACCGAGTTGCGGGTGAATGGCGTCATGCCCGCCGTCTGCGCTACCGATCGCGTACGGGCTTCCCGGATCATCCGGCCCGGCGGTCAGCGAGTTGTTCGGACCTTTGCGGTGGGCCCGGCCAATCGGATGAATTGGCGGGAAATACAGCACGTCAAAGCCCATGTCGCGGATCATCGGCAGGCGGCCGTGAACGTCTTTAAAAGTGCCGTGGCGTTTCTTGTCGTCGGTGATCGAGCGCGGGAACAGCTCATACCAACTGGCGAACTGCGCCAGTTCGCGCTCCACATCCAGCGGAAATTCCAGGCTGCGACTGAGGAATGCGTGGTTGTCGGCCTTGGCCATTACGCTGGCGGTTTCGCTGTTCAGCAGCAGGGAGACTTTAGCCTCGTTGTCAGAGGCCTCACCCAATCGCTTGATCAGGCTGTCGAGCTGACCACGCAGCTCCATCGAGCTGCGCTCGGCGGCGTGCACAAGATGCAAGCGCCCTTCTTCAAGTTCCAGATCGATGCTCACGCCCGCGGCGTACTTCTTTTCCAGTTCGTAGCGGTAGCTGCCGAACTGATCGATCCAGGCTTCCAGACGGTAGACGTAGCGGGTAAAGGTCGGCGGTGTGAATTCGCCGATCCAGCTGTCGTTGCCCAATTCGCGCATGGGCACCGATTGCCACTCTTGCTCGTCCACCGCGCGATAAAGAATGCGCACCGCCATTTTGTCGTGGCCGTCTGCGTAGATTTTGCTGGTAACCGTAACCGGCTGACCGACAACGGCCTTGGCCGCAAGCTGACCGTTATCGATCACCGGCTGGGTGTCCTCGATAACGATGCGCGGCAACTGCAGGGCTTGGGTCAGGGGTATAGGGTGGATAGAGTGCAGAACATCGTTGGCCAGGGAATCCGGACCGTATGGCTGATCATCAGTCACATTCATCGAGCATCACTCCTCACGCCCAGGGACGCCCGCTGGGGGGCGCCCATTGCTTCAGCGTCATTGTCCATCACATAAGAGATAGCCACGGGATCAACGCATCCGGACGTGGCAGCATAGGTTCCGAACGCCAGCCGCAGGCAAAAGTTCAAAGAGCTTGAGTGACACTTGACCAACTTGGTGTGTGCTATTGCGGGGCTTGCGGCTTGGATGGCGCCTGCTGGATCGGCACGGTCACCGACCGGTTGAGTGAATCATTGGCAGAGCGCAGCGGTCCAACCTTGCGTGTGGTGCAGTGGCAATGAATAGCCGCTCGGCACGCTTCTCGACTTCGCATGCTCGACTCTGCAAAGGAAGGTGACACCATGAGTATTCCCGTACCCGCCGAAACCCCCGATCCGAATATCGACGACCCCGAGCTGCCGGTGCCCAAGCCCGAAGAGCCGCCTTCGCCGGTCATGCCCCCGGTGATCGAACCACCGGTGGGCGACCCGCCCAGCCCGGAGTCGCCTGTGATCCTCAACGACACCTTCGCTGAGTAATCAGCCCTTCCCGGCTAAAGCCGGTCCCACAGGATGCGCATCTCCTTCAGGCTGAAGCAGGCCCCACAAACGGCGCGCAACACGTGGGACCGGCTTCAGCCGGGAAGCTGTTGATCTTGATCTGCATCCAACCGCATCCACTCAAGGCTCTTGCGCATCGCCTCCCGTGCTGCGAGCAGGGTCTTTGGCGCGCTCATCCGGGGACTCAAACTTCCTGACGATGCGCGGCATCAAACTGAAAATACCCAGCGCCAGCAGGGTGCTCAGTACCGCCGTCATCTCACGACCCATGCCCGCGGCGATGCCGATAGCGGCGGTCATCCACAAGCCCGCCGCTGTGGTCAGCCCCTTGACCTGAGTGGTGTTGAGGTCGCCGCCCTTGAGGATCGTCCCTGCGCCCAGAAAGCCAATGCCCGCCACAATGCCCTGCACCACTCGACTCAACGCAGCGTCGTCGGCGCCCGCCATGCGCGGCACCAGCACGAACAGCGCTGCGCCCATACACACCAGCATGTGCGTACGCACCCCCGCTGCCTTGCCCTTATGCTCGCGCTCGAAACCCAGAATGCCGCCCAACAGCGCGGCGATCACCAGGCGTATGGTCACGCGCGTGATCTGTCCGGCGTCCGTGATGTCAGAGAACTCGGACTGCAGCGTTTCCACGACTTCTTCCCACCAGGCGTTCATCAGCGTTTGTTCCTTGTCCGACTTCAGTGGGGTATGGACCGCGGCGGTTGAGCGGAGTGCGGCACGGTCCAGCGTGCGCGGCCTCTGATCCCCTTTTTGCTCGCCAATCTGCTTCTGTACTAATCCGCCACGCACGCGCATAGTCCGGCCATTCCGACCTCCCGGCGCAACCCTGTCCCCGCTGCACCGGCCCTGCGCGAGCCGTCCATGAAGCGTTATGAAAAGTTTGCCGATGACATTGCCGAGCTGATCCGCTCCGGCGTGCTCGCCGCCGGCCAGCGTGTGCCTTCGGTGCGCTACGCCAGCCAGACCCACGGCATCAGCCCCTCGACCGTGTTCCAGGCGTATTACCTGCTGGAGCGTCGAGGCTTGATCCGGGCACGACCGCGTTCGGGCTACTTCGTCAACGATACCTTCAGTCTGGCCGGGCTGGGCGACCGTGCGCCGGAGCCTGACCTGCGGCCGGCGGTGGCGGCACAGGTGAGCGAGTCCACCGAAGTGGATGTCAGCGAGCTGGTGTTCTCGGTGCTGGAATCCATCAAGAACCCTGACACCGTGCCGTTTGGCTCGGCGTTTCCCAGCCCAGCCCTGTTTCCCTTACAACGACTGGCCCGCTCCCTCTCCAGCGCAACACGCGACATGGACCCGCGCATGGTGGTGAGCGACCTCTCGCCCGGCAACCCGTCCCTGCGCCGGCAGATCGCGCTGCGCTACATGGTTGCCGGGCAAATGCTGCCCATGGAAGAGATGCTTATCACCAATGGCGCACTGGAAGCCTTGAACCTGTGCCTGCAGGCGGTCACCGAGCCGGGCGATCTGGTGGCCATCGAAGCGCCAGCGTTCTACGCCTGCCTGCAAGTGCTTGAGCGGCTGAAGCTCAAGGCCGTGGAAATTCCCGTGCACCCGCAGCACGGCATTGATCTGGTGGTGCTGGAGCAGGCGTTGCGACGCTATCCAATCAAGGCCTGCTGGAGCATGACCAGTTTCCAGAACCCCACCGGCGCGACGGTGCCCGAGGCACGCAAACGGGACCTGGTGGAGTTGCTGCGCAAACATGAGGTGCCACTGATCGAGGATGACGTCTATGCCGAGCTGTATTACGGCCAGCACGCGCCAAAGCCGGCGAAAGCGTTTGATACCGAGGGTCTGGTGCTGCACTGCGGCTCGTTCGCCAAGAGCCTCGCGCCCGGTTACCGGGTGGGATGGGTCGCCGCCGGGCGCTATGCACAGAAAGTAGAACGCCTGAAGCTGATGACCTCGCTGTGCGCCTCGATGCCCGCCCAGGCCGCGATCGCCGATTACCTGCAACACGGGGGCTATGACCGCCACCTGCGCAAATTGCGCCATAGCCTGGAAGACCAGCAACGCGCCATGCTTGGCGCCATTGCGCGGTACTTTCCTGCGCAGACGCGCGTCAGCCAGCCCTCGGGTGGGTATTTCCTGTGGGTCGAACTGCCGGAGACGGTCGACTCGCTGAAAGTCTTCCAGGCCGCCCTCGCCCAGGGCATCAGTATCGCACCGGGCCCGATGTTTTCCCCCACCCGCCGCTTCAAGCCGTTTATCCGCCTGAACTATGGCACGCCATGGAACGACACCTGCGAGCGGGCCATGGAGATGCTGGGGAAAATCATCCGTTCGATGATGGGAGCCGATGCGGGCCGACGGTCTTAGTCAGGCGATTTGTTCACAGCGGCAACGGTGCCGGCACAGGTGTGTACCGAAGGTCAGTCCGTCCGTTCGCTGTGTCGGTCGCGCACCGCTTCGATGTCCGCCATGAAGCGATCGGCAGGCAGCGGGTGGCCCAATAAGTGGCCCTGCAGGGAATCACAGCCCAGCCGCGTGAGGAAGTTCTGCTGGCTCGTCGTCTCTACGCCCTCGGCGACAATGCGCATGTTGAGCGCCTGTCCGAGCGCGACGATGGCCGAGACGATCGCCGCGTCGTCGATATCGTGCTCAAGGTCGCGCACAAAACCGCGGTCGATCTTGAGCTCGTTGGCGGGCAGCCGCTTGAGGTACATGAGGCTGGAGTAGCCCGTGCCGAAATCATCGATGGACAGATCAACGCCCATGTCCGCCAAGCGCTGAAGCACGGTCATGCTGGCGTCGGCGTCGCTCATGGCGGTGGTCTCGGTGATCTCCAGGGTCAGGCAGTTGGCTGGCAGCTGATGGGTCGCGAGCGCGGCGGCCACAGTGTCGGCAAGCCCGGCATGACCAAACTGCAGCGCCGAAAGATTCACCGCGACGCGCCAGTCGGTGTAGCCGTTTTCGTACCACACTTTCATCTGCCGGCACGCTTCATTCAGTGCCCAGTCGCCAATGGCGATGATCAACCCGCTCTGCTCGGCCAGGCCAATGAAGGTCTCCGGCATCAACAGGCCCTGCACCGGATGATCCCAGCGCAGAAGCGCTTCGGCGCCGATGGCCCGGCGAGTGCCCGCTGAATACGTGGGTTGATAATGCAGGCAAAACTGCTTGTCCCTCAACGCGACGCGCAAGTCCTGTTGCAACTGGAGCTGGTTACGCGCGTTGGTGTTCATGGACGCATCGAAAAAGCTGTAGCCATTCTTGCCGGCGTTCTTGGCGTGGTACATCGCCGCGTCGGCGTTCATCAGCAATTCCTGCTGGGTCACGCCGTTGCCTGGATACAGACTGATCCCGACGCTGACCGTCACTTGCAGCTCGTGCTCCTGGACGTTGAAGGGCTGGCTTACCAACGTCACCTGACGGTTGGCCACGCCCACGGCTTCTTCGGCGCTGTCGAGTTCGACCAGCAGCACGAACTCGTCGCCACCGATGCGCGCCAGGGTGTCATGTCGATGGAAATTCTCGCGCATGCGCAGCGCAACCGCGCGCAGCAGTTGATCCCCAACATGGTGGCCGAAAGCGTCATTCACCGGTTTGAAGCCGTCGAGGTCGAGAAACATCAGCGCAAACATGCCGCCACGGGCATCGACCTTGCGCATTGCTTCGTCGATCCGCTCGGCCAGCAGGTTCCGGTTGGGCAACCCGGTCAGGTTGTCATGCAGCGCCAGTTGCGTCAGTTCGCGGTTGGCCTGCTTGAGCGACTGTGACAGCTGAGCGGTACGCGCGGCCATGCGTGCATCGAGCACCGATGTCAGCAACGTGATGCCCAGCACACAGAGGCTGGTGACCAACACCAGTTTGTCCAGGCCGTTGGGCTGCAAGCCGGTGCCCAGCGCCCCGCAGAAGCTGCCGTCCGGAAAATTGGCGGCGCTCATGGCGGTGTAATGCATGCCGAGGATAGCGAAACCCATGACAACCGCCGCCCCGCCACGGGCCAGGCGCACATAAGGGGACTGCTTGCGCAGACGCACCGCGATGATCAGCGCCACAGCAGAGGCGGCAACGGCAATCACGAGCGAGACGCCGACCCGCGTCGAATCGTAGTCGATCCCCGGCTGCATGCGCATCGCCGCCATGCCGGTGTAATGCATGGCGCAGGTGCCCAGGCCCATGATCAGCGCGCCGAAGAGAAGATTCAGGATTGGCACACGGTCGTGACTGACCAGCCACAGCGCGATGCCCGAGGAAAAGATGCCCATGACCAGCGTCAGCGACGTCAGCGCGACGTCATAGGCCAGCGGTATTGGCAGGCTGAACGCGAGCATGCCGATAAAGTGCATCGACCAGATGCCCACGCCCATCGAAACGCCGCCACCACACACCCACATCACCCGCGTCCGCCCGCTCGCCGAGGCGATGCGCCCGGCAAGGTCGAGCGTCGTGTACGACGCAAGGATCGCCACCAGAACTGATATCAGCACCAGCGACACTGTGTAATGACCAATCAACATGGGCTGGCTCTTGGCTCGACGGAGTGTGGCCTTTCAGCCCTGATCAAAGTGCCGGGGATTGTACCGGACTGGGCGCAAATGTCCCGTCACTCCGTCGCAAAGATGGCACTTCGCTATTTGTCGCCATCTAGCGCCCCGTGACCTCCGGCGCTGGCGTCAGCCCGGTCGCTGCGTTCCAGCCGCCACCCAGCGCGGCGATCAATTGGGCACTGGCCACCAGTCGACTTTCCAGCACATTGAGCACGCTGCGTTCGTTGCTCAAGGCGGTGGCCTGCACGTTGACCACGTCCAGATAGCCGATCAGACCGGCCTTGTACTGGTTGCTGGTCAGACGCAGTGAGTCCCGCGCGGACTGCAGCGCTTCTTCGCGCACGCCGGCTTCCTGCTCATAAACGCGCAGTTGCGCCATGTAGTCTTCGACTTCCTTGAAGCCGTCGAGCACCGTCTGGCGATACTGGGCGACGGTCTGATCGTAAACCGCCTCGGTGCGGTCAACTTCCGCGGCACGCTGGCCGCCATCGAACAGGGTCATCGCCAGCTGCGGGCCGACCGACCAGAAGCGGTTGGGCAAGGAAATCCAGTTGCTGACCGTGCTGCTGCTGTAGCCGCCGCTCATGCTCAGCGTCAGGTCCGGGTAATACGCGGCCTTTGCTACGCCGATGTTGGCGTTGGCTGTCATGACCGAGCGCTCGGCGGCAGCGATGTCCGGACGACGCTCCAGCAATTGCGAGGGCAACTGCGCCGGAATCTGCGGCAGTGCCGGCACCGACGTCGTGGCTGCCAGGCTGAAATCAGCGGGTGCCTGGCCCATCAGCACGGCGATTGCACTCTCGAACTGCGCGCGTTGCCACTGCAGGTCGATGAGGTCGGCCTGGGTGCTTTTGAGTTGGGTCTGCGCCTGGGCGATGGCGTCGCGACCCGAGATACCGGCTCGGTATTGATTCTGGGTCATGGTCAGCGATCGCTGGTAAGCATCGACCGTCGCTTCGAGCAGGCGTTTTTGCTCGTCGATAACTCGCAGCTGCAGGTAGTTCTGGACCAGCTGGGACTGCAGGCTCAGGCGCATCGACGCCAGATCGGCGAGGCTGGCCTGGGCGCTGGCTTTGTCGGCTTCGAGCCCTCGGCGCAACTTGCCCCATATGTCGGCTTCCCAGCTCACGCCCAACTGCGCGTTGTAAGTGTCGCGAATGCCGCTGCTGGAACTGCTCAGGCTCGAACTGCTGCTGCCGGTGCCCTGGCTTGAACGGTTCTTGCTGGTGGTCAGGTCCAGGGTCGGGAAAAACGCCCCGCGCGCGCTGCGCACCAACGCAGCGGCCTGACGGTACTGGGCTTCGTACTGCGCCACCGTCTGGTTGGAGGTGTTGAGTTTCTCCACCAGACCATTGAGCTGCGCATCGCCATAGACCTCCCACCACGCGCCGCGCTCGATCGCATCACTCGGGTTGGCCTGGGTCCAGCCCTCGGCCTGCTTGAAGTGCGCGGGGGTGGGCATGTCCGGGGTCTTGTAATCGGGCCCCACCGCACAGGCGCCGAGCAGCAGCGCGCACAGCGCGAGGCTGAACGTTCGGGCAAACGGCTGTGTGCGTCTGGAAATGGGCACGGGCGCAATCATCGGGTTATTCATAGCGGAGTTTCCAGAGCGGCATCCGTCTGCAAACCGCGCCATGCGTTGAAGCGATGGCGCAGACGGTCAAGATAAAGGTAAACCACCGGCGTGGTGTACAGCGTCAGGATCTGGCTGAGGATCAGCCCGCCGATAATGGTCAGGCCCAGCGGCCGGCGCATTTCGGCGCCTTCGGCGCTGCTGAGCAGCAACGGCACGGCACCGAGAATCGCCGCCAGGGTGGTCATCAGAATCGGCCGCAAGCGCTGCAGGCATGCGTTACGAATGGATTCCACCGGCGTCATGCCGCCCTGGCGCTCAAGCTGCAATGCAAGATCGATCATCAGAATGGCGTTTTTCTTCACCACACCGATGAGCAAAAACAGCCCCAGCAGGGAAATAAGACTGAATTGACCGCCGGTGAGGTAGATGCTCAGCAGCGCGCCCACGCCCGCCGAGGGCAGCGTTGACAGGATGGTCAGCGGATGAATGTAGCTTTCATACAGGATGCCCAGTACCAGGTACACCGCCACCAGCGCGCCAAGGATCATCCACGGCTGGCTTTTCTGGGTGGCAGCAAAAGCGTCGGCGGTGCCGGCCATCTTGGCGATCACGTCTTCCGGCAGCCCGATGGCCGCTACGGCGCGCTCGATGGCCGCCGTGGCTTGATCCAGGTTCACGCCATCGGCCAGATCGAACGAAATGGTGTCCGAGGCAAACTGACCGTCGTGGGTGACGCGGTCGTCTTCCAGGCTGCGTTCGTAGTGGGCGATGGTGGACAGCGGCACCCGCGCGCCGTCTGCCGTGATCACCTGCACCTGCTCCAGGGTGGTCGGGTCGAGGGCGTATTTCGGGTTGACCTCCATGACCACCTGATACTGGTTCAACGGGTCATAGATGGTCGAGACCTGCCGCTGGCTGTACGCGTTGTTCAGCACCGTGGTGACGGTGTTCATGTCGATGCCCAGGCGCTTGGCCGCATCGCGGTCGACGATCAGAGTCACCTGCTGGGTGCCGCCGCCGTCGTTGGCATCGATGGCGGTCAGTTCCTTGAGCGACTTGAGCGCGGCGACAATCTTCGGGTACCACAGGCGCAGGGTGTCCAGATCGCCGCTTTGCAGGATGTACTGGTATTGCGAGGTGGTCTGCTCACGACCGCCGCCCAGTTGCAGGTCCTGGTCCGGTTGCAGGAACAGTCGGCCGCCCGGCACCAGCGGCATCTCCTTGCGCAGCCGCTCGACCACCTGAGCAGCGCCGATCTTGCGTTCCTGAATGGGTTTGAGGCGCACGATGATGAACGCGTTGCCCGTGCCGCCGTTGCCGCCGATGAACCCCGCGACGCTCTCCACCGCAGGGTCCTTGAGAATGGCCGAGCGGAACACGTCCATCTTCGGCTGCATCACCGAGAACGACAGGCCGTCGTCGCCGCGAACAAACCCCATGAGTTGGCCGGTGTCCTGCTGCGGCAGGAAAGTTTTGGGCACCACGATGTACAGGGCGATGTTGCCACCGATGGTCAACAACAGCGTCAACAGGGTCAGGCGACGGTGACGCAGCACCCAGCGCAGACTGCGATCGTAGCCTGCGACCATACGGTCGTTGACCCGCTGGCTCCAGCGCTGCAACCGGTTCTCGCTGCCGGGCACATGGGGCTTGAGCCAGCGCGCGCAGAGCATCGGGGTCAGGCTCAGTGACACGATCAGCGAGACGATGATCGACACCGACAACGTGATGGAGAACTCGCGGAACAGGCTCTCGACCAGCCCGCCCATGAACAGGATGGAGATGAACACGGCCACCAGCGACACGTTCATCGACAGCAGCGTGAAGCCGACTTCCTTGGCCCCGAGATAGGCTGCCTCCATGGGCGGCACGCCGTCGTCGATGTGCCGGGAGATGTTTTCCAGCACCACGATGGCGTCGTCGACCACCAGCCCGGTGGCGAGAATCAACGCCATCAACGACAGGTTGTTCAGGGAAAAGCCGTACAGGTACATGATGGCGAACGTGCCGACCAGCGACACCGGCACCGCCAGGGTCGGGATCAGCGAGGCACGGAAATTCCCGAGAAACAGGAACACCACCAGAATCACCAGGACCACGGCGATCAGCAGGGTCATCTCGGCTTCATGGAGCGTGGCCTTGATCACCCCCGACCGATCCATGGCCAGGTCCAGGGTGACGCTGGCGGGCAGCACCGCTTGCAAGGCAGGCAATTGCGCCTTGATCGCCGCGACGGTCTCGATAATGTTGGCGCCGGCCTGGCGGTTGACCACCAGCAACACCGCGGCCTTGTCGTTGAAGAACCCGCTGTTGTAGCGGTCTTCCACCGAGTCCTTGACCTTGGCCACGTCCTTGAGACGCAACGCCGCGCCGTTGGCGTAGTGGATGATCAGCGACTCGTAGTCCTTGGCCTTTTCCAGCTGATCGTTGGCCTGCACCTGCCAGTTGTGCTCGCTGTTTTCCACCGAGCCCTTGGGACGCCGCACGTTGGAGTTGGAGATGGTCGTGCGCACCTCGTCCAGGGACACGCCGTACTGAGACAACAGCTTCGGCTCCAGCTCCACGCGAACGGCGGGCAGCGAGCTGCCGCCGATTTGCACCTCGCCTACACCATTCACCTGGGACAGGCTCTGGGACAGGATCGTCGACGCCATGTCGTAGAGCTCGCCTTTTTCCAGCACATCGGAGGTCAGCGACAACACCATGATTGGCGCCTGGGACGGGTTGACCTTTTTGTAGGTCGGCATGCTACGCATCCCGCTGGGCAACAGGCTGCGCGAGGCGTTGATGGCTGCCTGTACTTCCCGGGCGGCGCCATTGATGTCGCGGTCCATGTCGAACTGCAGAATGATCCGCGTCGAGCCCTGGCTCGAACGGCTGCTCATGGTGTTGACCCCGGCGATTACGCCCAGGGAACGCTCCAGAGGCGTCGCTACGCTGGACGCCATGATCTCCGGGCTTGCACCCGGCAGCGAGGCGCTGACCACAATGACGGGGAAATCCATGTTCGGCAGCGGCGACACCGGCAGCAAGCCAAAGCTCATGCCGCCCAGCAGCATGATCGCCAGGCTCAACAGCATGGTTGCCACGGGGCGCTTGATGAAGGGGCCGGAGAGGTTCATGGGGGCGAGCTCCAGGCGACGAGCTTCAAGCTGCAAGGGAAAGCAAAAGCCCCGGCCTGCGCATGGCTGCTTCTAGCTTGAAGCTTGAAGCTGGAGGCTTGCAGTTGGCCGGTCATAGCGCCGCCTCGGTCTTGGGCTGCCGCGCAAACCGGCGCCCCAGCCGATCAAAGTACAGATAGATCACCGGCGTGGTGAACAGCGTCAACACCTGGCTGACCAGCAGGCCGCCGACCATCACCAGGCCCAGTGGCTGGCGCAGCTCGGCCCCGGAGCCGGATGCGAACATCAGGGGTATGGCGCCGAACAACGCGGCCAGGGTGGTCATGAGAATCGGCCGGAAGCGCAGCAGCGCCGCTTCATAGATGGCGGTCTGTGGGTCGATCCCGCGATTGCGCTCAGCATCGAGGGCGAAGTCGATCATCATGATCGCGTTCTTTTTGACGATGCCGATCAGCAGAATGATGCCGATGATGGCGATCATGCCCAGGTCGTTACCGCTGAGGATCAACGCCAGCAAGGCCCCGATCGCCGCCGACGGCAGGGTCGAGAGGATGGTGATGGGATGGATGTAGCTCTCGTACAGCACGCCCAGCACGATGTACATCGTGATCACAGCCGCGAGCACCAGCAACAGCGTGCTGGAGAGCGACGCCTGGAACGCTTCGGCCGCGCCCTGAAACTCCGTCTGCACACCGATCGGCATGCCGATGTCTTTCTGCACCTGCTCGATGACCTCCACCGCCTTGCCCAGCGCAACACCCGGTGCCAGGTTGAACGACATCATCACCGCAGGGAATTGCCCGATATGGGCAATCGCCAACTGCGCCTGGCGCTGTTCGACCCGGGCCAGACTCGACAGCTTGACCTGACCGCCGTCAGTGGTCTTGACGTGGATCTGCTCCAGCGCCTGGGGACCGAGTTCACTGCCTGAATCGGCCTGCAACACCACGCGGTACTGGCTGGCCTGGGTGTAAATGGTGGAGATCTGCCGCTGGCCGAACGCGTCGTACAGCGCATCGGTGATATTGGCCACCGTCACGCCCAGCCGGCTGGCCGCGTCACGATCAATGTTGAGGAACACCTGCAGCCCCTTGTCCTGCAAGTCGCTGGCGACGTCGGTCAGCTCGGAACGCTGAACCAACGCCTCAACCAGCTTGCCGCTCCACAGGTTAAGCAGCTCGGCATCCGGTGAAGACATGCTGAACTGGTATTGCGTGCGGCTGACGCGGTCTTCGATGGTCAGGTCCTGCACCGGTTGCATGAACAGGCGGATGTCCGAGAGCTGGTCGACCTCCGGCTGCAGGCGCTGGATCACTTCGGACGCGGTCACGTCGCGCTCGCTGTGGGGCTTGAGGTTGATCAGCATGCGGCCGCTGTTGAGGGTCGCGTTGTCGCCATCGACACCGATGTAGGACGACAGACTGGCGACTGCGGGGTCCTGAAGAATGATTTTCGCCAGGGCCTGCTGGCGCTGACTCATGGAGGCAAACGACACCGACTGCGGCGCTTCGGAAATACCCTGAATGACGCCGGTGTCCTGCACCGGAAAGAACCCCTTGGGCACGGCAAGGTACAGCAGAACGGTGATCCCGAGAGTCGCGATGGCCACCAGCAGGGTCAGCGGCTGGTGTTTGAGCACCCACTGCAACTTGCGCCCGTAGGCGGCCACCAGCCAGTCGATCCAGGCGCCGCTGGTCCTGTAGAAGCGGCCTTGTTCGTCTTCCTTCGGCTCGCGCTTGAGCAAGCGCGCGCACATCATCGGAGTAAGTGTGAGCGACACCACCAGTGAAATCAGAATGGCCACGGCCAGGGTGATCGCGAATTCCCGGAACAGCCGCCCCACCACGTCTGCCATGAACAGCAGGGGGATAAGCACGGCGATCAGCGAGATGGTCAGCGAGATCAGCGTGAAGCCGATCTGCCGCGCGCCCTTCAGCGCGGCCTGCAGGGGCGTCTCACCCTCCTCCAGGTGCCGGGAAATGTTTTCCAGCATGACGATGGCGTCGTCCACCACGAAGCCGGTGGCAATGGTCATCGCCATCAATGTCAGGTTGTTCACCGAAAAGCCGGCGAGGTACATCACCCCGAAGGTGCCGATCAGCGACAGCGGCACGGCCACTGAAGGAATGATCGTTGCGCTGAGGCGGCGCAGGAAAAGAAAGGTGACGAGCACCACCAGCACGATGGAAATCAACAGCTCGTGCTGCACGTCGCTGACCGAAGCGCGGATGGTTTGCGTGCGATCGGTGAGCACCTTGACGTCCAGGCCGGCCGGCAGGTTGTCGGTGATACTCGGCAGCAGCGCCTTGATGCGGTCAACCACTTCAATGACGTTGGCGCCCGGCTGGCGCTGAATGTTGAGCAACACGGCCTGGTTTTCGTTGGCCCAGGCAGCGAGACGTTCGTTCTCCGCGCCATCGACGATCTCGGCGACGTCCTTGAGCCGCAGCGGCCCGCCGTTGTTATACGCCAGGATCAGGTTGGCGTATTCCTCCGGTGACTTGAGCTGGTCGTTGGCATCGAGCATGGAAACGCGCGTCGGGCCGTCGAAATTACCCTTGGGCGTGTTGACGTTGGAGGCGCTGACCAGCGTGCGCACGTCGGCCAGATTCAGGCCATTGGCGGCCAGCGCGTCGGCGTTGACCTTGATACGCACCGCCTGACGCTGCCCGCCGGCAATGGTGACCATGCCGACTCCGCTGATCTGCGCGATCTTCTGCGCCATGCGCGTGTCGACCAGATCGTTGAGTTTGGGCAGCAACATGGTTTTCGAGGTAATGGCCAGCGTCAGCACGGGGGTGTCAGCGGGGTTGACCTTGTTGTAGGTCGGCGGCGCCGGCAGGTCACTGGGCAACAGATTGGTTGCGCCGTTGATCGCCGCCTGCACTTCCTGCTCGGCGACGTCCATATTGATGTCGAGGCTGAAGCGCAAGGTAATGACCGACGCGCCGCCGGAGCTGGTCGAGGCCATCTGCGTCAAGCCGGGCATCTGCCCGAACTGGCGTTCGAGCGGCGCCGTCACGGCACTGGTCATCACCTGCGGGCTGGCGCCGGGGTACAGCGTCATCACCCGGATGGTCGGGTAATCGACCTGCGGCAGCGCCGACACGGGCAGCAGCTTGTAGGCGATCAGGCCGGCAAGCACGATGGCGAGCATGCTCAGCGTGGTGGCGACCGGCCTGAGGATGAACAGCCGTGACAGGTTCATACGTTGCCTTTCTTCGCTGTTCCGCTGTCCGCAGACTCACCGGACTCCTTCGATGGCTTGCCTTGCAACTGTTGCCCAGGCGTTGCCGGCACGTCCTTGCTGTCGTTGACGACCTCCACTGCGCTGCCGTCTTTGAGACGGTCGGTGCCTTCGAGCACAACGCGGTCACCGGCGACCAGGCCCTCGGTAATCACCGTCGAGTTTTCGTCGCTCGGCCCGGTTTTCAGCTGGCGGATGCGCACGGTCTTGTCGCCATCCATCACATACACAAAGGTGCCGTTGACCCCGAACTGCACCGAGGCAGTGGGTACCAGCACAACGCTTTTCAGGGTGTTGGCGAGCAGGCGCGCATTGACGAACTGATTGGGGAACAGCGCTTCATTCTGGTTATCGAAACGCGCCTTGAATTTCAGCGTTCCGGTGGTGATGTCGATCTGGTTGTCGATGCTGGCCAGAACGCCGCTGGCCTGCAGCTTCAGGTCGCCACGGTCCCACGCCTCCACCGGCAGTTTGTCGCCGCTGCGGTAGCGGGTCAGCACTTCAGCGAGGTCTTTTTCCGGCAGGGTGAAATTGACGGTGATGGGCTTGGTCTGGGTGATCACCGCCAGTGCGGTGGTGTCATTGGCGGCGACCAGATTACCCACGTCGAGCTGGCGCAAACCGATGCGACCAGAGATGGGCGCGCGGATTTGCGAGAACTCCAGATTGAGTTTCGCATCGCCCACTGCCGCCTGATTGGTCTTGATGGTGCCCTGGTACTGGCCAACCAACGACTCGGCCGTGTCCAGGGTTTGCTTGGCGATGCTGTCTTCTTTGTACAGGCCCCGATAACGCTGTACATCAAGCTGAGCATTTTTGAGCAACGCCTGGTTCTGCATCAGCGTGCCTTCGGCCTGCTGCAGGGCGATCTGGTAGGCACGCGGATCGATCACTGCCAGCAGATCGCCGGCCTTGACCTGCTGGCCTTCCTGGAAGTTGATCTTCATCAGTTCGCCGCCCACCCGGCTGCGCACATTGATGGTATTCAGCGCGGTGACCGTGCCCAGGGCCTTGTAGTAAATCGGGAAGTCGCCCGTGGTTGCGGCTGCAACCCGCACGGGCACCGGAGCGGTGGCGCCGCCGAAGCCCGGACGCGGTCCGGCCGGCTTCCCCGCACCGCCGCTGCGGCTGGCGCCTTTCTGCGCCTGCTCGGTTTTCTGCCCGTTCGCGTCCGATTGCGACGAAGAACCCGGCCAGAAGCGCCAGCAAAGACCAGCAACGATCAACAGAACCAGCAGGCTTAGCAGCCAGCGACGGGAATTACGGGGGCCAGACAATTGCATGAATAAATCAACCAGTGTGCGCGCGAGCGTCTTCGGGAGGCTGAACAATAAGCATAGATAGAGGCCAAGCAAAGGGCCTTTACCGGCAATTTACCTAGTGCTTACTTTGGATAAAGTGCTGACATACAAATAAAAAACGGCCTGAGGAAGTCAGGCCGCCTGTGCGTCGCCGCGCTGTGCCATTGGTTGATGGCACAGCGCGGACGGCGAAGTTACTTCAATACCGCCAGCGCTGCGTCGTAGTCCGGCTCCTGGCCAATCTCCGCGACCAGCTCGCTGTGCAGCACAGTGTCGTTTTCATCCAGCACAACCACAGCGCGGGTGGTCAGGCCGACCATCGAGCCATCGGCAATCGCCACGCCGTAGTCCTGCATGAACTGCGCGCCACGCATGGTCGACAGGTTCTTCACGTTTTCAAGGCCTTCCGCACCACAGAAGCGAGCCTGGGCGAACGGCAAGTCTGCAGAGATGCACAGTACGACAGCATTGGTCAGGTCGTTGGCCTGGGCATTGAATTTGCGCACCGAGGTGGCGCAAGTCGGCGTGTCGACGCTTGGGAAAATATTCAGCACCTTGCGCTTGCCGGCAAACGTTTCAAGGGTAGCGTCGGACAGGTCGCCCGCCACCAGCGTGAAAGCCGGGGCCTTGCTGCCGACTTTTGGCAGTTCGCCACTGATTTGTACCGGGGAGCCTCTACGAGTCACTTGTGCCATGAGCTGAGTCCTTATGTGAGGTGGGGTGCAAAAGCGGAAGTTAACCACGAAAGCGTGTGGTGACCTATCGCCATCCATGAATTTGTACGACAGGTCACCACCATCAGAAATCGCGCTTGTAAAAGATGTCCAGGGAACTCGCCACACCGCTGGCGGCTTCCACATAGACCTTTTTCGACAGCAGATAGCGCAATGCAATGGTGTTGGCGGGCTCAAACACGCCTACGCCATAACGCAAGCTGAGCTTGTCGGTGATCTTGCCGCTGGCGACCACGGCCGTCTTGTCGCCGCTGCCTGAGGTGTCCAGATCGAAATCCTGAATGCCAAGCCCGGACGCCAGTTTGCCCGCAGTGGAGGAGCCCCCTGCCAGCCCCAGTGCCAAGGCCGCCTGGGCGACCATGTTGCTGTCCTCGCCGTTGGTGCTCAACGGTCGGCCGAGCACCAGGTAAGACAGTGCCTGCTCCTGGCTCATCGCGGGCTCCGAGAACACCGTGGTGGTCGGCTGCTCCGCGCTGCCACTCAAGCGGATGCCGGCGATCACATCGTCGGTCTGGCGAATGGCTTCGATGTCCAGATACGGCTGATCCACCGGCCCGGCAAACAGGAGGCGGGCTTTACGGATCGTCAGGCGCTGGCCATAGGCACGGTAACGGCCGTCGTTGAGGTTCAATTCGCCACGGGTGTCCATGTTGTCGCCAATGTGCACGTGCCCGGCCAGATTGGCCGTCAGTCCGAACCCGCTGAACGCGAGGGTTTCTTGCCCGACTTCGACGTTCACGTCCATTGCGATGGCCAGTGGCGCTTTGCCCTGTTTGGTCTGCCGACCAACGATCACGGTGTCATCCGAGACCTTGACCGTGGACGGAGGCAACTGGCGCACGGTGATCTCGCCTTTGGGGATCAACACCTTGCCGGAGACCGCAAGCCGGTCACCCGCCAGGGTGATTTTCAAATCAGGTGCGGCCTCGAGCTTGGCGTAAGGCTCCACCGTGATCGGCAATCGCGAGCCTTTAAGGGCAACGTCGACGTCCAGCGCATCGGCCCAGGCGACATGCCCGCCAATGCTCCCCCGCCCGGCCGCCCCGCTGACCCAGGCGCCAGTGAGGTCGACGCGCTCGCCCGCAATCACCGCCTGCACGTTGAGTTTGTCCAGGCTGACGGGCAACTCGGGACCTGACACCTCGCCGTCATTGAGCGCAACGTTGCCATTGATCAGCGGCGCCAGAAGGCTGCCCGAGATCCGACCGCGGCCGTTGAGCTTGCCGTTGAGTTTCTCCACCGTCGGTGCGAACGGCCGTGCCAGCGAAATATCCAGCCCGCTCAGGGTGAAATCGCCGGTGACGGGCTTGTTTTTGCCAATCGGGTCGATGCTCACGCTGGCCAGCAGCTCACCGAGTTTTCCGCCGCGGAAAATCAGGCTCGTGTCCACCTTCCTGGGAGTGAGGACACTGGTCAGCTTCAGGGTGTCGTAAGGGAAGTCCAGCCACTGGTTCTTGTCCTTGACGCGCAACGTCCCGCCGCTGGCGTCGATGACCACCTGCCCATTGGGACCGGCCGCCGGGACATCCAGTTGAATATCGGCATTCAGAGCACCTTTCCAGGCAAAGTCCTTGGGCAACCATTTCGCGAGGCTTTCCAGCGGGAAGCGCTTGAGGTGATAGCGCAAACGTGGCTCGGGCATCAGCCGCTGGTCCTCGCCACACAGACTCGCAGGGCCAGACACCCAGCAGTGCGCGCCAAAGTTCACCTTGCCGTCAGCCAGGCGCTCCAGTTTCGCCGGCTGCTGGAGCTTCCAGTCCTGGCCTCCACTCTGCACATCGCCGCTGGCCAGCCGACCGCGCCAGTTGCCTTTGTCCCATGTGCCGTCAAGCGCCAGAGCCAGTTTGAGCAACGGCCCTTGCAGATCAAGCTTTAGCTGCTGGCGCTTGATATCACCCTGACCGTTGACGATCAGGGCGCCGAGTGCAGTGTCGCCCGCCTGAATCCCGCTGGTTTTCAGGTCAACCGTGGCGCGTTGCGCGTTATCCAGTCGGGCGGACAGCGCGAGGGTTTGCAGCTGGTTCGTCTGATACGCAAGTTGGGAGCCCTGTAACGCCAACTGGCCCTGGGGCGCTTGAAGCGTGCCCGCGACATCGAGCCGTCCTTTCATCTGCCCTTGCAGACCCGGCCACAATTGGCCCAGCCGAGGCAGACTGATGTCCAGTTGGCCGGCGACTTTTTGCTGCAGGCTGCCGGCACCCTGAATGCGGTTGTCCCCCAACCGGACCTCGAGAGCGGTGAGGTTCCACTTGTCATCAGCACCGTCGGCCTTGGCCTGGATGACCGCAGGCTGGCCACGAAGGCGCCCCTTCAAGTCGAGATCCGCATTGAGGCTCAGTTGCTGGTTGCGCAAGGCGCCTTTGCTGCGCAAAGGCCCGGCCAGTGATCCAGGCAGTTCAGCCACCCAGTAGGCGGGATCGATCGCGCTCAGATCCAGCGCGGTGTCCCAGGCAATGCCGTCGGCAAATTGCAGGTTCAAATGACCACTGGCCTTGCCCTGTCCCGCCGCCAGTTCAAGTTGGGGCAGAAAAATCTGCTGCAGATCGCCGCTGAACGGGCTTTGCAGGCTGAACGGGCCCGCCGGGCCTTTGAAATCCCCAGCGAAATGGCCAAGGTAGTTGCCGTCGGTGTAG
Source organism: Pseudomonas sp. ME-P-057 (assembly GCF_030208975.1). Lineage (NCBI taxonomy): Bacteria > Pseudomonadati > Pseudomonadota > Gammaproteobacteria > Pseudomonadales > Pseudomonadaceae > Pseudomonas > Pseudomonas sp. ME-P-057. The sequence continues at coordinate 165,340 of NZ_JARVSX010000014.1, forward strand.
GACACTTCCCCGGTGAAGGTGTGAACGCTGACCTGCGGTTCATCGATAACCGGGTACAAGCGATGCCATGGGAAATCCAGCCAGTTGATCTTCGCGTCGGCGCGCAGGCCCTGCTGCCAGTCCAGTTTGCCGCTGGCCTGTAGGCGCTGATTGTCACTGGCCGTCAGGTCCAGGGTTGTAATGTCTGCGCCCTTGGCGTCAACACGGCCTTGCAATGTCAGTGCTACCGGCCCCTTTTCGGCGGGAAGGCTGGCATTACCGGTTATCGCATAGCCTTTAGCCAGGTCACCTTTGGCATTCAGGACAAGGTGATTGAGTTGCAGGGTGTCTGGCAGATCGGCCGCCGGCTTGAACGCCTCGCTGGTGATGGCGATGTCCGCCGGCAGGTTCTCGACCAGCGGCTGTAGCTGCCCGACCAGGCTGGCTTCGAGGTAGCCCTTGCTCTGCGCATTGAGCATCAACGTCTTGAGCAGGTCACCCTGAATATCCAGCGCAAGTGACAACGGCTGGCCACTGACGTCCGGCAGTTTCAGGTGCCCTTGCGCTGTCAGCGGCCAGTTGCCTGCGGGTTTGAGCAACCCGGACAGGTCGAGGGTGATGTCGTCACGGCTGGCGTGCAGTGCATCGATCTTCAGCCCCTCAGCGGTCCAGTGTGCGGCCAGTTGAACGTCTCGAACCTGCTCGGTGCCGTCCAGGTGCAGGCTGCCGATCTGTACGCGACCGAGTTGCAGGGCCAGTGGCAGATTGAGGTCGGGCAAGGTAATGGGGCCACTGGCGGTTTCGCCACTGGACGGCGGGAACTGCAGCCTGATGTCGCCGGCCTGCAGCGTGTCGATGCACAGGGTCATGCGCATCAGGCATGAGGGCGACCAGTCGAACACCGGTGCGTCGATCTCGACCGTGCTTTGCCCTTGCTGCCAAACCAGATGGTCCGCCTGCCAGGCGCCACCCAGGCGCCCGGCGAACCCCTCGACCGACAGCCCCGGCACCCGCTCAAGCGCCCAGCGGCTGCCAGTTTGCGTACCCAGGAGCAAGGACAGAGCCAGGACCACCAGGATCAGGACTGACAGCAGGGTAATCGCCGTGATTGCCGCGATGCGTTTCACCAGAGCTCCGTTTGTCACAGTTCAGGCCCCATCGAGAAGTGCAGGCGAATGCCGCCCTCTTCGTCCAGTGCATGGGCGAGGTCCAGGCGCAGCGGGCCGACCGGGGAAACCCAGCGCACACCGATGCCGACCCCCGTCTTGAGGCTTGGCAAATCAAGGGAGTTGAACGAGTTGCCCTGATCGACGAACGCCGCCACCCGCCATTTTTCGGCGATGGAATACTGATACTCGGCGCTGCCGGCGATCATGTAGCGGCCGCCAATCCTGTCGCCGTCGGAGTTTTCGGGCGACAGCGACTGGTAGTCATAACCGCGGACGCTCTGGTCGCCACCGGCAAAGAATCGCAACGACGGCGGAATGGACTTGTAGCCGTTGGTGGCACTGCCACCGACCTGCACGCGCCCCAGGAAACGATGATTCTGCGCGACCGTGGTCAGGCCTTTGAGCAGCACGGTGCCGTGCAACAGGTTGGCGTCCGAGCCAAGGCCTTCCTTGGCCACCTGCGTGTCGAACTGCAGGCGATAACCGTTGTGTGGGTCGATCCGGTTGTCGCTGCGCAGGTAGGAATAGCTGATGCCCGGCATGAGCAAGGTGCTCAGCCCAGAATCGTCCCCCAGGCGGTATTCCTCGCGCTGCCATTTCAGGGAAATGACCCGTTCCCAGCCGCTGGGCAGTTTGCTGTGCCACTCGGGGCCGACGGTCAGCAGTTTGCTTAGGCTGTCGGTGTCGGCGATTTCTTCGTACTGATAACCGCCGGCAAACCGCAATTTGTCGGTGAGCGGCGGGTCCAGCGGGATGTCATAGAACAGCCCGACGTTCTGCCGTGGCGCCGAGATTTCGGCCTCCGCGCCATAGCTGTGGCCCTGGGGATTGACCCAGTGGCGCGTCCAGTTGGCCTTGACCCGCGGACCGACGTCGGTGGAGTAGCCCACCCCAAGCCCCAGGGTTCGGGGTTTGCGGGTTTGCAACTGCACGTCGACCGGGATGACCTGGGCCTGTGCATCGGTCGGCGAGGCATTGACCCGCACGCCTTCGAAATAGCCGCTCGCCTGCATGGCCTGATTGAGCTCGGCAATCAGCTCGGAGTCATAGGGTGTGTCTTGCTTGAAAGGCACCATGCGCCGCAGCAGCTCCTCGTCGAACGGCGCGTCGCCACTGAATGTCACTTTGCCCAGCGAGAAACGCGGGCCGCTGTCATAGACCAGTTCGATGTCGGCCACGCCCGCGCGCGGGTCCACCGACAGACGCTGGGTGACAAACCGGCCGCTGAAGAAGCCGTAGCGCGCAGCCTGAGTCTCGATCAGGTGCTTGGCGTCCTCATAGACGCCGTGATTGAGCACGGCCCCGGATTTCAGCGCGTCGCCTTTCGGCACGCGAAAGCTTTTGAGTTGTGCGGCCTGCCCCGTCACGCGTATGGACACATTGCGCAGGTGAACCGGCTCTCCGGCCTGCACGTTCAGCAGCAGTTGCAGGTTGTTGTCGACGTGGCGGACTTCACTGTCTATCTGCGCCTGATAATAGCCAAGCGCCTGAGCGGCCTTTTGCGCCTGCTCGATGGCTCCGACGCTGAAGCGCTCCAGCGCCGGTTCGTCGCGCTCGCCGAGGCTGCCCACGTACCCTTCGATGTTGGATTTGAGTGCGGCGTTGGAGGGCTTGATCCGAACTTCCAGCTGCGCATCCGCGAAGGCCGCGCAGCTGGACAACATCAGGACAAAACCACTGGTGTAGCGATAGGGAAACTTCATAGGCGCGAATGCTACACGAGCGAAGCGGGCTGCTGAAACCCGCGAAAAATGACAAGCGTGTGAAGCTCAAGCCGCCGAACCCAATGGAACTTGGGGATTGGGGTGGAAAAATATATGTTCTCGGACAGGTCCTACTTCTACTTCACCGATTTCCTGATAGCCGTGTCGATTATAGAAATCCAGATAATCGCCATTGCCGGTGTCGAGGACGATGCCTTTCGAGTTCTTGTCCTGCGCGCACCAGTCGTGCAATGCCTGCAGCAGTTGTTCCCCGTAGTGTCGCCCCTGCAGATCGGGATGTACGCCGAACAGCGGCAGCACATGGACCGATTCGGTCGGCAGGCACGCCAGCACGGCGTGGTAATACTCCAGGTAGCGCTGAGTGCAGCGCAGCCCGGTGCTCATGAGCATACGAATGCGCCAGGCCCAGCTTTCGGTGATGCCCAGGCGCCGTTGCGGCGGTGCGATCAGGGTCACGCCGACCAGGCGGTCCGCCACGAACAGGCCCAACGCCGGCATGTCCTGAAAATAGTGCTCTTTGACCAAAGCACGGATGGTCGCTTTCACACGGCGCTCATAGCCGGGCCGACCGGATTCGAACAGGTAAGCGAAGCTCGGCTCCTTTAGATAAGCCTGGTACAGCAGCGTGCGGGTTTCGCGGGAGTAGCCGCTGTCGAGCTCACGGATCTGCACCGTTTCGCTGGCCATTTCAGGCATGGTAATCGTCCTTTTGGTAAGCCGCCGGCGGGGCCGAAATGCGGCCCGCCTGGGTGGTTGACATCAAGGCTTCGAGTCGCCGCTTGCGAGCGCAGTTCCCGTCACTTGCCCTCGGTTCAGGAATGCACGTTGCCGGCTCCTTAGACGCCGCGGGAAACAGCCGACACTGGCCGTTGCCGGGCAGGTCAGCTAGCATCGCCGTTTGTTTTTGCCAGGACCGCCGCCCATGAAAATTGTGTCTTTTAATATCAACGGTCTTCGCGCCCGACCGCATCAACTGGCGGCGTTGATCGAAAAACACCAGCCCGACGTCATCGGGCTGCAGGAAACCAAGGTCTCCGACGAGCAGTTTCCCCAGGCCGATATCGAAGCGCTGGGCTACCACGTGCATTTTCACGGGCAGAAAGGCCACTACGGCGTCGCCCTGCTCTCGCGGCAGCCCCCGTTGTCGATTCACAAAGGGTTCGACAACGATGATGAAGACGCCCAGCGTCGCTTCATATGGGGGGCGTTCGCTGACCGCAACGGCAACCCTGTCACCGTCATGAACGGCTATTTCCCACAGGGCGAAAGCCGTGATCATCCCACCAAGTTCCCGGCGAAGTTGCGCTTCTATGCCGACTTGCAACAGCTGCTGGAGACCAGGTTCAGTAACGACCAGCCACTGGTGGTGATGGGAGACGTCAACATTTCTCCGGAAGACAGCGACATCGGCATTGGCGCCGACAATGCCAAGCGCTGGCTGAAAACCGGCAAGTGCAGTTTTCTGCCGGAAGAGCGCGAATGGCTCGCCAAACTCAAGAGCTGGGGGTTGGTGGACAGCTTCCGCCATCTGTACCCGGAAGTCGTCGATCAGTTCAGCTGGTTCGATTACCGCAGTCGCGGGTTCGAGGATGAACCCAAGCGCGGCCTGCGCATCGACCTGATCCTCGCCTCCCACGGCCTGCAACCGCGCATCAAAGCCGCTGGCGTGGATTACCACCTGCGCTCGATGGACAAGCCTTCGGACCATGCGCCGATCTGGCTTGAGCTGGAATGACCCCAGACGTTCAGCGGCTACCCGGAAAGTCTCCGGGACCGCTGAACCTTTTGCCGCTCAGGAATGTTTGCTGCGCAGCATGTCCGCAGGCACATATTTGCCAATCTCGAATTTGCCGATGGCCGCGCGATGGACTTCATCCGGGCCGTCGGCAAGGCGCAGGGTGCGCTGCATGGCGTACATGTAGGCCAACGGAAAGTCACCGGACACCCCGGCGCCGCCGTGCATCTGGATGGCCCGGTCAATGACCTTCAATGCCACGTTGGGCGCCACCACCTTGATCTGCGCGATCTCGCTTTTCGCCACTTTGTTGCCGACAGTGTCCATCATGTACGCCGCCTTCAGTGTTAGCAGACGAGCCATGTCGATTTCCATGCGTGAGTCAGCAATTTTGTCGATGTTGCCACCGAGCTTTGCCAAAGGCCGACCGAACGCGGTGCGCTGCACAGAGCGCTTGCACATCAATTCCAGCGCACGCTCCGCCATGCCGATCGAACGCATGCAGTGGTGAATCCGACCCGGGCCGAGACGACCCTGGGCGATTTCAAAGCCGCGGCCTTCACCCAGCAGGACGTTTTCGTACGGCACCCTCACGTTTTCAAACAGCACTTCCGCGTGGCCGTGGGGCGCATCGTCGTAGCCGAACACCGGCAGCGGCCGCACGATTTTCACCCCGGCCGTGTCCGTGGGCACCAGGATCATCGAATGCTGCTGGTGACGAGGCCCATCCGGATTGCTCAGGCCCATGAAGATCATGATCTTGCAGCGAGGATCGCAGGCCCCGGACGTCCACCACTTGCGTCCGTTGATCACCCACTCATCGCCCTCGCGCACAGCGGTCGCTGCCATATTGGTCGCGTCTGATGACGCGACATCCGGCTCGGTCATGGCGAAAGCAGAACGAATCTCGCCGCGCAGCAAAGGTTCGAGCCACTGCTGCTTCTGCGCTTCGCTGGCATACCGCACCAGCACCTCCATGTTGCCGGTGTCCGGCGCAGAACAGTTGAAGGGCTCGGGCCCCAGCAGCGAACGGCCCATGATTTCGGCCAGCGGCGCGTATTCCAGGTTGGTCAGCCCGGCCCCGAGTTCGGATTCGGGCAGGAACAGGTTCCACAGGCCCTGCGCTTTTGCCTGCGCCTTGAGCTCCTCCATGATCGCCGTCGGCTGCCAGCGATCGCCTTCAGCCACTTGCCGCTCGAAGACAGGCTCGGCCGCGTACACGTACGTGTCCATGAAAGCCGTCACACGCTCGCGCAGTTCCTGAACCTTGGGGGAGTAAGCAAAATCCATTGGGCAGCTGCCTTCTGTGAGGTGTTGTCAGGTCGTGATCCGATGCTAGAGCAGCCTTCCCCATTTATCTAACCTATTCTCGGCGTGTATAAACATTCATAACCGATATATGATCGGCGCATTCCTAACAACAAGAACTGCCCGAGGCGCACCGCCATGAACCTGAGCAAGGTCGATCTCAACCTCTTCATTGTGTTTGACGCCATCTATACCGAGGCCAACCTGACCCGCGCCGGACAGATCGTCGGCATTACCCAGCCTGCCGTGTCCAATGCACTGGCGCGGCTGCGAGAAACGTTTAACGACCCGCTGTTCGTGCGCACCGCCCAGGGCATGGTGCCGACGCCGATGGCGCAGAACATCATCGGACCGGTGCGCAATGCGCTGTCGCTGCTGCGGGTGTCGGTGCAAGAGAGCAGGATTTTCAATCCGCTGCAGGCGAGCAAGAACTACCGCATCAGCATGACCGACCTCACCGAAGCGGTGATCTTGCCCGCGCTTTTCCAGCGTCTGCGCCGTCTCGCGCCCACCGTGACCATTGAAAGCTTTCTGTCCAAGCGTCGCGAAACCACCAAGGAGCTTGCTGCAGGGCGTCTGGATTTTGCCGTGGATGCCCCGCTCAACACCGACCCGCAGGTGCGTCACGTCAAGCTGATGGAAGACCGATACGTGTGCGCCATGCGCCGGGGTCATCCGCTGGCAGGCAAAGAGGCGATCAGCCTGGATGACTACCTTGGCGTCGCGCATATTCACATTTCAAGCCGCCGCAGCGGGCTGGGTTATGTCGATCTCGCGCTTGGCAAGATGGGCATTCAGCGCAAAGTGGCCCTGCGCTCGCAGCACTACTTGATGGCCTCCCAAGTGCTGCAACAGACCGACATGGTCATGACCGTCCCCGAGCGCTTCGCCCGGCGCAACGATCTGCATTTTGTGTACTTGCCGGTGAACGACGTGCCGACCGTGGAAACGCACCTCTACTGGCACGAAAGCACCGACCAGGACCCGGCCAACCGCTGGATGCGCGAGCAGATCATCGAGCTTTGCCAATTGGTCACCGCGCAGGAACGCAAGCTGGGCAAGACCCTTGAGGCCGCGGGTAAGTAGGCTTTTGCGGGAGAGTCAGTAGGCATTCTGTTAGTGGGACCGGCCAGCACCAGCGGATATATGCTGTCCCACTATTGAAAATGCAGGCATCCAGTGGGACCGACTTTAGCCGGGAAGATGCCGGTATGAACACCCTCAATTTCTCGGCGTGACTGCCGAAGCCTTCCCGGCTGAAGCCGGTCCCACGATCGAGGTTCCAGCCAGCACCAACGGACATATGCGGTCCCACTATTGAAAATGCAGGCGTCCAGTGGGACCGGCTTTAGCCGGGAAGATGCCGGTGTGAACACCCTCAATTTCTCGGCGTGACTGCCGACGCCTTCCCGGCTGAAGCCGGTCCCACAATCCGGCGTTCCAGCCAGCACCAACGGATGTACGCGGTCTGTTAGTGGGACCGGCTTCAGCCGGGAAGAAGATTCAAGCGTTGAGGGACTGCTTGACGTTAACGTAAAGCACAACTTACGTTACGCGCATGCCTTCCGTATCGAGCACTGCCATGACCACCACGTACAGCATCTCCGACCTCGCTCGCGAGCTGGACATCACCACCCGCACCATCCGCTTCTATGAAGAACAAGGCATGCTCAGTCCGGAACGACGCGGGCTTGAGCGCATCTATTCGCCGCGCGACAAAGTCACCCTCAAGCTTATTCTGCGGGGCAAGCGCATTGGTTTCTCCCTCGCGGAGTGTCGCGAGCTGATCGGTTTGTACGACCCGGCAGGTGGCAACCACAAGCAGCTCAGCACCATGCTCGAAAAGATTGCCGAGCGACGCGCCCAGCTTGACCAACAGCTGCTGGACATTCAGCAAATGCAGCTTGAACTGGATACCGCCGAAGAGCGCTGCAACGCAGAGCTATCGAAGTCCCTATAAATCAGCGAGATAGCCTGCCAACTTAACGCCCAATCTTTCATAAGGTGTCGATATGTCCCTCCCTCAGCGCGTCCGCCTGGTCGAAGTCGGGCCCCGCGATGGTCTGCAGAACGAAGCCGTACCCGTCAGCGTCAGCGACAAGTTGCAGCTGGTGCACAACCTGGCTGAGGCTGGCGTGAGCTATATCGAGGCAGGCAGTTTCGTGTCGCCAAAATGGGTGCCGCAAATGGCCGGCTCCGCTGAACTGTTCGCCGGGCTACTACGCAAACCGGGCGTGACCTACGCGGCACTGGCGCCCAATCTGCGCGGTTTCGAGGACGCGCTGGCTGCCGGGGTCCAGGAGGTGGCGGTGTTCGCCGCTGCGTCGGAAGCTTTTTCCCAACGCAATATCAATTGCTCGATCAGCGAAAGCCTGGATCGTTTTTTACCGGTCATGGAAGCCGCGCGACTGCATGGCATTACCGTTCGCGGGTATGTTTCGTGCGTATTGGGCTGCCCATATGAAGGTGACGTCGCACCCAAGCAAGTGGCCGCAGTTGCCAACGAGCTCTACGCCATGGGCTGCTATGAAGTGTCCCTCGGCGACACCATCGGCACCGGTACACCGAGTGCCACCCGTGCGCTGTTTGACGTGGTGGCCGGGCAGATTCCGCGCGGCAAGCTGGCCGGGCATTTTCACGACACCTACGGGCAGGCCCTTGCCAACATTTACGCCAGCCTGCTGGAAGGCATTCAGGTCTTCGACAGCTCTGTTGCCGGTCTCGGCGGCTGCCCCTACGCCAAAGGCGCGACCGGCAACGTGTCGAGCGAGGACGTGGTCTACCTGCTCAACGGTCTGGGCATTGAAACCGGCATCGATCTGGACAAGCTCATTGCCGCCGGCCAACGCATCAGCGACACCCTGGGTCGGGCAAACGGTTCCCGGGTCGCGAAAGCACGTCTGTCGGCTTGATGTGCGACAAGTTGTCACACAGTGTTACCCTGCCCGCCATCGCGTTCAGGGAAACGGGTAACACGGAAACACCTGGCGACAGATTCACCCTTGAACCCAGCCCGGTGAAGCCCGCAAAGCCGGTAAATCCGGGACCCGTTAAAAGTTGGCATGGCTTCTGCTATCTCTTACGTACAATAAAAATAACAGCAGCAACATCCCAATAAAAACAACACGTATCGGCTCTGACATAACAAGAACAACACGGACAGAGACGCAGCTAACAGATTTTTTTGGAGTGGATCGCTTTACCTGAGGCACAAGCCTCACAACCGACCGAGAACAATAAAACTGTCCCCAGACAGCGACCAGGCGGATTGGATCGAAAGATCGAGGTGTATCAGCGCTCAAAAAAATACGTTTGCTCTTGGCCCCGGATGGGGGACGCTCATAAAAGGAAAAAGGCTGGCTGCCAAAAATAACAACAGGCCACCTGAAAATAAAAAAGAGCATGCAATGACTACTTGAAGGGGAGCCCAGGCTCCCCTTCGTGCTGTTCGTCCTCCGCCAATACCCTCCGTCAACAGCCCTCCCCTTTACCCTCAAGGTTGCCCTACAGCAACACGTTGACAGCTACGCGCCCGCAGGTTTACGTTAACGTAAAGGTGACACCCCAACGCTCGATTTGACTGCCTACAAAAATAACAACGGGAATGCCGTCCATGAATTACCCCACGCTCAATTTCGGCCTCGGCGAAACCCTCGACATGCTGCGCGACCAAGTCCGCGCATTTGTCGCCGCCGAGCTTGCTCCACGTGCTGCACAGATCGACAAAGACAACCTCTTCCCTGCCGACATGTGGCGCAAGTTCGGCGACATGGGACTGCTGGGCATTACCGCCGACGAAGAATACGGCGGCGCAGGCCTGGGCTACCTGGCCCATGTGATTGCCATGGAAGAAATCAGCCGTGGGTCTGCCTCCGCAGCGCTTTCCTACGGCGCGCATTCCAATCTCTGCGTCAATCAGATCAACCGCAACGGCACCCCTGAACAGAAAGCCCGCTACCTGCCCCAGTTGATCAGCGGCGAGCACGTTGGCGCGCTGGCCATGAGTGAACCCAACGCCGGCTCCGACGTGGTTTCGATGAAGCTGCGCGCTGACCGGCGCGGAGACCGCTTCGTGCTCAACGGCAGCAAAACCTGGATCACCAACGGGCCGGATGCCAACACCTACGTGATCTACGCCAAGACCGAGCCGGAAAAAGGCGCCCATGGCATCAGCGCGTTCATCGTTGAGCGCGACTGGCACGGTTTTTCGCGCGGCAACAAATTCGACAAACTGGGCATGCGCGGCTCCAACACCTGCGAGCTGTTCTTCGACGACGTCGAAGTGCCTGAAGCAAACCTGCTCGGCGCGCTGAATGGCGGCGTCAAGGTGCTGATGAGCGGCCTCGATTACGAGCGAGTTGTGCTCTCGGGCGGTCCGGTCGGCATCATGCAGGCGTGCATGGACGTGGTGCTGCCGTACATTCATGACCGCAAGCAATTCGGTCAAAGCATCGGCGAGTTCCAGTTGATCCAGGGCAAGGTCGCCGACATGTACACGCAGCTGAACGCCAGCCGCGCCTATCTTTACGCCGTGGCCCAGGCGTGCGAGCGCGGAGAAACCACGCGCAAGGACGCCGCCGGGGTGATTTTGTATGCCGCAGAGCGGGCAACCCAAATGGCCCTGGACACCATCCAGATCCTTGGTGGCAATGGCTACATCAACGAATTTCCGGCAGGCCGACTGTTGCGCGACGCCAAGCTCTACGAGATCGGCGCCGGCACCAGTGAGATCCGCCGCATGCTGATTGGCCGCGAACTGTTCAACGAGACCCGCTGACAGCGCCGGAGGCCTTATGACCACTCTGCACACCCAGCTCAACCCGCGCTCCCCGGAGTTCGCCAGCAACGACGCGGCCATGCGCAAACAGCTCGACGCGCTGCGCAATCTACTCGAACACGTTCAACGCGGTGGCGGCGCCAAAGCGCAGGAGCGCCACACCTCGCGCGGTAAATTGCTGCCCCGCGAGCGCATCAATCACCTGCTGGACACCGGTTCGCCGTTTCTGGAACTCAGCCAGCTCGCCGCCCATGACGTATATGGCGAAGACGTGCCCGCCGCCGGCCTTGTCGCGGGCATTGGCCGGGTCGAAGGCGTGGAATGCATGATCATCGCCAACGACGCGACGGTTAAGGGCGGCAGTTACTACCCGCTGACGGTGAAGAAGCACCTGCGCGCCCAGGCGATTGCGCAGCAAAATCGTCTGCCGTGCATTTATCTGGTGGATTCCGGTGGCGCCAATCTGCCACGCCAGGACGAGGTCTTCCCTGACCGTGAGCACTTCGGCCGAATCTTCTTTAACCAAGCGAACATGAGCGCCGAAGGCATCGCGCAGATCGCCGTCGTGATGGGCTCGTGCACCGCGGGTGGCGCCTATGTACCGGCAATGGCCGACGAAACCATCATGGTGCGCGAGCAGGCGACGATCTTCCTTGCCGGCCCCCCGCTGGTGAAAGCGGCAACGGGCGAGGTGGTCAGCGCTGAAGACCTGGGCGGGGCTGACGTGCATTGCAAGGTCACGGGTGTGGCCGATCACTACGCCGACAGCGATGCCCACGCGCTGGCGCTGGCCAGGCGCTGCGTGGCCAACCTGAACTGGCGCAAGCTCGGTCAGCTGCAAACCCGCCCGCCCATGCCGCCGCTGTACCCCGACCACGAGCTGTACGGCGTCATCCCCGCCGATGCCAAGCAGCCGTTTGACGTGCGCGAAGTCATCGCGCGGCTGGTTGACGGGTCGCGCTTCGATGAATTCAAGGCCCTGTTCGGCACTACGCTGGTGTGTGGTTTCGCTCATCTGCACGGCTACCCCATCGCCATCCTTGCCAACAACGGCATCCTTTTCGCCGAGGCCGCGCAAAAAGGCGCGCACTTCATCGAGCTGGCCTGCCAGCGCGGCATTCCGCTGCTGTTCCTGCAGAACATCACCGGGTTCATGGTTGGCCAGAAATACGAAGCCGGCGGCATTGCCAAACATGGCGCCAAGCTGGTCACGGCAGTGGCCTGCGCCAGGGTGCCGAAGTTCACGGTGATCATCGGCGGCAGTTTTGGGGCCGGTAACTATGGCATGTGCGGCCGCGCCTACGACCCGCGCTTCCTGTGGATGTGGCCTAACGCCCGGATTGGCGTGATGGGTGGCGAACAGGCGGCGGGCGTGCTGGTGCAGGTCAAGCGCGAGCAGGCCGAGCGCAACGGCCAGGCGTTCAGCGCTGAAGAAGAGAGCGCGTTGCGCCAACCGATCCTGGATCAGTACGAGCATCAGGGGCACCCCTTTTATTCCAGTGCACGGCTGTGGGACGACGGCGTTATCGACCCGGCGCAGACGCGCGAGATTCTCGGCCTGGCCATCAGCGCGTCGCTTAACGCTCCCATCGAACCGACGCGCTTCGGCGTGTTCCGGATGTGACCAAGGATTGCCCCATGAACGATTTCGCCACACTCGATATTGTTCGCGACCCGCGCGGGTTCGCCACGCTCTGGCTGAACCGCCGGGAGAAGAACAATGCTTTCAATGCGCAGATGATCCGCGAACTGATCATCGCGCTGGACCGTTTGCAAAAGGACGACAGCCTGCGCTTCCTGGTCCTGCGCGGCCGTGGCCGGCACTTCAGCGCCGGCGCCGACCTGGTGTGGATGCAGGAGTCGGCCAATCTTGACTACAACACCAACCTGGGCGACGCCCGTGAACTCGGCGAGCTGATGTACAACCTCGCCAAGTTCAAGGCGCCGACCCTGGCCGTGGTGCAAGGCGCGGCATACGGCGGCGCGCTGGGCCTGATCAGTTGCTGCGACATGGCCATTGGCGCCGAGGACGCGCAGTTCTGCCTGTCAGAAGTGAAGATCGGCCTCGCGCCTGCGGTGATCAGCCCCTTCGTGGTGCAAGCCATTGGTGAACGCCATGCACGTCGCTACGCGCTGACGGCTGAACGCTTCGATGGCACGCGAGCACGGGAAATCGGCCTGTTGGCGGACTGCTTCCCTGCTGCCGAACTTGAGCAGCAGCTGGGCGCCTGGATTGCCAACCTGCTACTCAACAGCCCCCAAGCCATGCGCGTCAGCAAAGATCTGCTGCGCGAGGTGGCCGACGGGGAGCTGACCCCTGCCCTGCGCCGCTATTGCGAAAACGCCATCGCGCGCATCCGGGTCAGCGCCGACGGCCAGGAAGGTCTGCGCGCCTTCTTGCAAAAACGCGAACCCGCGTGGCGCGGCGAGCCCTCCACTTCAAAAGGCGCGGACATTCTGCCGGGCCCGCGCAGCCCCCAGGGAGAACCGCAGTGATGAGCGTCCTGCACACTAAACAGCTGAGTTCGGTGCTGATCGCCAACCGCGGTGAAATCGCCTGCCGGGTCATGCGCACCGCCAAGGCCATGGGCCTCACCACGGTTGCCGTGCACAGCGCCACGGACTGCAACGCGCGACACGTGCGCGAGGCCGACATCGCCGTCAACCTTGGCGGCAGCAAGGCCAGCGAGAGCTATCTGCAGATCGATGCACTGATCGAGGCTGCCAGGGCCAGCGGTGCTCAGGCGATTCATCCGGGCTACGGTTTTCTTTCCGAAAATGCCGGCTTTGCTCGCGCCGTCGAGGCTGCGGGGCTCGTTTTTCTCGGCCCGCCCGCCTCGGCGATCGACGCCATGGGCAGCAAGTCCGCTGCCAAAACCTTGATGGAGGCTGCTGGCGTCCCGCTGGTACCCGGTTATCACGGCGATGCCCAGGACGCTGCGACCTTTCGCGAAGCCGCTGCACGAATCGGTTACCCGGTGCTGCTAAAGGCCACGGCGGGCGGCGGCGGCAAAGGCATGAAGGTGGTCGAGCGCGATGAGGATCTGGCTGATGCGCTGGCCTCGGCGCAGCGTGAGGCGCTGTCGTCGTTCGGCGATTCGCGCATGCTGGTCGAAAAATACGTGCTCAAGCCGCGCCACGTGGAGATCCAGGTGTTCGCCGACCAGCACGGCCAATGCCTGTACCTCAACGAGCGCGACTGCTCTATTCAGCGCCGTCACCAGAAGGTCGTCGAAGAAGCGCCGGCACCCGGGCTGACCGCGCAGATGCGCCAGGCAATGGGTGAGGCGGCCGTGCGGGCTGCTCAGGCAATCGGCTACGTCGGTGCCGGCACGGTGGAGTTTTTGCTGGATGCGCGTGGCGAGTTCTTTTTTATGGAGATGAACACGCGCCTGCAGGTCGAGCACCCCGTCACCGAAGCGATCACTGGCCTGGACCTGGTGGCATGGCAGATCCGCGTGGCGCAGGGCGAGTCGTTGCCGATCTCCCAGGCCGAGGTTCCGCTGAAGGGTCACGCCATCGAAGTGCGACTGTATGCGGAAGACCCCGCCAACGACTTTCTACCGGCAACCGGGACGCTCGCGCTGTACCGCGAATCTGCGCTCGGCCCGGGACGGCGCGTCGACAGCGGCGTGGCCGAAGGTGATGAGGTGTCGCCGTTCTACGACCCCATGCTCGGCAAACTGATTGCCTGGGGCGAAACCCGTGAAGAAGCACGTCTGCGTTTGCTGGCGATGCTCGACGAGTTCGCTATTGGTGGTCTGCGCACCAACCTCGCTTTCCTGCGCCGCATCATTGCGCACCCTGCGTTCGCCGATGCCGAGCTGGACACCGACTTCATCCCCCGTTATCAGCAAGATTTGCTCCCGCCGCCTGCCGAATTGGCTGAGGCGTTCTGGCCGCTGGCAGCCCAGGCTTACCTGAGTACCGCACCCTCTCGGGTCAGGGCGGACGATGCGCACTCTCCCTGGTCGTCGGTGAACGGGCTACGCCTTGGCGGACACCGCGAGGCGACGCTGAACCTGGTGTGCGGGATGCACACCAGGAGCGTGGCGCTACGCGTTGACCCTCATCACAGCGTTCGGCTGTCGGGCGAGCACCTTGAGGTCGAGCAGGACGGTGTGCGCCGGCAAATGCTGGCCATTCGCAGGGCCGATACGCTTTACCTCCGCTGGCAGGGTGAGATGCACGCCGTGCGCAACTTCGATCCCATCGCCGAAGCGGATTCCAGCCACGCGCATCAAGGCGGGCTCAGTGCCCCCATGAACGGCAGTATCGTTCGGGTGTTGGTCGACGTCGGCGAGCAGGTTGAGATTGGGACAGCGCTGGTGGTGCTGGAAGCCATGAAAATGGAACACAGCATTCGCGCGAACACCGCGGGCACCGTGGCAGCGCTGTATTGCGCAGAAGGCGAGATGGTCAAGGAAGGGGCGGTGCTGGTCGAGCTGCAAACTAACTGAGGAACACAAGACGCAAGCTGGCCTACGGAATCTGTAGGAACCAGCTTGCTGGCGACGGAATCTGTAGGAGCCGGCGGCAGGAGAAAATGTAGGCGCCAGCTTGCTGGCGAACGCGTTTCTTCAGCTGCCGGTTGCGTACCTGACACACCGCAT
>NZ_JARVSX010000035.1:0-159821 GCF_030208975.1 Pseudomonas sp. ME-P-057
TTATTAAATCACGGCACTGAATTCCAGACTCGCCCTGCATCCTGCGGTGCTTGTCTCAGCCACAACGTCAACGGATGCGTTCTTCTCTCACCCAAGAGAAGATCACCCCTCATCTTTTTACGGCCAATGCAGAGTCAGCTTCGGGTCGATAGCTGTCAGTTGCAGCTCTCTGGTTTCGACTCAAAGCAGCCGGTCGGGGCAGTTGAATAAGGCAGCAAGAATCAGATAGTAAGTACTGTGCGTCTTACAGTCTGATAGGACTCCGAACCAATAGGAGTCCGACCATGGCGTTCCGTATAACTGGCCTTGCCCCCGAGCCATTCCAGTCACTTTATGGATTGCCCGACCAGGATCTGGCATCTTTTGGAGTGAAGCGTTACATCGTCGACAGCAACCCGGGTTTTCCTGACCGTATCGAAATGAAAGATGCGGAACTGGGTCAGAGCGTGCTTTTACTCAACCATGTCTGTCAGCCAGCCAAGACGCCATACCGCGCTTCACACGCGATCTTCATACGGGAGTGGGCTACGCAAGCTTATGACGCAGTCGACCAGGTACCTGAGTCGATGCGCATCCGCCTGCTATCACTTCGTGCTTTCAATGATGATGGGATGATGCTGGAAGCCGACGTAGCTGATGGAATGGTGATGGAACCTGTAGTCACTCGGATGTTTGCCAATCCAGAGGTAAGTTACATTCATGTTCACAATGCCAAACAGGGTTGCTACTCAGGGCGAATAGATCGGGCGTAGTTAACGCAGGTCTGTTTGGCCATTCCTTCTATCGAGTCTACCGGTTACCGACTGACCGCTCTTGCCCGCTGCGGCCGGTTGCAACTGACCGATCTTGTCCCAGAGTTGACTGTCAGCTACACCCTTCTTCTCGTACCCATACTGCCTAGCCAGCCTGAACCACGTGGCCTTGCTGGAGTTGCAGTACGCGGTCAAATCCATGCAGGCCGGCATCTCGGATAAAGCACGTGAATCGCGCCCGATGCCACGCGGCGCGCGCCCTTCCGGATCGAACCGAGCGAGACACCTCAATCGAACCAATGCAGCCAGACACCGCGAGAAAAAATTTACCTAACAATCGTTAGATAGGTGTTGACGAGGGCCAGCTGCTTCGCTAAGGTTTGTATACCTAACGAGTGTTAGGTAGACAAACCATCTCTTTTGCAGGATTAACCATGACTACTCAACTCCAGCTTTTCACTTCACCTTCGGCCTTCCCTAACCCGCAGCGTCTGCGCCTGTTCATGCACGAAAAGGGCATCGCTGACCAATTTGCCGAGACCATCTACGACATGTCCCCTGTCGGCGAACAGCGTGGCTGGCGTCATTTGAATATGAACCCGTGGGGCGAAACGCCCACCCTTCAACTGGCTGACGGAAGCTACATTTCAGAAACGGCTGCCATCGTTCGTTATCTCGATCAGGAGTATCCCGGTCGCAAGATCATGGGAGCGACCCCACTGGAACAGGGTCTGGACAACATGTGGGATAACCGGGTGTGGGTGCACATCCTGTACCGCATCGTTACCGCGTTCCATGTGTTGCACACCGGGCTCGGCTTCAAGCTGGAACTGACCAAAAACGAAGCCTGGGGCGAGCACTGCCGTAAGGAAGCGTTGGCTCACGCTGCACTGGTCAATCGTCATCTGTCAGACGGCCGCGAATGGCTGCTGGGCGGCGATGCCCCGACCTTCTCGGACATTACCCTGGCAACCGCGATCGCCTTCTCGAAATTCCCGGTCAACGCCACCCCGTTGGACGAGCGTTTTGAGTTTCTGGATGCGTACTGGCAGCGCTGGACCAAGCGTCCGAGCTTCCAGGCTGCCTACGCTGATGGCAACAGCGGCATTCCTGAACTGGATTCGCCAGCCCGATAACGGTATCTCAATGGAAACTCCGTACGCCGAGATCGCCACACGCAGGCTTTCTCGGTGACGGCAGTGGTCTCCTTGGTATCGGATGACGATGCCGCCTGCTGGACCTTGATGGAACGGCTGCTGTTTAAAGATCCAACTCGCCTTGAGCTCGCTGCTCTCGATGGCAATCTACCGGTCACACGGCAGGCCTTTGCTGTAAATTAGCCACCCTGTTTAAGAGATCGTCCCAAGACGAAAGGCATCAAGATGAGCGTCAACGCCAAAGAGGCCATTTTGCTGGCTGCCAAGAAAATCGCCCAGTCGCAGGGCTACAACGGTTTGAATTTCCGCGACCTTGCGCAAGCCGTTGGTATCAAAGCGGCGAGTGTTTACTACCATTTCCCAAGCAAAGCCGACCTGGGCATTGCCGTTGCCAAACGGTATTGGGAGGACGGCGCGCTCGCGCTCGAGATGATCGAATCTGAAAGCTCTTCCCCGATCGAGGCCTTGCGTCGCTTTCCCGAGATCTTCCGCAGATCGCTTGAGGCCGACAATCGTCTCTGCCTGGGGAGCTTCATGGGGGCTGAAACCGACACTCTGCCCACCGAGATGACGAAAGAAATTCAGACCTTTGCTGATGTGAACATTGCGTGGCTAACCAAGCTTCTATTGGCTGCGAAGGTGTGCGAACCCAGTGAGAGTGAATCCCGAGCACGTGCCATTTTTTCCGCTATTGTCGGTGCCCAGCTCTTCGCCAGAAGTCGCTCGGACATCTCGCTTTTCGATGCCCTGGTCGATTCGTATCGCGCGTATGGGCCGTTGCCGGCGTAGCAAACGCCGCGCCGTGAGCTTTTCGACACGGGTTGAATAGCAGGCTGCTTTGGGGGGCGAGCAGTTCGTAAATGACGGCTGAGGGTGTGCTTGCCCGATACACCTCTTTT
The DNA here is from genome assembly GCF_030208975.1 of Pseudomonas sp. ME-P-057. Taxonomy (NCBI): domain Bacteria; kingdom Pseudomonadati; phylum Pseudomonadota; class Gammaproteobacteria; order Pseudomonadales; family Pseudomonadaceae; genus Pseudomonas; species Pseudomonas sp. ME-P-057. The sequence continues at coordinate 2,809 of NZ_JARVSX010000035.1, forward strand.
CACGGGGTTACGCCCCTCCCCCCACAGCCAGCCGCATGGTCATGCGCAGCCCCTGCCCCGTGTTCTCGGCCCACAGATCGCCGCCTTGCAGCCGCAGCGAATTGCGCGCGATGCTCAAGCCCAGGCCGAAACCGCCGTCACCGGGACGCGCGCCGTCCAGGCGGATGAACGGCGCGAAGATGCGCTCCAAGTCGCCTTCGTCGATGCCCCCGCCTTCGTCTTCCAGCCAGAGCAGCCAGTCATCTCCGTCAAGACGCCCGTCCAGGCGCACGATCCCTTGCGGGGGTGAATGCCGGATGGCGTTGCGCAGAATGTTTTCCAGCGCCTGTGCCAGCGTATTGAGATGGCCACTCACCCAGCATTCGCTGTCCAGATCGCAACGCAATTGGCGGGACGGCCAGCAGGTTTCGAAACAGGCGTCGTCCACCAGCATTTCCCAAAGCGCCACAACCTGAATATCTTCACCGGGAAGTTTTTCGCGTTCGGTGTCCAGCCAGGCCAGTTGCAGGGTGTCATCCACCAGCCGGCGCATGCCGTCGACCTCACGCCGCAAGCGCTCGCGCAGTTCAGTCAGGCTTTGCTCGCTGTCGCACGCCACTCGCAGGCGACTGAGCGGCGTGCGCAGTTCATGGGAAAGGTCACGCAGCAACTGCTGTTGAACCTGCACGGTGGAATGCAGGCGCGCGGCCATGTGATCAAACGCGCGGTTCAGCTCGCCCAGTTCGTCGCGGCGCCCGGTCATTTGCGGGGAGAGACGGCTGGACAGTCGGTCGGCACGCCAGGCGTTGGCCTGTTCGCGCAGTTGATTGAGCGGGCGGATCAGCAGGCGGTACAGCCCTACGCACAACAGCAAGGTGAACAGCGCAGGAATCAGCACGTTGGTGAGCATTTGCCCGATGAGCGCATATCGCCCGGGCTTGAAGCGCTGGGGCAATTCGATCACCAGACTGCCTGCGTCGGGGTTGCCGGGGAAGGCAATCTTGAGCCAGGGCACGGCCTTTTGGCGTGTGCTCATGGGCCAGTCAATGCCGCGCATGAAGGTCATGTGTTGCGACTGATCCCGGGTCAGCGGCGCGCTGCCCAGTGGCTGCAAATCGCTGCCGATCACTGTGATCCAGACGTCTTCCTGCTGACGAATGTGCGTTAGCCATGTGTCGATGCCCGCTCGCCCGCCGGTGTCCCAGGCCTGTTCAGCCTGGGCCGCATAGCCATTGAGTACCCTATGGGCTTCGGCGCTCAGGTAGGCGTTGCGGGTCTCTATGTAGCGGCCCCAATACCAGCTCAGCCAGATCATCAGCAGGCAGAATCCCACCAGCAGAATGGCCAGTTTCCAGAACAGCGAGTGGCGGCCGGGCAGCCGTTTGCGCACCTCAGGCATCCAGCACGACCGCCGTCAAGACATAGCCTTTGCCCCAGACCGTACGCACCTGCCGCGCCTGGTATCCGATGGCCTTGAGCTTGCGGCGAATCTGGCTGATGTGCATGTCCAGGCTGCGGTCATGCTGTGAGTAGCCGCGCTGGAGCACATGCTGATAGAGAAAGGCTTTGCTGAGGACGTCTTCGGGATTGCGCCAGAGGGTGTCGAGCAGGCGGAACTCGGTGCCGGTCAACTGTGCCGGGGCCCCCGCGAACAACACGTCGCAACGCCCTTCGTCGAACGTCAGGCCGTGCGCATCTTCGGTGTCGTCATCGGGCTCCGGCGGGCTTACCGTCAGCGCGTGAAAACGTCGCTCGAGTTCGACCCGGCGCAGGATGGCTTCGATGCGCACTCGCAGCTCATCGACGCTGAAGGGCTTGGGCAGGTAATCGTCGGCACCGTTCTGAAAGCCGGTGATGCGGTCGGCCTCGGCCCCCAGCGCCGACATCAGGATGATTGGCATGCTGTGGCGACGCCGCAGGTGGGTAAGGATGTCGAGGCCGTTCATGCCCGGCAGCAAGATGTCCATCAGCACGACGTCGAACGGCTCTCGCTGCGCGCAGGCCAGCCCTTCGGCGCCATTCTGGCACCAGGTCACCTGAAACCCGCAGCGGTCAAGCTGGTCGTGGACGAAAGCGCCGAGCACGGGGTCGTCCTCGATGGCGAGTATGTGGGGGCGTTGGGTGCTGGCGGGAGTCATTGGCGTCTGCGACTGATTCTCAAGACGCGGATTATTCAAGATTGAGCGTGCCGGGGCAATGCTGGCCCGCCGGTGCCGTGCGCTTTTCAGTGCTGCCGCGGTCAGGGAACCAGACAACCAGGACACCGTCGATTTCCGCGGTGTTACCTCTAATGCATTCCCGGCTAAAGCCGGTCCCACAATGCGTACGCGTTTCTATAGTGGAACCGGCTTCAACAGGTCCCATGGGGCGTACGCGTTTCTATAGTGGAACCGGCTTCAGCAGGTCCCATTTGGCGTGCGCATTTCTGTAGTGGAACCGGCTTCAGCAGGTGCCATCAGGCTTGCGCATTTCTGTAGTGGAACCGGCTTCAGCAGGTGCCATCAGGCGTGCGCGTTCGTGCAGTGGGCACGGCTTGAGCAGGTCCCGTAGGCCTACGCGTTTTTATAGTGGGACCGGCTTCAGCCGGGAAGAGGCCAGTTTGCGCACCCTCCATTGCGCGGTGTGATGTGTCGCTTTTCCCCACCTAAAGCGACTGCTGCGTGGGCAGTTTTCCGTCCATCAGATGCTCGCGCGATTCATCGGGCCAACCCTGGGGAAGCGCAAATGACTACACTGCGCAGATGATCAAGCGTTACGCGCCGCATTGACGCAGCCGTTGCTTGGATTCGTCGGAATTGCTGGAGAACACGTGTGCTGAGAAAAGTGGGCATCAAAGGCCGCGTCATGCTACTGACCCTGGTGCCGGCCTGCATGATGGCGGCATTGCTCGGGGGTTATTTCACCTGGATGCAGCTGTCTGAGCTGCAGACCCAACTGCTCAAGCGTGGCGAGATGATCGCCAACGAGCTGGCGCCCCTGTCTGCCGGTGCGCTGGCTGATGGTGATCAGGCCATGCTGGAGCGTATCGCCGGGCAAGTGCTGGAGCAGGCCGACGTGCGCGCGGTGTCGTTCCTCGACGCTGACCGCGCCATGTTGGCGCACGCCGGGCCGAGCATGATCAACCAGGCCCCGGTCGGTAATAGCTCCCACATACAGCAGCGTTCGGAAAACGACGCCACGCGCTACCTGATGCCGGTGTTCGGGCGCAGTCGCCACCTGACCGGCAATGTCGTTCCGGCCGAGGCCGACCGCCTGCTGGGCTGGGTCGAACTGGAGCTTTCACACAACGGGACGCTGTTGCGCGGCTATCGCAGTCTGTTCGCCAGCCTGATCCTGATTCTCATCGGTCTGGGTCTGACCGCCATGCTGGCGTTGCGCATGAGCCGCACCATCAATGGGCCGATCACGCAGATCAAACACGTGGTCGCGCAGCTCAAAGACGGCAACCTTGAAGCGCGGCTGCCGCCGATGGGCAGTTACGAACTCGACCAACTGGGCTCGGGCATCAACCGCATGGCGGCGACGCTGCAGAACGCCCAGGAAGAATTGCAGCACAGCATCGAGCAGGCCACAGAAGACGTGCGTCAGAATCTGGAAACCATCGAGATCCAGAACATCGAGCTGGATCTGGCGCGCAAGGAGGCCCTGGAGGCCAGTCGGATCAAGTCCGAGTTTCTGGCAAACATGAGCCACGAAATCCGCACGCCGCTCAACGGCATCCTCGGCTTCACCCACCTGTTGCAGAAAAGCGAGCTCACGCCGCGCCAGTACGACTACCTGGGGACCATCGAAAAATCTGCCGATAACCTGCTCAGCATCATCAACGAGATTCTCGATTTCTCGAAGATCGAGGCTGGCAAGCTGGTGCTCGACGCAATCCCCTTCAACCTGCGCGACCTGTTGCAGGACACACTGACCATTCTTGCCCCCGCGGCCCACGCCAAACAGCTGGAGCTGGTGAGCCTGGTCTACCGCGACACGCCGCTGTCACTGGTCGGGGACCCACTGCGGCTGAGGCAGATTCTGACCAATCTAGTCAGCAACGCGATCAAGTTCACCCGCGAGGGGACCATCGTCGCGCGGGCGATGCTGGAGGAAGAGCACGACACCACCGTGCAACTGCGCATCAGCGTGCAGGACACCGGCATCGGGCTGTCCAGTCAGGACGTGCGTGCGCTGTTTCAGGCGTTCAGCCAGGCAGACAACTCGCTGTCGCGCCATTCCGGCGGGACCGGGCTGGGGCTGGTGATTTCCAAGCGACTGGTCGAGCAGATGGGCGGCGAAATCGGCGTCGAAAGCACGCCGGGCGAAGGCTCTGAATTCTGGATCAGCCTGACGCTGCCGAAAACCCGCGACGACCTCGAAGACCTGCCCGCCCCGCCGCTGCTGGGCCGGCGCGTAGCGGTGCTGGAGCATCACGACCTGTCACGCCAGGCGCTTGAGCACCAGTTGGAGGATTGCGGTTTGCAGCCGATGGTCTTCAACAATCTGGAGAACCTCATCAACGGCGTAACGGTGGTGCATCAGACGCCCCACGCCATCGACATGGCTGTGTTGGGGGTGACCGCCCACGAACTGCCACCCGAGCGCCTGCGCCAGCAAATCTGGGACCTGGAAAACCTCAATTGCAAGGTGCTGGTGCTGTGCCCGACCACCGAGCAGGCGCTGTATCAATTGTCGGTGCCTGATGCGTACAACCAGCTTCAAGCCAAGCCGGCCTGTACGCGCAAGTTGCGCCGCGCCCTGTCGGAGCTGATCAATCCCAAGCAGTTGCGCAACGAGGTGCCGGAGCCGCTGTCGAGCCGGCCGCCGCGCATTCTGTGCGTCGACGACAACCCGGCGAACCTGCTGCTGGTGCAGACGTTGCTCGAAGACATGGGCGCGAAAGTGATGGCGGTCGACAGCGGTTACGCTGCCGTGCAGGCGGTGCAGGACGAACCTTTCGATCTGGTGTTGATGGACGTGCAAATGCCGGGCATGGACGGCCGTCAGGCGACCGAGGCGATTCGCGGCTGGGAAAGCGAGCGCCAGGCGACGTCGCTGCCAATCGTCGCTCTGACCGCCCACGCCATGGCCAACGAAAAGCGCGCGCTGTTGCAGAGCGGGATGGATGACTACCTGACCAAACCGATCAGCGAACGCCAGCTGGCGCAAGTGGTGTTGAAATGGACCGGACTGGCGTTGCGCAATCAGGCGCCGGAGCGGCACGTCGAATTTGCCCAGAACGGGCTCAACCTGCAGGTGCTCGATCATGAGGAGGGGCTGCGCCTGGCAGCGGGTAAAGCCGACCTGGCGGCGGACATGCTGGCCATGCTGCTGGCTTCTCTGGCCACCGACCGGGAAGCGATCCGTAACGCCCGCGAGGCCAAGGATACCGTTGCGCTGATTGAACGCGTGCATCGTTTGCACGGTGCGACCCGTTACTGCGGCGTTCCGCAACTGCGCGCGGCGTGCCAGCGCAGCGAAACCCTGCTCAAACAGGATTCTGCCGACAGCGACAAGGCGCTGGACGAGTTGGAGAAGGCGATCAGCCGGCTCGAGACCGAGGCCCGCGTGACGGCTTGATCTGGGTCATCGTGTTCGGTTTTTTAATGGATAGACTGCGGGGTTTCGGTGGTGGATCAGGATGAATAGCGAGTGCTGAAGGGCCCTGTTCGCCAGCAAGCCGGCTCCTGCAGTGGATTAGCGTTAGCTTGATATTCCGCGTCCCCGCCAGGTCCGTAGGAGCCGGCTTGCTGGCGAACGCGGTGGGTCAGGCAATGGCGATAGGGCTGGCAGATCGCGATGTATCAAGCGATGGCTATGGCGCGAACAGATCGCGGTGGGTCAGGCCATGGCGATGGCGCCGGCAGATCGCATTCGCGGGCAACCGCGCTCCTGCAGTGGGTTTGGGTCATCCCCCAATTTCGCGTTCAATACCACATCTGTAGGAGCCGGCTTGCTGGCGAACGCGGTGGTCAGGCAATGACGAAGGCCCTGACGAATCGCGGTGGGTCAGGTGATGACGAAGGCGCGAACAGATCGCGGTGTATCAGGCAAGTACGATGGCGCTGACAGCACGCGTTCGCGGGCAAGCGCGCTCCTACAATGGGTTTGGGTCAGCCCCCAATTTCGCGTCCGATACCACATCTGTAGGAGCCGGCTTGCTGGCGAACGCGGTGGTCAGGCAATGACGATGACGCCGACAGATCGCGTTCGCGGGCAAGCGCGCTCCTACAGTGGGTTGGGTGACCGCCCCAACGCGTTCGAATTCAAGGCCCATCTTTTGAGGAGCAACCATGCGTACGCTTATCTACAGCAGCCAAACCTACGACCGCGAGAGCTTTCTGGCCGCGCAGGTCCTGGCGGACATCGAACTGCACTTCCAGCCCGCGCGGTTGACGCTGGACACCGTGGCGCTGGCCGAGGCGTATGAGGTGGTCTGCGCGTTTATCAATGACGACCTGAGCGCGCCCGTGCTTGAGCAACTGGCCGCTGGCGGCACACGGCTCATCGCCTTGCGCTCGGCAGGTTTCAATCACGTCGATCTTGCTGCCGCCCGGCGTCTGGGCCTGGGCGTCGTTCGGGTGCCCGCCTACTCTCCCCATGCGGTGGCGGAGCATGCGGTGGCGTTGATCCTGTCGCTGAACCGCCACCTGCACCGCGCCTGTAACCGGACCCGCGACGGCGATTTCAGCCTCCACGGCCTGACCGGTTTCGACCTGGTCGGCAAGACCGTCGGCGTGGTCGGCACCGGACAGATTGGCGCCACTTTCGCGCGCATCATGGCGGGCTTCGGCTGCAAACTGCTGGCCTACGACCCTTACCCCAACCCGCAAGTCGAGGCGCTGGGCGCGCGCTATCTGCCCCTCGACGCCTTGCTCGCCGAAGCGCACATCATCAGTTTGCACTGCCCGCTCAACGACGACACCCGGCACTTGATCAACCCCGCGTCGCTGTCACGCATGCAGCGTGGCGCGATGCTGATCAACACCGGACGCGGCGCGCTGGTCAACACGCCGGCATTGATCGACGCGCTGAAAAGCGGCCAGCTGGGGTACCTGGGGCTCGACGTCTACGAAGAAGAAGCCCAGCTGTTTTTCGAAGACCGTTCGGACCTGCCGCTGCAGGACGATGTGCTCGCCCGCCTGCTGACATTCCCCAACGTGGTGGTCACCGCCCATCAGGCGTTTCTCACCCGTGAAGCCCTTGGCGCCATTGCGCAGACGACGCTGGACAACATCAGCGGCTGGGCGACAGGTAGCCCGCAGAATCAGGTGTAGCCCATCGTTCCCAACTGCGTTCTGCCTGCCGCGGTACGGCTTCGGCACAGGCCACGGCACGGCAGATCAGCCCGGTCGTCCGCCGCGCGGCTGCGAGAACCCCGCCGCTAAGTGTTAGCATGCGCGCCTATTTGGAGACCCCCATGGCCGAACACGATTTTCGCTACAGCATGCTTACCCCTCAACACACCCTGATCGAATTCCGCAGCCTGGCCGTCGGTCGTTATCAAGTGACCGGCAACGGCGGCTCAATCAAGCCCGACGACGTTCTATTGGTCACTGTCAAAGGCAGCAAAGAGCTGTTCATGCGCCTGAACGTGGAAAAGGTCCGTCACCTGATCAACCCCACCGGCCAATGGGTAGCCGTGGCCAACGGCCCGGCGTTTACCGAGCTGGCGATCCACACCTGGAAGGTCAACTGCAACGACTGCGGCAAAGAGCGTGAAATCGAATTCATGGTCGATGGCAAAGACGGCAAAAAAGCCCTGAAACCCGCTGCCACCGCGCGCATTCAGGAGCTGGGCTGGAAGGTCGTCGGCGAGAACCACCTGTGCCCTGCCTGCGCGAAGAAAGCCGCATGAAATCGCTGTTGTTGACACTGCTGACAGCCACCCTGATGACCGGCTGTGCCAGCGAGCCTGCACCGCTCAAACAGGACCACGGCTACGTGCTGGAATGGATCGGCGAGCGTCCGTTGATCGACAACAGCCACCTGACCATTACCCTGGGCAACGACGGCCGCGCTTACGGCAACGCCGGCTGCAACCACTGGTTCGCGCCTTACCAATTGCAGGGCGAGACCCTGAGCTTCGGCCCGGTCGGAAGCACCCGCAAAATGTGCGCGCCGGCACTGATGGAGCAGGAGCATCGCTTCCTTGAAGCGCTGGGCAACGTGCAGCGATGGGACATCTCGCCCATCGAGCAATTGCGCCTGTGGCCTGCCCAGGGCAAACCGTTGCGGTTTTGGCTGGAAGAGAACTGACCGCATCCGGACTCACGAATGCGCGTCGCGTGAGTCACCGGGTCGCCGGCAACGGCTGGAATTCCCCGCGCTCCAAATTCTGCACCCGGTTGCCCATGGCGTCCGTTGCATTGAGATCCGCACCTTTGGCGGCCAGTGCCTCAAGAATGTCTTTGCGATGGAACAGCGCCGCGTACATGGCGGCGGTCTGACCGGCGTTATTGCGTTGATCGGCCGCGCAGTCAGCGGCGACCAGTTGCCGAGCGATGCTGAGCTCGCCTTTGAATATCGCCCCCATCAAGGCCGTGTTGCCCCTTAGATCCTTGGCGCAGGGATCAGCACCCGCATTCAGCAGTTGAGTAACGGCCGCTTGTTGCCCGTGGTAAGCAGCGAGAATCAGAGCGGTGTAGCCTTTTTCGTCCTGTACGTTCAGATCGAACCTGGCATTGACGAACTCGCTGAGCATGTCCTGGCGGCCGTCTCGGGCGGCCTGAAAGAACAGCTCCCTGAGCTGCGCCTGGGTGTCGGCGGCGGTGCCGGTATCAGACGGACTGGCGTGGGCCATGCTCGCCGTCATACACAGCAGCAACGCATACAGGGTTGTGCGCATGTGATGTCCTCCACAAGGTGATCGGTTCCAAAAGCCTCGGCCCGCCGTGCAAGCGGGCCGAGGGGGTCGGTCAGTCCTGCAGTGCCGCGGCCAGTTGCTTGACCTTGGCCAGATCGCCCTTGGCAACCTTGGCTACGCCGGTGCCGTATTCCGGGTCAGCCTTGTAAAGGAACGACAGCATGATGTTCTTGCTTTCGGTATCGGTCGTCGCCAGCGATTCACCAAAACTCTGAATCAGGTCCTTGCGGTCCTTCTCGCTATAGGAACGGTACAAGTCGCCCGCCTGCTTGAAGTTCTGCTCTTTCTGGATTTTGGCTTGCTGGGTGCTGCCGGACAACGGCAGTTGGCTGTAGCGCGCCTGTTCCACCGCTGGACGCGGGTTGAGTCGGCTTGGCTCGTAGTTCACGCCAGTCGTGGTGTGCCCGGTATTGAGCGGCCCGTCCTGGTTGCCGTTGTTGACCTTCACCCGTGGCGCGTTGATCGGCAGGCTCAGCACATTCGGGCCCACGCGATAGAGCTGCGTGTCGGCGTAGGAAAACACCCGGCCTTGCAGCAGGCGGTCTTCCGAAGGCTCGATACCCGGCACGACGTTGGCGGGCGCCATGGCGACCTGCTCGGTTTCCTGGAAGTAGTTATCCACGTTCTTGTTCAAGACCATCTGGCCGATTTTGCGCTCGGGGATATTTGGCCAGATTTTGGTCGCGTCCAGCGGGTCGAAGTCGAACTTCGCCAGGTCCTCAGGCTTGACCACCTGGACGTACAGGTCCCACTTCGGAAACTCGCCCTTGTTGATGGCGGCAACCAAGTCGTTGGTCAGGTGGCTGTAGTCCTTGGACTGCACCTCGGCGACTTGCTGTGGATCGAGGTTTTTCAGGCCCTGCAGGCTTTTCCAATGGAACTTCACATAGTTGACTTCGCCCTTGGCGTTCACCAGTTTGTAGGCGTGTACGCCGTTGCCGTCCATGGTCCGATAGCTGGCGGGTGTGCCTTCGTTGGAGTACAGCAGCGTCAATGTGCGCGTGGCTTCCGGAACGTGCGAGAAGAAGTCGAAACGTCGCGAATCGTCATCCAGGTTGGTGCGCGGGTCAGGCTTGAAGGCGTGGACCATGTCCGGGAACTTGATCGCGTCACGGATGAAAAAGGTCGGGAAGTTATTGCCGACCAGGTCCCAGTTGCCATCGGCCGTGTAGAACTTGGTGGCGAATCCGCGAGGGTCGCGCAGGGTTTCAGGGGAGTGGTTGCCGTGAACAACGGCCGAGAACCGCACGAATACCGGTGTGTGCTCGCCTTTGCTGAAGACCTTCGCTTTGCTCAGGTCAGAGGCGTCGTCGGAGGCGACGAATTCGCCGTGTACGCCCGTCCCACGCGCATGCACGACGCGCTCGGGAATGCGTTCGCGATCAAAGCGCTGGAGTTTTTGCAGCAATTGCACGTCTTGCAAGAGGACCGGGCCGGTGGGGCCGGCGGTTTGGGAGTTCTGGTTATCGCCGACGGCGGCGCCGTTGTCGCGGGTCAGGGTGTCTGCATAAGCGGCAGAACTGACCATCAGGCTCGCGCCAATCAGGCTGGCGGCGATAGGGGAGCGGGGTAAGTACATCGTGGACTCTCTCTGTTTTGGTTGTTCTGAGAGTCAAAGCCTACGGTCCGAGCCCGTTATTCCTGAATTGGTTCTGGCTATGTGTTTGATAAATTAACAAATATTGACGCTGGCGTGGTTATCGGCGTAACGGCGGTAGAAGGACTCACTGCGTTAACCCGCCGGGACCATCCTGCGCCGCAGCAACTGCTTGCCCAACCCCTGCCCTTTGAGCTCAACGTAGTGGTAAGTGGCGCAGGAAACCGTCACCACCACCGCCAGAATCAGCAGCACCATCACGTTATTCGACCAGACATGACCTGTGTCCAGGTAACGGATATCCCCGATCATGGGCGCGGCTTCCAGGCCGGTCTTCTTCTGCACCACCATAAACCCCGAAATCACGAAGAACAGCACGGCCAGATGGGTCAGATAGATCGAATAGGACCAGCGCCCCAGACGCGCGAAGAATTCGTACCTGAGCACCCGCGAGAGCGCGCCGCCATCGAAGGCAAACAACACGATGGTCACACAGAACACTGCGCTGGCGGCCAATGATTTTTGCTGCAACTGACTGGTCAGCACCGCCCAGATCGCAATGGCTGCCAGCGCTTCCAGCACGCTGAGCAGCGCAAAGCCCGGCGCTATCCTGCGTCTGAGATGGTTAAAGCACACGTAAGCCAGGGTTCCGGCGAAAAAACAACCCAGACCCTTTTGCGCGTAACTGGTCAGCACGTCCGCCTGACTGTAGAACAGCGCAAATCCGCTGAGGGCAATAACGGCCCACAGCAGGTAGCGACCCACGGACGCGGTGAGCATGGTTGCGGCGAAGACCATATAGGTCCAGTACTCGATGCTGATGCTCCAGGCCGGGGTATTGAATGACAGGTTTTCCGTCAGGTGTGTCCAGCTTTGCAGCAGCAGGAGATTGGGCAGAATCTGCGAGGGCGCGTAGATGCCGGTGAACGGCGTCTGATTGAAGCCGAATCCGTGTTGGTAGGCGGCGTACTTGATGAACTCCAGGCCGACGAACACCGCGAGCATGACGGCATGCAGGGGCAAAAGGCGAAAGGTGCGAGACACCAGAAAGTGGTTGAAATCCAGTTGCGGCTTGCTGCCGTAGGCATGAGCCATGACGAAGCCGCTGAGGACGAAGAAGAACTCGACGAACAGGTCGGCATTGGAGAAGAAGGCCCACTCCGTGACGCTGCCGACCAGGTGAGTGTGGTAGAGCACAACCGCTATCGCGCAAATACCGCGCAGGCTGTCCAGCGCGTGAAATCGTCTCACCTCTTGCATACGAATCCCCGATCAGTTGCTATCGCTCGAAAGCGCCTAAAGCAACCCATCGGGTTCGGCCGCGTTAATACCTCAGGCCAGACGATAGCCCAGCATTGGTTTTGCGCAAGGGAAGTGGTCGAAGACGTGTGATGAAGTGAGGTCAAGGCATGTTGAAGGCCCCTCCCCCATGGGGAGAGGACTTCGATATGTGCGGGTTTGAGCCTGCCGGCGCCAGACCTACAGTGAACTCACCTCGGGATTCAACCGCTCCAGCACGCGCCTGCTATTGCCTCCTCCAAACACACTCATCAGGTCCATGACCCGTACCGGGTCTTTCGGGTCAATGCTCAACTGGATGCCGTCGTTTTTGCCCTTGAACAGCTTGACCATCAGCTCGCAGCCATCACTGAGCATCGGCGCATTCTGCCGCATGCCGCTTTCACAGTTCTTCTGCCAGTTATCCAGGCTTGTTTCAAACCAGGCCTGACGCTGTTTATCGGCGCTGCCGGCAAGCGGGTCCAATGGCGTTGCGTAACGCTGCTGCAGCAGCGCACTGCGCTTGACCATCCCCTTGTCCTGGAAGCTGACTTTCAGCTCGCTCAACTCAGCCCTCGCGAATGCGCCTTGCAAACCCTGGGCTGCGCCGCCGAGTACCGCATAGGCGTCCGTCCTGCTGCCGCGTTGCAAGTCGTTGACCGTACGGTGAAGGTCCTTGACGTTGTCCATGCGATAGCTGGCACTGAAGGTGAACAGGTCAGGCATGTCTACGAAGGTTTCGCCCGTCGCCCGGGTGGCGTCGTCATCCAGGTCAAGGAACAGCGTGAGGTCGAACGGTTTGAGTTGATTGCGCCCGCTGCTCAACAGAGGGCCAAAACCATTCATGCCCATGAAGCCTGCGCCCATCATGCTCGCCATGGCACCCAGGTTTTTGAGGCTCTGCAGCGAGCCGTCAGAAGCCTGAATGCCGGCGGCTTGCAGGCGAACACGGGAACGGCTGTCGCTGTTGATCAGATCGGTCAACGTGACGGTGTCGGCATGTACACCGCCGGACTTGCCGTTACCAAACTCGACGCCTTTGATCACGACCTTGCCGCCGAAGGGCGACGAGCTCACCGACGCCCAACTGAGGCTGTCATTGAGATGGTTGTCGTACACAAAGTCGTCCAGACGCTTCTCGGCCTGCTTGCTGGCATAGGCACAGAGACCAAAATAACCCGCTGCGAGAATCACCACAGCGGCAGCAGGGACAAGCAGTTTTTTCTGGATCATTGCACATCCCCCTCGATACTGCGGTCAGGCCAGGCCTGTTTGAATACCTGGCGCGCCGCGTCGGGTGTCCAGTTGTCGTCGCCCAACTGCATGCGCATGAGTTTCAGTGGATCACGCAGATCGCTGCAGCCCTCTTCGGCGCACGGCTGAAGGTAACTGACAGCGACCAGGGTCAGTGGCAGGTCTTCCCCGTCTCGCTTGACCGGATCCAGCGTGACGTTGCCTTTGGCCAGAAACCAACCCTTCTCGGGTTTTGAATTGGCACCCACGATGTCCAGCTGAGATTCATAGGGATAGTCGGTTTCCCAACGTCCGTCCGACTTGCCGCTTATGTGCACAATCTGGCTGTAGTCGGCTTTGCCGCCGGCCACCAGGCGGGCATACCCTCCTCCCGACATGGGTGAATAACTGACGTCGTTCAGCAGTCGAGACTGGATCTTTTTAAGGTCTTTGGTTTCGGTTTTCAGCCGGGCAAATTGCTCAAGTTGAGTCTGCGCCTGGTAGCCAGCCTGCTGAAGCTTGAGCTGTTCTTCAAACTGGCGCTGATTTTCGGCAGCACGTTGTCGCTCGGCCATCTGCGCCTCATGCATGAAGAGGTAGTTGTTGGCGTTTTGCGGGTTGAACTGCCAGCCTTTGGTGCTCCAGCTACGGTTGATATTGATTTCGTAAAGCCAGCTGTCGCGGTCATTTTTCAGCAGGCCCTGCGATAGATCCCGAACGGCGATGAAGTTAACGCCTGAGGTCTTCGGCTGAACCTGGTCCAGCGCGCTCAGCGCACTGAACACAGTGGTTTTAATGGTTTCAAGCTGGCGGAAAAGCTCCTGATTCTCAGCGACAGCCACCAGCGCCGGGTTGCGTGTATCCCAAGAGCCACTCCAGCTGTAAGACGCTCGCAGCAGGTAATGAATGCGGCTGGCCGGGTCACTGGCAAGCAGCATCAGGGCGTTCTTCTGGTTGTCGAAACCCACGATTGGCAGCGCCGGCGCCTGGCGATTGAACGCGATGCCCTTATGGAAGCTGCCCTCATATTCCTTCAGCTTCACCCCGTCTGCGCGCATGAGCACCACTGCCCCTTCGCCTGTGGCGTAGCCATCGGAGCCACAGGTCACACCGGTGGATTTGGCACTGACAAAGTTGGCGTCACCGTCCGGCTTGTAGGTGGTCCGAAACAGGCAGCCGTTCTGGTCTTTGAGCTCGTAGAAAAAGGTCGCGGCCTTGATCGCATCGGCCTCGGCGGGCGGTGTCCAGCCGGACACCGCAAAAGCCGGCGCCACACGGGCGTTCGTCGCGGGCGCATGTGATTCGGGCAGCGCAATCGGATCAGCCGCTTGTGGCGTTGCAGCAGCGGGTGCGGCTGCAGGCGGTGCAGGGGCTGGAGCTGGAGCTGGAGCTGCAGCCACTGCAGGCGCAGGTGGCGGAACTGGATCTGAAGCCGCAGAGGCTGCAGGTGCAGGTGCAGTCACCGGATTTGCCGCCTTAGCCGCAGCGGGTACAGCGGGTGCAGGTGCAGGTGCAGGTGCAGGAACAACCGGCGCGGAGGTCGGGTTTGGCTCAGGCACACGTGCGGCAGCGCTTTCAGAGCCCGATGCAGCCGACGCAGGGCTTGCCGCTACGTGGCTGGACCAATCCTCAGCCTTCGCGGCCGCGCCATTGGCAACAAGCTGACCTTGGGCGTTGTAGCTTTTCCAGGTCACCGTCGCAGCGCTCGGGCACTGGCTGGCAAGCAGGCCGCCCAGTTTAGGCAGCAGGCGCGCCACCGCTGCGTTATCCGGCGAGCCTGCGAAGGCAAAGCGCAACGCAAGCGGGTTGGTGCACCACGGCTGGTTGTCGGCATGGTCAACGAATACTTCGACGTTTTCGCCCTTGGAAAACGCCAGTCGGTACGCGGCCGCATGGACGTTCGCGCAGACGGCGAGCCCCAGGAGGGCCAGCGGCAATTGTTTACTCAGGTTTTTCATCAAATCAGTTCCCAGGCGCCGTCGCCCGCCTGGCAGGCCTTGACAGTCTGCTTCTCGGCTTGACTGTCCTTGGCTTTGACGTCGTAGGTAATCGTGCGGCAGGTGGTTTGTGCAGTGAGCTTGTCTTCCACCGGCTTGGCATCGATGGCATCAAGATCTACGCCCTGTTTGGCGGCGCTGGCAGCGTCGAGGTTGTCCAGATCGGTGGCGCTGTCGGCAGGCGCCTGTTTGGCAGCATTGGCGGCAACCATGACAGGCTTGGGCGCCACGGCTTCCACCAGTGGGGCGTACACGTAGCCTACGGTCACGCCGCGGCGGCCGACCATGATCCAGTCGTTGTGGGTGCGGCCCAACGCCGTGAAGGTCGAGCTCGGCGGTAACCCACCCACTTTCTCGGCATTGCTGTCCGGCGCGCTGCGCAGGTTGGCCGATTTGATGGTCCGGTAGGGCTTGTTCAACACGGTCATGTCGGTGACCGGCTGGATCTTCGGCAGGCGCTTGACCGCTACCTGGCGCGCCTGGGTCTCGGTACTTACCGGGGTAATTTGTGCGGTGCTGCCGCTGTGATCGGACTGCCAGCTGCTGGCCTGCCCGTCCTGGTTTCTGCTGAGCACTTGCTGGGTCTGGACGGCGAGCGCCGCACGGTCAGCCTCATCCATCTTCGCGCCGATGGTTTTACCCAGCAATGCGCCGCCGAGGCCGCCGATCAACATCGCTGCGGTTCGCCCGCCGCCCGAGCCAATGCGGCTGCCGATCAGCACACCAGCGGCGCCGCCAATGACCGTGCCGATGTTTTCCTTGTTAGCCCAGTCGGGACCCGACGTGGCGCAACCGGATGAAAAACCAATGCTCAATACGAGCAACGCGGCAGCGGTTTTTTTTGCAAGATCCATCGCACAGTCCTCTGGCGTAAAAGAGAAATCTGCAGGGATGGATCAGCACATCGGTGTAATCAAGCGGCCTTCATCCCTGAAGAAGTGCGCGGATTACACACAAATTCGAAAAGAGTCACAACAAGTTTCACGGTGCGTCAGATTTGCGACAAGCCTCCATCCACCATCAATTCCACGCCGTTCACGTATCTGGCGTCTTCAGATGCCAGGAACAGCGCCGCACTGGCGATTTCTTCGGGCTCTGCCATGTAGCCCAGGGGCGTGATCCGCTCGACGTGCTGGCGCAATGCAGCGATGTCGCTCTCGCTCATGTTGAGGCCGTTGTCCATTAGTGGCGTGCGGGTGAAGCCAGGGCTCAAAACGTTCGCGCGGATTCTACGGTCCTTGAGCTCATTGGCCCACGTGCGCGCAAAAGATCGCACTGCCGCCTTGGACGCGTTGTACAGGCTCAATCCTTCCATGCCGTTGCTGGAGCAAATCGAGGCGGTCAGGATGATGGAGGAAGCGTCCTTCATCAGGGGAAGAAGCGTCTGGACGCTGAAGAAAACGCCTTTGACGTTAACGTCAAACATGCCGTAGTAAGCGGCCTCGCTGGTTTTTCCCAGCGGATTTTTCTCGCATATTCCGGCGTTCGCGAACACGGCGTCCAGCCGGTCGCCCTGCCTTTCAATTGTGGCCTTGAGCGCATCCAGATCCGCCTGGCACGACACATTGGAGATCACCGCAACGGCCTTGTCGCCGAGCCTGTCAGCCGCCGCGCCCAGCGTGTCTGCTCCCCGTCCGGTGATGTAAACGCGTTTCGCTCCCTCGGCGATCAAGCCTTGTGCGATGGAAAAACCGATCCCCGTGGACCCGCCTGTTACGACGGCCACCTGCTGGGCGAATTTACCTGACATGTCTGACTTCCTGGTTGTGGATATTGGAGGTGGTCTGGAACGACCTCGCCCAATGATGAGCGTCACGGCAGCCGCGCGGCACTGACACGAATGAACGACCACCGTGCAGTTTTGTAAGGCGAAAAGGCGGCAGCATTCGCCTAAGTTGGGGCGCAGCGGTCTGGCCGGCCGGGCGAGACGCCTGTTCCAAACGGCCGGGTCTTTAATCTCTGTCTTTCTCTCGCTGCGAACCCTGAGTTCCGCACAGGATGTCTGTCATGTCCCGAACCGAAATTGAAATCGACGCGCCCGACCCTCGGCGCTGGTTGATGTTCGCCATATTGCTGGTAGGGGCGTTTCTCCCGCCTCTGGATTTTTTTATCGTTAACGTCGCGCTGCCGTCGATCCAGCAGGACCTGGGCACCGGGTCCTCGGCCGAGCAGTTGGTGATCTCCTCTTATGCGACGCTTTATGCCGTGACCCTGATAACCGGTGGGCGGCTTGGCGATCTGTACGGGCGGGGGCGGATGTTTTTCCTGGGTCTGCTGGGCTTCGCCGCGGCGTCGCTGATGTGCGGCCTGGCGGCGTCACCCGGGATGCTCATCCTGGGACGCGCCTTGCAGGGCGTGACCGCCGCCGTCATGGCGCCTCAGGCCCTCGCCTCGGTGCAGGCGATCTTCCCGGCGTCGCAAAGACCACTGGCATTAAGTCTGTATGGGGCTGTATTCGGGCTCGCGTCCGTGATCGGCCAAGCGCTGGGTGGCTTTTTGATTGCGGTCGACGTGATGGGCATGGGCTGGCGTGCGATTTTTCTGGTCAATCTGCCGGTGGCATTGCTGGTCATCGCGTTCGGCCTTCCGGTGCTCAAGGAAACCCGTGCGCGGCGCGCCAGCAAGCTCGACCTGGTGGGCACGGCATTGTCGATGCTGACACTGACTGCGCTGGTGGTGCCCTTGATTGAGGGGCGCGCAGCAGGATGGCCGCTGTGGGCATTGTTATCTCTGGCCGCAGCGCCCGTGCTGGCCGCGCTGTTCTGGCGCTATGAAACCCGCCTGCACCTGGCCGGCGGCACGCCCCTCCTCGACCCGGCTGCGCTAAAGGCGCCTGGTCTCGGCCGAGCTTTACTGGTCGCGCTGTGTTTCTACGCGGTCGGCGTGTTTTTTCTGATTTTTTCGGTGTACGTCCAAGGCGCGCTGCAGATGAGCGCACTGGACGCCGGGCTGATCTTTTTGCCCTTTGGAGCGGGATTTCTGCTCGGTCCCCTGTCGGTTCCTGCACTCAGGCGCATCCTTGGAGACTACGTGAATCCCGCTGGCATGGGACTGGAAGTCATCGGCTTTCTATGGCTCGGCTGGCTGGTGTCATCAACCCCGGCCGCGATCGCACCACCCTTCAGTTCCCTGGCCGTCATTCTGTTTCTGATCGGATTGGGGCAAGGGCTGGCGCTGCCGACCTTGATGCGCATGGTGACGGGCCGAGTCGCGCCAGCGTATGCCGGCATGATCGCAGGCATCACCAGCGCCACATTGCAGATCAGCACATCGCTGAGCGTCGCCCTGATTGGCGGCGTGTTCTATACGCTGCAAGGGGAACAGGCAACGACAGTCAGCATTACTCACGCCTTCACGGTCTCTGTTCTGTGCATCGCCGTCTGCCTGGCGGCAGGTGTTGCGCTGAGCCTGAGTCTGGTCCGCCAGCCTGTGCAGATAACGGAAACCTCGGCTGCGCGCTCGACCTGAGAAACGACGACCCTCCCGCTCTACCCTGCGCCGATCATGCTTGAGGCAAGGTCGGCCAGCGCACGCAACCGATCCATCTGGCGCATGTCCTGGTGATAGCCCATCCAGATGTCTCGTCCCGGTGGCGGCTCGTCCTCATCCAACCGTCGCAGCCCCGGCTCCGAGTCGCCCAGCACCCGGGGCAAGACGGCGACGCCCAGACCTTTCGCACACATTCGCGCCTGAACCGTTCGGCTACTGCTGGTGAACACGGTGCGTGCGAGCGGATAACGCTGCTGCAGCCATTGCACGTCAGGGTAGTGAGCCTGGGCGACATTCATGAGAATCAGGCCCAGGCCCTCGCCGTCAGTATTCGGCGCCGGGGCATGCAGCGCGGCGTAAAGTCCGTAGGGCAATGTGGTCAGCTTGCGATGGACGATGTCAGGTTCGGTAAAAGGGACGATCCGGAAGGCAATGTCGGCGTCCCGGCGGGCAAGGTCAAACAACCGATGCCCGGCGATGACCTCAGGAACGATCAGCGGATACCGCCGCACCAGTTCGCTGAGGACCGGCGACAGCACGTGGCAGGCGAACCAGTCCGCTGAGGAGATGCGCAACAGCCCTTCCGGCTGATCGCCATGCCCTGCCAGACGACGTTCGATGGCCAGGGCGCTGTGTTCCATGTCCTGCGCCAGACTGAGAATCTTCTCGCCGCTGTCGGTGAGTACCAGCCCTTGGGCAGTGCGCAGAAAAAACGGCTGCCCGCTGGTTTGCTCAAGCACTTGCAGGCGTCGCCCCACCGTCGGGTGACTGACCCCCAACTGCCGGGCGGCGCCACCCAGCGAGCCGCTGCGGGCAATCGCCAGAAACACCCGCATGTCACTCCAGTCCATGCCTCACCCCGTTCGAAAATAAAGGACGAGGCTGCAACAATGGCAGTCCCGCAGCAATACCGCCTCACCCCCTGCCCTTCAGCTCCGCCAGTTTCTGCATGACGCCCGCTGCCGTCTGCTCGCCCATCAGTTGCTCGCGCACCTTGCCTTTGTCGTCAATGATGTAGGTCACCGGGAGGGCTTCGCTTTTGGGGAGGTCGTAATGCTCGGCGGGGTCTTGGGCCAGCACAGTGAATGTGATGCCGAGTGCCTTGCTGGCGCTCTTGAGGTCTTCACCTTGCAGGTTGTCGAAATTGACACCGAAGACGCTGACGTTCTGATCTTTCAATTGCTCGGACAGCCGGTTCAGTTCGGGGATTTCCGTACGGCACGGGCCGCACCACTCGGCCCAGTAATTGAACACCAGCCAGTGCTTGTCGATGCGGTCGCTGGCCACTTTCTGGCCGTTCTGGTCCGTGCCCAGGTCCACGCCGCAGCCGCTGAGCAACAGACTTCCCACCAGCGCTGCTACCGCTGCCAATCGCCTTGCCATGATGCCGTTTCCTTCTGCGTGCTGTTTATTCCGGCTCTTCGCGGTGTCGGTTGTGCATCGTTCAACGCTCGATACCGGTCATTGCCGTGACGAAGGTAGAATAGCCGCCACCTCAGGCAAGATGCGACCTGCAAATGACCGAACTGACGCTCTACCACAACCCGCGTTGCAGCAAATCCCGTGGCGCGCTGGAATTGCTCGAAGCCCGCGGCCTGACGCCGACCCTCATCCGTTACCTGGAAACCCCTCCCGACGCGGCGCAATTGCGCGACCTGCTGAGCAAGCTCGGCATTGGCGCGCGTGCACTGATGCGCACCGGTGAGGAGGAGTACAAAATCCTCAATCTGGCCGACACCGGCCTCAGCGACGAACAACTGATCGCTGCGATGGCGGCGCATCCCAAGTTGATCGAACGCCCGATTCTCGTCGTTGGCGACAAGGCCGTGATTGGCCGCCCGCCGGAAAACATCCTGGAGATCCTGCCGTGAGTGCGCCTTATATTCTGGTTTTGTTTTACAGCCGTAACGGCGCAACGGGCGAAATGGCCCGGCAGATCGCCCGCGGCATCGAGATGGGCGGCATGGAGGCGCGGTTGCGCACCGTTCCGGCCGTGTCCACCGACTGCGAAGCGGTGGCCCCGAGCATTCCGGAGACCGGCGCCTTGTACGCCACGCTGGACGACCTGAAAAACTGCGCCGGCCTGGCGCTGGGCAGCCCGACCCGCTTTGGCAACATGGCCGCGCCCTTGAAGTACTTCCTCGACGGCACCAGTAACCTGTGGCTGACCGGCGCGCTGGTGGGCAAACCTGCCAGCGTGTTCACCTCCACCGCCAGCTTGCACGGCGGCCAGGAAACCACGTTGCTGTCGATGCTGCTGCCGCTGCTGCACCATGGCATGCTGATCAGCGGCCTGCCGTACAGCGAAGCGGCATTGGTCGAAACCCGTGGCGGCGGCACGCCTTATGGCGCGAGCCACCACGCAGGGGCGGACGGCAAGCGCGCGCTGGATGAACACGAAACCGCGCTGTGCCGCGCACTGGGCCAGCGTCTGGCGAAAACCGCGCTGCTGCTGGATCCGGCCAAGGGTTAACAACCGCAGGCAGTGCTCGCGCTCGATTGTGGGAACCCCTTGCTCAAACCGGGTCGAATGCACAGCTTTGTGAACGCGCACCGGGGCTGGGCCGCAGCGATCTGTCCGAGACGTCGCCATCGACTGATACGACGATTCTTGGCTGCGGCCCAGACCCAGCGCGCCCCTGCAAGGGGGCGGCGTCAACATTCGTAACCGGTTTTGAGCAGCGATCGCGCACATGAATTTTGTTTTGGAGAGGGCATGCAAGACTACAAATGGCTGAATGAATACTGTCTCAACCGCTTTGGTTCCGCCGCCGCCCTTGAGGCGCATCTGCCCACCCCTGCCACGCCGAAGAAACTCAAGGCCCTGACTGACGACCGCTACCTGTCGACCATGGCGCTGCGGGTATTTCGTGCCGGCCTCAAACACAGCCTGGTGGACGCCAAATGGCCGGCCTTCGAGCAGGTCTTCTTCGGCTTCGATCCGGAAAAAGTCACGCTGATGGGCGGCGACCATCTGGAACGCCTGATGCAGGACGCGAGGATCATCCGCCACCTGGGCAAGCTCAAAAGTGTGCCGCGCAACGCGCAGTTGATCCTCGACATCGCCCATGAACACGGCAGCTTCGGCAATTTCATCGCCGACTGGCCAGTGACCGACATCGTCGGGCTGTGGCGCTATCTGTTCAAGCACGGCAACCAGATGGGCGGGCTGTCGGCGCCCCGTTTCCTGCGCATGGTCGGCAAGGACACCTTCATCCCCAGCCATGACGTGGTGGCTGCGCTCAACGCCCAGAAAATCGTCGACCGCGTGCCGAGCAGTCAGCGCGATCAGGCAGCGGTGCAGACGGCGTTCAACCAGTGGCACGCCGAGAGCGGCAGGCCGATGAGCCAGCTGTCGATGATGCTGTCTTACACCGCCAACCACTGATCGCTTTCCCGGCAGAGCAAAAAGACACAGCGCGTAACAAATCGGCGGTCGTATACAATATTCGCCATCCGTTCCTGCCGAGTCATTCGCGTGCCTTTTCTTCTTTCTGACGCCCCCAACCTCGGCGTCGCGCCCTCCGCGTCCGAGGTGATCTCCAAATACCTGCGCGAGTCGATCATCTCGGGGCAATTCGCCGAGGACGAGCCGATTCGCCAGGACGACATTGCCCGGGTGTTCAACGTGAGCAAGATCCCGGTCCGTGAAGCCCTGAAGCGCCTGGAGGCCGAAGGACTGGTGCAATTCCAGCGCAACAAGGGCGCCGTGGTCACGCGGATTTCCGAGCCGGAGCTGGCGCAGATTTTCGAAGTGCGGGTGCTGCTGGAGGTCCAGGCCATACGCCTTGCAGTGCCAAGGATGACCGCCGCCCAGCTTGATCGGGCTCAGGCGATTTGCGATGAGTTCATGAGCGATGACGACATCGGGCGCTGGGCAGAGCTGAACTGGGCGTTCCACACCTGCCTGTACGAGGCGGCGCAACGGCCGTTTTTGCTGAACATGATTCGTTCGATCCACGACAAGGTCGAACGCTACCTGCGCGTGCAGATGAGCTTTGACGAGGGCAAAGAACGCGCCGATCAGGAACACCGCGAGATCCTCAAGGCCTGTGCCGATCGTGATGTCGAAAAGGCCGCCGAATTGATCGAGCACCACATCATCGGTGTCTGCCGAACGCTATACGCCCACCTCCCCCACGCAGTCCTCAGCGAAATCTGAGCGGTCAGCCGCTGTGCCGATTTCGTCATCGTGACGGGCGAAATCGGTCAAGACCCCGGGCCTGCTTCGCGGCACTCTGATCGGAATCGAAACGCAGCGCGCTGCTCTACGTGGCAGAGGATAGGTACGCAGTGCTCTACGTGGGACCAGAGATGTACGCAGTGCTCTAAGTGGGACCAGAGATGTACGCAGTGCTCTAAGTGGGACCGGCTTTAGCCGGGAAGACGCCAGCGGCAACAACCTGAATTTTGCAGCGTGACGGCCAATGCCTTCCCGGCTGAAGCCGGTCCTACCACGCAGCGCTGCCAGCTCCCAAGATGTACGCAGTGCTCTACGTGGGACCGGCTTTAGCCGGGAAGAAGCCAGCGGCAACACCTGTATTTTGCAGCGTGACGGCCAATGCCTTCCCGGCTGAAGCCGGTCCTACCACAAAGCGCTGCCAGCTCCCAAGATGTACGCAATGCTTTAAGTGGGACCGGCTTCAGCCGGGAAAAAGCCAGCGGCAACAACCTGAATTTTGCAGCGTGACGGCCAATGCCTTCCCGGCTGAAGCCGGTCCTACCTCACGGCGTTGCCAGCTCCCAAGATGTACGCGGTGCTCTACGTGGGACCGGCTTTAGCCGGGAAGAGGCCAGCGGCAACAACCTGAATTTTGCAGAGACACAACCAACGTCGTTCCGGCGCAGGCCAGACCTACCAGGGGAATACATGAAACGCATCCAGATCCTTGACTCCCACACTGGCGGTGAACCGACGCGTCTGGTGCTGGATGGTTTTCCCGACCTCGGCCGAGGCAGCATGGCTGAACGGCGTCAGCGCCTTGCCGACGAATTCGATGACTGGCGCGCCGCCACGGTGCTCGAGCCGCGCGGCAGTGACGTGCTGGTCGGCGCGCTGCTGTGTGAGCCGGTCAACCCTGAAGCCTGCGCTGGCGTGATCTTCTTCAACAACACCGGCTACCTCGGCATGTGCGGCCACGGCACCATTGGCCTGGTGGTGTCGCTGGCCCACCTGGGCAAAATCGGCCCCGGTGTCCATCGCATCGAAACCCCGGTCGGCACCGTCCAGGCCACACTGCACGAGGACCGCTCGGTCAGCGTCGACAACGTGCCCTCCTACCGTTACCGCAAGCATTTCGTCGTCGAAGTGCCCGGTCTGGGCAGTGTCACCGGCGACATCGCCTGGGGTGGCAACTGGTTTTTCCTGATCGCCGACCATGGCCTCAGCGTCGCCGCCCATAATCTCGACGCCCTCACCGACTACACCTGGAAAGTCCGCCAGGCGCTGGAAAGCCAAGGTATCCGCGGAGAAGACGGCGGCATCATCGACCACATCGAGCTGTTTGCCGACGACGATCACGCCGACAGCCGCAATTTCGTGCTCTGCCCCGGCAAAGCCTACGACCGCTCGCCCTGCGGCACCGGCACCAGCGCCAAACTGGCCTGCCTGGCCGCCGACGGCAAACTGGAGCCCGGCACGCTCTGGCAGCAGGCCAGCGTCATCGGCAGTCAATTCGAAGGCAGCTTCGTCTGGCAGCACGGCGAGCGTCAGGTCGGGGATCGTATCGTGCCAACCATCCGAGGCCGCGCGTACATCAGCGCCGAAGCGACCTTGTTGCTGGATGACGAAGACCCGTTCGCCTGGGGCATCCGCGCGTGACCGACGGCCCTGCGCTCAAAGGCGACGCTGCGGATGTGATCATCATCGGCGGCGGGATCATCGGTGCGGCCTGCGCCGATGAACTGGCGTCACGCGGGCTGCATGTGCTGGTGCTGGACTGTCAGCGCCCCGCCGCAACCGCTGCCGGCATGGGCCACCTGGTGGTGCTCGACCACAGTGAGGCCGAGCTGGCGCTGGGCGAATACTCGGTCCGGGCCTGGCGCGAGCTGGCCACGCAGATGCCGGAGGACTGCGCGATGCGCACTAATGGCACGATGTGGCTGGCCTGCAACGAAGAAGAAATGGCCGAAGCCGAGCGCAAGCAGGTGGCGTTAAGTGCCTACGGTCTGAGCTGCCAGCTGCTGACCGGTGCCGAGCTGGCCCGCGCCGAGCCGTCCTTGCGCCCCGGCCTGTTGGGCGCCTTGAAGGTCAGCGGCGACGGCATTCTCTACGCGCCCAATGCTGCGCGCTGGCTGTTGCAACGCCAGGGACAGCGGATCACCCGGCGTCAGGCAGAAGCGGTGGAGTTACAGGGCAACCGCGTACGACTGGCCAGCGGCGAATGGCTGCAAGCGCCGGCCGTGGTGCTGGCCAGCGGTATTTATGCCCGCGAGCTGTGCCCGGATTTACCGCTGCAGGCGAAAAAAGGTCACCTGCTGATCACCGACCGTTACCCGGCGCAGATTACCCACACGCTGGTAGAGCTGGGCTATGTCACCAGCGCGCACAAGGGCAATGGCCCCTCGGTCGCATTCAACGTGCAGCAGCGCCCGACCGGCCAGCTGTTCGTCGGCTCATCGCGGCAGTTCGACAACCACGACCCGGACATTGACGCGGCCATGCTCGGGCGGATGCTGCGCCGGGCCATGGACTTTCTTCCTGGCCTGGGCGAGATGAACGGTATTCGCAGCTGGACCGGCTTTCGTTCTGCCAGCCCCGACGGCCAGCCGTTGATTGGCGAGCACCCGCATCAGCCCGGGCTGTGGCTGGCGGTCGGGCATGAAGGGCTCGGCGTGACCACCGCGCCAGGCACCGCGCATTTGCTGGCAGCGCAAATGCTGCGTACTCAACCGCCTCTCGACCTGCAACCGTATTTGCCCCAACGATTTATCGGAGCCCACGCCCATGCCTGAGTTGAGCATTGATGGTCTGCCGCATCGCTTTGCCCCGGGCACCACGGTGGCGGCCGCGTTGATGTCCAGCGGCGACCGCTGCAGCCGCACCTCGGTCAGCGGGCAACGTCGCGCCCCGCTGTGCGGCATGGGCATTTGTCAGGAATGCCGAGTGAACATCGACGGCCTGCGCCGGCTCGCCTGCCAGACCCTGTGCCGCGACGGCATGCAGGTCGAGACGCGGCCATGACCGAGCATGTCGATCTGCTGATCATCGGCGCAGGTCCCGCCGGAATGGCCGCTGCATTGGCGGCGGCGCCTCGCGGGCTCAACATTGCCGTGCTCGATGACAACCCGCTGCCGGGCGGGCAGATCTGGCGTGACGGCCCTCAGGCGCACGTGCCTCAACAGGCCCGGGACATGCGCGCGCAGTTACAACAACTGGACAATGTGCGCGTACACAGCGGCTGCAAGGTGATCGCTCTGGCGGGGCCGAAGCGCTTGCTGCTGGAAGACGCCGAGCGCGGCTGGCTGCTGAGTTACGACACCCTTATTCTGTGCACGGGCGCGCGCGAACGCCTGCTGCCCTTCCCCGGCTGGACACTGCCAGGCGTCACCGGCGCGGGCGGGCTGCAGGCGCTGATCAAAGGCGGTTTGCCGGTCGCCGACGAACGCATCATCATTGCCGGCAGTGGCCCGCTGCTGCTGGCGTCGTCCGCTACCGCGCAGAAACACGGCGCGCAGGTGGTGCGCATCGCCGAACAGGCCCCTTTGGCCGCCGTCGCAGGATTCGCCGCCGGGTTGTGGCGCTGGCCGAACAAGGCCATACAGGCCATCACGCTGGGCAGCGCCGTCTACCGAACCTCGGCCCACGTGCTGGCGGCATTGGGAAGGGATCGCCTTGAGGCTGTGCGGGTCAAGGTGGGTGACAAGGTAGAAGAACTCGCCTGCGAGCGTCTGGCCTGCGGTTTCGGTCTGGTGCCCAACGTCGAGATCGCCAGTGCCTTGGGCTGCGCCGTGCGGGATCAGGCCGTGGTGGTGGATGACTGGCAGGCCAGCAGCGTCGCTGATCATTATGCTGCGGGTGAGTGCACCGGTTTCGGCGGCAGCGAACTGGCGCTGGTTGAAGGGCGCATCGCCGGGCTGGCGGCCATCGGCGCACGCGACGAGGCGCGAAAGCTATGGCCCGAACGGCGTCGCTGGCAGGGTTTCGCGGACCGCTTGAACACAGCTTTCAGCCTTGACCCTGCGCTGAGAACCCTGGCGCAGCCGGACACCGTCGTTTGCCGCTGCGAGGATGTGCGTCACGCCGACCTCGTCGAGCACGGCAACTGGAGCCATGCCAAGCTCGCCACCCGTTGCGGGATGGGCGCTTGTCAGGGGCGCATCTGCTCGACCGCCGCGCAGACCTTGTTCGGCTGGGCACCGCCCCAGCTGCGCCCACCCTTCAGCCCCGCGCGGATTTCAACGCTGGCGTGCCTGGATGAGGGTGACGTGGTTTAAAGGGGGGCGGAGTACAGGATGGCGCGGTCAACCCAGGCCATTTCACTCTTATGAGGGACAGGCTCTTTTGATACCTCGCCCTGTTCGTTCGCAGGGGGAAGCTGCGGTGACAGACCCGCCGCCTTCGCGACCGTCGTAACCTCCGATTGCTCCTACAGTGGGATTGCGCCCGGCGCGGGATTTGAGGGTGTCATCGTCTGACTTTATCTCGGCCAGTTCACCGCAACTGTAGGAGTGAGCTTGCTCGCGAAGGCGGCGTTGCAGACGCAGGATATTCAGCGGTTGCACCCACGTCTTCGCGAGCAAGCTCACTCCCACAGTCCCCGCGACAACTGGAGAATCGGCCCCCTCGACTAGGCGGCGCATGGCAGATGTCGCATGATCGGCTTCATCTTCCTGTCCGGCTGTCCCGCCTGTGAACATGATCGACCTCCTCCCCGCCACGCCGCTGCACGACCTGGACCAACTGCTCGCCAGCCTGGCGCAGGTCGCGCCGCTGTTCGATGCGATTCCCGGCGTGGTGTTCTTCGTCAAGGACGCCCGGGCGCGCTATGCGCTGGTCAATCAAACGCTGGTGCAGCGCTGCGGCTACAAGGCAAAGAATCAGATTGTAGGCCTGACCGCAGAAGAGGTATTTCCCGCGCGCTTCGGGCCGCTGTACACCGCGCAGGATCGTCGCGTGCTGGCCGATGGCAGGCAATTGAGCGATCAGCTGGAGCTGCACTTGTATTACGGCAACCAGCCGATCTGGTGCCTGACCCACAAAATCGCCCTGCGCGACCGTGACGGCGTGATCATCGGGCTGGCGGGCATTTCGCGGGACCTTCAAACCCCGCAAACGACCCAGCCGGCCTATCAAAAGCTGGTGGAGGTCGACCGCTACATCCGCGAGCACTTCGCCCGGCCTATCACCCTGCAGCAACTGACCGCCATCGCCGGCCTCTCGATCGCGCAGCTGGAGCGGCACTGCAAACGCATTTTTCAGCTCACACCACGGCAGATGATCCACAAGGCGCGGCTGGGCGAAGCGTCGCGGCTGTTGCAGGAAGACCTGTCGATCACGGAAGTCGCCCTGCGCTGCGGCTACACCGATCACAGCGCGTTCAGCCGCCAGTTCAAGGCCTTGACCGGCGCGTCACCGAGCGAGTATCGGGACACGCGAAAGAGCGTCTGAATTCCTGCCATTCATTTCGATGATCACCTATTTTTCTTGTGGGACCGGCTTCAGCCGGGAAGAGGCCAGTGCGCTTTCGTGGGACCGGCTTTAGCCGGGAAGAGGCCAGTGTGGACACCTAAGTCCTTGCAGTGTGAC
This sequence comes from Pseudomonas sp. ME-P-057, assembly GCF_030208975.1. Taxonomy (NCBI): domain Bacteria; kingdom Pseudomonadati; phylum Pseudomonadota; class Gammaproteobacteria; order Pseudomonadales; family Pseudomonadaceae; genus Pseudomonas; species Pseudomonas sp. ME-P-057. The sequence continues at coordinate 30,981 of NZ_JARVSX010000035.1, forward strand.
CACTGACGCATTCCCGGCTGAAGCCGGTCCCACAGGTGATCGCAGTCCACTGAAGACTTGCCGTGCGGGGCAATATTCCCACCCTTTCGCCTTACAGCAACGTGCATCTATGAAGCACACCGCGTATTCCTGCTCCTTTATGTAACACCCGTCACCTCGCTCGAAAGACGCCCTCCCCGACCAACCCGCTGATCCAGAGCCCTGCACGACAGCCCTGCAAAACGGGCACGCTGCATGCATATCAAATATCGTATACGAAATTACCTAACCGGCCGTTTCTCATCTGCACGCACGAGGCTTTCATGAAAAACCAAGCTGTCGCCGTCGCTCTTCTCGCCGTCATGACCTCATCGATCCTCAACACTGCGCAGGCCGACAAGCTCGATGACATCATCGACTCCGGCAAACTGCGCTGCGCGGTGACGCTGGACTTCCCGCCCATGGGCTCGCGCGATGATAAAAACAACCCGGTCGGGTTCGATGTGGATTACTGCAACGACCTGGCGAAGGTGCTTGGCGTGACGGCCGAAGTGGTTGAAACCCCGTTCCCGGATCGCATCCCTGCGCTGGTCTCGGGTCGTGCCGACGTGATTGTGGCCTCGACCTCGGACACACTGGAACGGGCCAAAACGGTCGGCATGACCATTCCTTATTTCGCGTTCCAGATGGTCGTGCTGACCCGCGACGACGCAGGCATCAACAGCTACGACGACCTCAAAGGCAAGGACGTCGGCAACACCAGCGGCACCTTTGAAGCCATCGCGCTGGAGAAGGACCAGAAAAAATGGGGCAGCGGCAGTTTCCGGGCGTACCAGACCCAGAACGACACCATTCTCGCGGTTGCCCAGGGCCACATCAAAGCGTCCGTGGTCACCAACACCGTCGCCGCCGCGACGATCAAATCAGGCAAATACAAAGGCCTGAAAATCGCCGGCAATGCGCCCTACACCATCGACTACGTTTCCCTTGCAGCAAAGCGCAACGAGTACGGGTTGATTCACTACCTGAACCTGTTCGTGAACCAGCAAGTGCGGTCAGGCCGTTACGCCGAGCTGTATGAAAAATGGGTAACGGGCAAGCCGGTCGACCTGACCGTGCCGGGGGTTTACTACTGATTCGTGGCGCCGAGGCCTGGCCAGATCGTTACCCCGCAAGCGCGGGAACGATCACCAGCGCCGCTACCGCAGGGAGGGTGGGAACGATCATCGGCGGCACGGGGAGCGTGGGAATGATCATCAAGCCGGACGCAAAATCTGTAGGAGCCGGCTTGCTGGCGAACGCGGTGGGTCAGCTGCCATTGCAGGCACAGACAGATGGCTTTCGCGGGCAAGCGCGCTCCTACAGCTTGCGGTGCCATTCATGATCGTTCCAATGCTCCGCATGGGCATGCATCCCCTGACGCTCTGCGTCAGAACCACAACGCGGAGCGTTGCAAGCGGCGTTACCACGCAGAGCGTGGGAACGATCACCGGCGGCACGGAGAGCGTGGGAATGATCAACGTCATCAAGCCGGACGCAAAACCTGTAGGAGCCGGCTTGCTGGCGAACGCGGTGGGTCAGCTGCCAATGAGCACACAGACAGATGGCTTTCGCGGGCAAGCGCGCTCCTACAGCTTGCGGTGCAGCTCATGATCGTTCCAACGCTCCGCGTGGGAACGATCATCGGCGTCACCCGCAACCGATTCACTCACTCAGGAGCCCACGATGTCTGAAGTTTCGTTGAACGGGCGGTGTCTCGTCGCCGGCAGTGCTCAGGGCGCGTTGCTGTATGCCGACGTGGGCCTGAGCTTCTGGGGCGGGGTCGAGCCGTTCACCGGCGAAGTTATCGACCGTCACCATCCACTCAGCGGGCAATTCATCAGCGGCCGCGTGCTGGCCATCCCCAGCGGGCGCGGCTCCTGTACCGGCAGCAGCGTGTTGCTTGAGCTGATGCTCAACGGCCATGCGCCGGCTGCACTGGTGTTCGAGCGCGTCGAAGACATCTTGACCCTGGGCGTGCTGGTGGCCGAGCAAATGTTCGGCCACTCGATCCCGGTCATCAGCCTGGGCGAAGCAGGCTTCGCGGCGCTGCGTGGCGTCGCTTTCGTACGGGTCGAGGCCGATCGCGTGACCGGCTTCAACAGCCCTCCCCCAGCCCTTGAACGGCGGCCAGAAAACCGACCCGCCATCGACGCCGTCAGCAAGATCAGCCTGAGCGAAACCGATCAGGGCCTGCTCGACGGCGCCTATGGCAAAGCCGCGCAGGTGGCGATGGGCATCATCCTGCGCATGGCTGAACTGCAAGGCGCCACCGACTTGCTGGACATCACCCAGGCGCACATCGACGGTTGCATCTACACCGGGCCGGCCAGCCTGCGCTTCGCCCGTCAACTGGTGGAATGGGGCGCCAAGGTTCGCGTCCCCACCACCCTTAATTCGATCTCGGTGGACAAGCGCCGCTGGCGCGAACTCGGCATCGATCCGGCCCTCGGCGAGCCGGCCAGCCAATTGGGCGATGCCTACATGGACATGGGCGCGCGGGTCAGCTTCACTTGCGCGCCGTACCTGCTCGACAGCGCACCCGAGCTGGGCGAGCAAATCGTCTGGGCCGAATCCAACGCCGTGGTGTACGCCAACAGCGTGATCGGTGCGCGTACGTTGAAATACCCGGACTACCTCGACATCTGCATCGCCCTCACTGGCCGCGCGCCGAAAATCGGGTGCCACCTGACGCAACAACGGCTGGCGACCCTGCGCATCGACGTGCCTGAACTGGACGGCCTGGACGACAGCTTCTACCCGTTGCTCGGCTATCACGTAGGTCTGTTGTGCGGCGCCGCGATCCCGGTGATCTGCGGGCTGGAGCACAAGGGACCGACGCTGGATGACCTCAAGGCCTTCGGCGCGGCCTTCGCCACCACCTCTGCTGCGCCGATGTTTCACATGGCCGGCGTGACGCCCGAAGCGACCACCGCAGAGTTGGCCCTCGGCGGGCATGCGCCGGACAAAACCCTGCGCATCGGTGCGGCGGACCTGCTGCACAGCTGGCGCGAACTGAACAGCGCGCAAACGTCCGACGTCGATGTCATCACCCTCGGCAACCCGCATTTTTCCCTGAGCGAATGCGCGACGCTGGCGCACCTGTGCGGCGTTCAGCGTAAGCACAACGCGGTGGCGATCGTGGTGACCTGCGGCCGTGCCACGCTGGACCGCGCGCAACAGGCCGGCTATGTCGCCACGCTGGAACGCTTCGGCGTGCGGTTCGTCACCGACACCTGCTGGTGCATGCTGGGTGAGCCGGTCATCCCGCCCACGGCGCGCACGCTGATGACCAACTCCGGCAAGTACGCGCATTACGCCCCGGGACTGGTGGGCCGTCACGTGCATTTCGCCAGCCTGGCCGAGTGCGTGGAAAGCGCCTGCACGGGGCTGGCCAGCGGCCGTCTGCCGGAGTGGCTGCGCGGCGCCGCACACGCGGAGGATAGCGCGCATGTTTGACTACAACTTCCATTGGCGCGCGGCGTTCAAGGCCCTGCCCGACATGCTCAATGGCGCATGGGTAACGTTCGAAACCGCAGCACTGTCGATGATCCTCGGCGTGACCATCGCGCTGTTTCTGGTGTTCATGCGTCAAGGCAAAAACCGTTTGTTCCGCGGGTTCGCCGCGACCTGGATTTCCATCGCGCGCAACACGCCGTCGCTGTTTCAGGTGTACATCCTGTATTTCGGCCTCGGCTCGTTCGGCTTGCACATCAGTTCGTGGGCGGCGTTGCTGGCAGGCATCACCATTAACAACGCGGGCTATCTGGCGGAGAATTTTCGCGGCGGCCTGAAGGCGGTGCCCGACACGCAATTGCGCGCTGCCCGCTCGCTGGGCATGAGCGCGCCGCAGGCCTACCGGTTGATCGTCATTCCACAGCTGCTGCGCATCGTCTTCTATCCGCTGACCAACCAGATGGTCTGGGCCGTCTTGATGACGTCGATGGGGGTGATCGTCGGGCTGAACAATGACCTCACCGGTGTGACCCAGGACTACAACGTCAAAACCTTCCGCACCTTTGAATTCTTCGCCATTGCGGCGGTGCTGTATTACCTGATCGCCAAGCTGATCGTGGCCGTCGCACGGCTGCTGTCCTGGCGCTTATTCCGGTACTGAGGAGATGGGCATGTTCGACAGCACGTTCACCTGGAGCGACCTGCAATTCATGCTGCAGGGCGCCTGGGTCACGATTTTGCTCACTGTGGTGTCGATGCTCATCGGCACGGTCGCCGGGGTGGTCTGCGGCATGGCGCGGGCTTTGTTACCGCGCAGCACGATTCCGCTGGCCTGGGTGCTGGACGTGTTTCGCAGCGTGCCGTTGCTGATTCAGTTTGTGTTGTTCAACGCACTGAAAAGCATCGCCGGTTTGAACTGGAGTGCGTTTACCGTGGCTTGCGTGGTGCTCGGTCTGTACGTCACCGCTTACTGCACGGAGATCGTGCGCAGCGGCGTGCTGTCGGTGCCGCTCAGCCTGCGCCGCGCCAGCCGCTCGCTGGGCCTGACGTACTGGCAGGACTTGCGCCAGATCGTCATGCCGATGGCCACTCGTGTCGCTTTTCCCGGCTGGATCAATCTGCTGCTCGGGGTGATGAAGGACACCGCGCTGGTGATGTGGATCGGCATTGTCGAGCTGCTGCGTGCCTCGCAGACCATCGTCACGCGCATTCAGGAACCGCTGCTGGTGCTGTGCATCGCCGGGCTGATTTATTACGTCATGAGTCTGGTGGTCGCGCGTCTGGGCGCCCGGCTGGAAACGAGGTGGCAGGAAAATGATTGAGATCGACAACGTTCACAAGTCATTCGGCGAGCTCGAAGTCATCAAAGGCGTGAGCCTGCAGGTGAACAAGGGCGAAGTGGTTTCCATCATCGGTGGATCGGGCTCGGGTAAGTCGACGCTGCTGATGTGCATTAACGGGCTGGAATCGATCAAAAGCGGCAGCATTCGCGTTGATGGCACGGAGGTGCACGCCAGGGGCACGGACATCAACAAGCTGCGGCAGAAGATCGGTATCGTTTTTCAGCAGTGGAACGCGTTCCCCCATTTGACGGTGCTGGAAAACGTGATGCTGGCGCCGCGCACCGTGCTGGGCAAAAGCAAGGCCGAAGCCGAAGCGCTGGCGGTCAGGCAGCTGACCCACGTGGGGCTGGGCGACAAGCTCAAGGTGTTTCCCGGCAAGCTCTCGGGCGGGCAGCAACAGCGCATGGCCATCGCCCGGGCGCTGGCGATGTCGCCGGATTACATGCTGTTTGACGAAGCGACGTCCGCCCTTGATCCGCAATTGGTGGGCGAGGTGCTCGACACCATGCGCATGCTGGCCGAAGACGGCATGACGATGATTCTGGTGACCCACGAAATCCGTTTCGCCCGCGACGTGTCGGACCGCGTGGCGTTTTTCCGCAACGGCCTGGTGCACGAGATCGGCACGCCGGATCAGGTGATCGGCAATCCGCAGCGGCCGGAAACGGCGGATTTTTTGCGGTCGATCAATTGATCGATTATGCGGTGAGGTCAACCGATGTCGGGATGTTTGACACAACACGCCTGTAGGAAGCCATCAATGTTGTGGAGTACGGCACAACACGTCTGTAGGAGGCCATCAATGTCGCGGTGTTTGACACAACACACCCGTAGGAGCCGGCTTGCTGGCGAACCGGTCCGTTCAGCCACCACGGCGGTGAATGACACCACGCGTTCGCCAGCAAGCCGGCTCCTACGGATCGAGTCGAACCGGCCTGATTGGTTGAGCTCACCGGTTCAATCGAATCCAATGGATCCAACGGCTCAATCGAACTCAACTGATCCAGCAGCAGGCCAGTCAATGTTGGGACGTTTGACACAACACACCCGTAGGAGCCGGCTTGCTGGCGAACCGGTCCGTCCAGCCACCACGGCGGTGAATGACACCGCGCGTTCGCCAGCAAGCCGGCGCCTGCAGGTTGATCTTCTTCGTCAGTTCAACCCGTGTCCGACAGGAGGGCTTTAAAGTATGCGCTCATCGAAAGTGATTCATGTGGTCAGTTGTCACGCCGAAGGCGAAGTGGGCGATGTGATTGTCGGTGGGGTTACGCCGCCGCCCGGGGAGACGATTTGGGAGCAATCACGCTGGATCGAGCAGGACAACGTGCTGCGCAATTTCATGCTGAACGAGCCGCGCGGCGGCGTGTTTCGTCACGTCAATCTGCTGGTGCCGCCCAAGCACCCGAAGGCGCAGATGGGCTGGATCATCATGGAGCCGGCGGACGTGCCGCCCATGTCCGGTTCCAATTCCCTGTGCGTGGCGACGGTGCTGCTGGACAGCGGCATTCTGCCGATGACCGAGCCGGAAACCCGCCTGATTCTGGAAGCGCCCGGCGGCCTGATCGAGGCGATAGCCCAATGCCGCGACGGCAAGGTGCAAAGCGTTGAGGTGCACAACCACCCCTCCTTTGCCGATCAACTGGACGTGTGGATCGAGGTGCCAGGGCTGGGTTCGATTCAGGTCGACACCGCCTATGGCGGGGACAGCTTTGCCATCGTCGATTCGGTGAAGCTGGGGTTCGCCCTGACCGCTGATGAGGCGAAGGATCTGGTAGACACCGGCCTGAAAATCACCAAAGCCGCCAATGAGCAGTTGGGTTTCAGCCATCCGCTGAACAAGGACTGGAACCACATTTCGTTTTGCCAGATCGCAGCGCCGGTTAACTATGACGGCGGCGTGGCGAATGCGGCCAATGCGGTGGTGATCCGCCCCGGCAAGATCGACCGCTCTCCCTGCGGCACCGGGTGTTCGGCTCGGCTCGCGGTGCTGCATGCCAAAGGCCAGCTGAACGTCGGCGACCGGTTTATCGGGCGATCAATCATAGGCTCCGAGTTCCACTGCAAGATCCAGAGCGAAACCGAGGTCGCCGGACGCAAGGCGATCATCCCTAGCCTGTCGGGCCGCGCATGGATTACCGGGACACACCAACACATGCTCGACCCCAGCGACCCATGGCCGGAAGGGTACAAGCTGAGTGATACCTGGCCGGTGGGGTTGAAGCTGTGACGGCTACATCGATGTCGCGAAGACATACAAAACCACTGTAGGAGCGCGCTTGCCCGCGAATGCATCGTGTCGGTCAGCCTGTGCATCACAGACATACCGCGTTCGCGAGCAAGCTCACTCCTACAGGAACTGCGCGGCTACAGGCATGGGGAACATTGTGAAGTACCAGTGAAACGCCAAATCATCGGGCGTGGTTTGCCCAAAACAGAACGTATACGAAATACCTTTAGCCCAACAGGAGTCAATTATGAGCCAGTCCGTATCCTGGAGCGGGGTCTTCCCTGCCGTCACTACTCAATTCAACGATGATTTTTCGCTCAACCTGGAGGCAACCCACAAGGTCATTTCCAACCTGGTGCGCGACGGCGTTTCAGGGCTGGTGATTTGCGGCACGGTCGGTGAAAACACCTCGCTGAGCGTGGCCGAAAAAATCAGCCTCGTGGAGGCGGCCAAAGACGCGTCGGGTGGCCGAGTGCCGGTGATTTCGGGCATCGCCGAGTTCACCAGCGCCAACGCCTGCTCCGTGGCCAAGGACGTGCAGAAAGCCGGAGCCGACGGGATCATGCTGATGCCGGCACTGGTCTATTCAGCCAAGCCGTTCGAGACCGCCACGCACTTTCGCACCGTGGCCGCCGCCACCGACCTGCCGATGATGGTCTACAACAACCCGCCGATTTACAAAAACGACGTGACGCCGGACATCCTCATCTCCCTGGCGGACTGCGACACCATCGTCTGTTTCAAGGACTCGTCGGGCAACACCAACCGGTTCATCGATGTGCGCAATGAAGTCGGTGACCGTTTCGTGCTGTTCGCGGGGCTGGACGACGTGTTGGTGGAGAGCGTGGCGGTCGGCGCGGTGGGCTGGGTGTCAGGGATGTCCAACGCGTTTCCGAAAGAGGGCGAGACGCTGTTCCGTCTGGCCAAGGCCGGCCGCTTCGCCGAGGCGATGGCGCTGTATGAGTGGTTCATGCCGCTGCTGCACCTGGACGCGCGTCCGGACCTGGTGCAGTGCATCAAGCTGTGCGAAGCGATCATGGAACGCGGCAGCGCCCTCACCCGCCCACCTCGCCTCCCGCTGCCCGACAGTGATCGGGATTATGTAGAAAAGTTGATGAAGACGGCGTTGGCGAACAAGCCGGTGTTGCCGGAGGTGGGTTTGTAATGCACGCGGTTTCCGGGTGAGCGAGTCTGCGTGTTCCGATGCAGATCGAGGGTGCCCGAACCGGCCTCTTCCCGGCTGAAGCCGGTCCCACTGTCCGGGCATTCAGTGGGATCTGCTAACCGATTCCATTGATCGACACGAACGCAGTGAGACCGGCTAACCGATTCCACTGGATCGACGCACACTCAGTGGGACCGGCTTTAGCCGGGAAGGCGGTTTCACGGGTTCAGCCTGCATCACGCCTTACACATTCACTACATTCACAAACCGAGACGCGGCGGTTTCGTCGATGCGCAGGCGGTTGAAGTCGAACAGGTTGCGGTCGGCCAGTTGCGAGGGATGCACGTTCTGCAGGCTGCGGAAGATCATGTCGGAGCGGCCCGGGGTTTGGCGGTCCCATTCCTGAAGCATGTCCTTGACCACCTGACGCTGAAGGTTCTCCTGCGAACCGCACAGGTTGCACGGGATGATCGGGAACTGCTTGAGGTCCGAATACGCCTGAATGTCTTTTTCGGCGCAGTACGCCAGCGGCCGAATCACCACGTTGCGGCCATCGTCGGCGCGCAGCTTGGGGGGCATGGCCTTGAGGCTGCCCTGGAAAAACATGTTCAGGAAGAAGGTCTCGACGATGTCGTCACGGTGGTGACCCAGGGCCATTTTGGTCGCGCCGATCTCATCGGCAAAGGTATACAGCGTGCCGCGACGCAGGCGAGAGCACAGTGAGCACGTGGTCTTGCCTTCGGGAATCAACTCCTTGACCACCGAGTACGTGTCTTTCTCGACAATGTGGTACTCAACGCCCAACTGTTCCAGATAAGCCGGCAGCACGTGCTCGGGGAAACCCGGCTGTTTCTGGTCCATGTTCACCGCGACAATGTCGAACTTGATCGGCGCCACCTTCTGCATGTGCAGCAGCACATCAAGCAGGGTGTAGCTGTCCTTGCCGCCGGACAGGCAGACCATCACCTTGTCGCCCTCTTCAATCATGGTGTAATCGGCCACCGCTTCGCCCGCGAGCCGGCGCAGGCGCTTCTGCAGTTTGTTCTGGTTGACTGAAAGGGTGCCCATGGCGCTGTTTTCCGCTTGCTGTGAGGTGAAGAGACGATAAGAAAGGGTCGGCATTTTACGCATAAACCCCGAATCGGGTAATGGCTGTTGGTCCAGCCGGCGTGCCCTTGATATGCCTTCTGCCAAGCCCTGTTGATCGCCAATCGCGATTAGCAGCCGGTTTAAACGGCGCAATCACTCTAAGCAACAGGGTTTGCCCCGTGCCGTGGTTTCTATACTGCTTTAAAGGGCCATCATCCTTCGCGCGAGATGACCTCTTACCGACGGCAGTTGATCGGGCAGACGCTCCACACGGAGCGGCGCCACATCACGGGAGTTTCGACCATGATTCATCACGTTCTGGGCCTCTTCACCCACCCCGACCAGGAATGGCAAGAGATACGTGGCGAGGGTGAGGAAAGCATCGGCCACCTGTATCTCACCCACACGTTGATCCTGGCGGCTATCCCGGCAGTGTCTGCGTACATTGGCACCACGCAGGTCGGCTGGGTCATCGGCGACCGGGCTCCGGTAGTGGTCACCGCAGAAAGCGCCGGGTGGATGGCGTTGATGTCGTACATCGCCATGCTGGTCGGGGTCGGCGTCATGGGTGGGTTCGTGCACTGGATGGCGCGCACCTATGATGCGTTTCCCAGCCTGGCGCGCTGCGTTGCCTTTGCGACCTACACGGCAACGCCGCTGTTCATCGGTGGGCTGGCCGCGCTGTATCCGCACATGTGGCTGGGGATGATGGTCGGGCTTGCGGCGGTTTCCTACACCATGTACCTGCTGTACGTGGGCCTGCCCGTTTACATGGGCGTGCATCCGGAAGAAGGCTTTATGTTTTCAAGCTCGGTGCTGGCGGTGGGACTGGTCGTGCTGATGGCGATCCTGGCCTTTACCGTGGTCTTGTGGGGTGTGGGGATGGGGCCTGAATACGTGAATTAGCGGGTGGCTCGCGGGTGGCGACTTTCGGCACACCATTCGGCGCGCGGGTTTTCGGAAATGCCAGGCCTTGCGGCATACTTGCGGTCTCTGGAGACCGATGAAGCATGCTCGAAACACTCAATACCCGCGTCGAATCCTGCTATCAACAAGCCGAAGACTTTTTCAAACGCCCTTTCAAACGCCCGGTCGTGAGCGTCAAGTTGCGCGGCCAAAAAGCCGGCGTGGCGCACCTGCACGAAAACATGCTGCGCTTCAATCCGCAGCTGTTCCTGGAGAACAGCGAGGATTTCCTGCGTCAGACCGTCCCGCATGAAGTCGCGCACCTGGTCGCGCATCAACTGTTCGGCGACACCATCCAGCCCCATGGCGAGGAATGGCAGCTGATCATGCGCGGCGTTTACGAGCTGCCGCCGAACCGCTGCCATACCTATGAAATCCAGCGCCGCAGCGTGACGCGTTACATCTACCGCTGCCCATGCCCGGACAGCGATTTCCCCTTCACTCCCCAACGCCACAAACTCGTGCGCAAAGGCCGGCGCTATCTGTGCAAACGCTGCCGCGGACTGCTGGTGTTCAGCGGCGAAACGCGGGTGGAGTGACGGCAAGTCCCCGGTTCAGCGAAGGTCTACTTGCAGGAATGCGCTTGCCTGCGAAGGCGGTGTGTCTGTGCCGTGGATTTGGGCTGGGACACCGGGTTAGCCAGCAAGCCGGCTCCTACAGGTTTTGCGGCTGAAGCAGAACCGGTGTAGGAGCGCGCTTGCCCGCCAAGGCGGTGTGTCTGTGACATGGATCTGGGCTGAGACACCGCGTTCGCCAGCAAGCCGGCTCCTACAGGTTTGGCGTCTGGCTTGGGAAATGTCGGCGGACGCAGATTTGGGGTTCACCCGGAAATGTCGGCTGGCGCAGATCCGGTGTAGGAGCGCGCTTGCCCGCGAAGGCAGCGTGTCTGTGCCGTGGATTTGGGCTGGGACACCGCATTCGCCAGCAAGCCGGCTCCTACAGGTTTGGCGTCTGGCTTGGGAAATGTCGGCTGACGCAAATTTGGGATTCACCCGGAAATGTCGGCTGACACCGAACCGGTGTAGGAGCGCGCTTGCCCGCGAAGGCGGCGTGTCTGTGCCGTGGGTTTGGGCTGAGATACCGGGTTCGCCAGCAAGCCGGCTCCTACAGGTTTGGCGTCTGGCTTGGGAAATGTCGGCGGACGCAAATTTGGGATTCACCCGGAAATTTCGGCTGACACAGAACCGGTGTAGGAGCGCGCTTGCCCGCGAAGGCGGCGTGTCTGTGCCGTGGATTTCGGGTGAGACCGCGTTCGCCAGCAAGCCGGCTCCTACAGGTTTGGCGTCTGGCTTGGGAAATGTCGGCGGACGCAAATTTGGGATTCACCCGGAAATGTCGGCTGACACCGAACCGGTGTAGGAGCGCGCTTGCCCGCGAACGCGGTGGGTCTGTGCTGGGGATTTGGGCTGGTAGACCGCGTTCGCGGGCAAGCGCGCTCCTACAATTGATCTCCATGTGACGAATCTGGGCGCTGCGACATTCGTTAGGCCGTTTCCTGTAAAAACCCATAAAAAAAGCCTGTCCGAAGACAGGCTTTTTCAGCAACCGTTACCGCCTTTGCGTATTACGAACGCACAACCGGGGTCGGTGCAGTTTCAGCAACGCCCAGGTCGTCGGTTGGCGCGGTGTTGTCGATGGCGCGGCCACCGGATGCCAGCTCGGCCTGCATCTGTGGAACGTCCAGCTCGCCGACCCACTTGGCGACAACCAGGGTTGCCACGGCGTTACCGCACAGGTTGGTCAGGGCACGGGCTTCGGACATGAAGCGGTCGATGCCCAGGATCAGCGCCAGACCGGCCACCGGCAGATGGCCCACGGCAGACAGTGTGGCGGCCAGCACGATGAAACCGGAACCGGTGACGCCAGCAGCACCCTTGGACGACAGCAACAGCACCAGCAACAGGGTGATCTGATGGGTGATGTCCATGTGGGTGTTGGTCGCCTGGGCGATGAACACGGCGGCCATGGTCAGGTAGATCGAGGTACCGTCCAGGTTGAACGAGTAACCGGTCGGAATCACCAGGCCAACAACGGATTTCTTGGCGCCCAGACGCTCCATCTTGATCAGCATGCGTGGCAGCGCCGACTCAGAGGACGAGGTACCCAAAACGATCAACAGCTCTTCACGGATGTACTTGATCAGCTTGAGAATGCTGAAGCCGTGAGCTTTCGCGATGGAGCCCAGCACCACCAGCACGAACAGCAGGCAGGTGATGTAGAAGCACAGCATCAGCTGACCCAACTGCACCAGCGAACTGACGCCATAGGCGCCGATGGTGAATGCCATGGCACCCAGTGCACCGATCGGGGCGAGCTTCATGATCATGTTGATGATGTTGAACATGACGTGAGCGAAGCGATCGATGAAGTCCAGGATCGGCTTGCCGTAAGCACCCAGGCGATGCAGGGCGAAACCGAAGATCACCGAGAACATCAGCACTTGCAGGATGTCGCCGTTGGCGAACGCGCCGACGATGGTGTTCGGAATGACGTTGAGGATGAAGCCGACGATGCTCTGATCCTTACCGGCGGTCACGTAGGCAGCGACTTTGGAGGCATCGAGGGTGGAAACGTCGATGTTCATGCCGGCGCCCGGCTGCACGACGTTGACTACGATCAAGCCGATGATCAGCGAGATGGTCGAGACGATTTCGAAGTAAAGCAGCGCGTAGCCGCCGGTCTTGCCCACGGATTTCATGCTCTGCATGCCAGCGATGCCGCTGACGACGGTGCAGAAGATGATCGGTGCAATGACCATTTTGATCAGTTTGATGAACCCGTCGCCCAGAGGCTTGAGCGTGACGGCAGTTTCGGGGTACCAGTGACCGAGGGCGATACCGACGATGATCGCGACGATCACCTGGGCATACAGGGATTTATAGATGGGCTGACGAGTCGTCATTGCAGTTTCCTCAAGAGCATCGGTCTGCAGCATTCCGGTTGCAGAGACGCCTAAAGTGCGAACCCTCCTGCTCGGAGGGATTTGTTTTTGTCGAGCTGCGCGCGGCAGACCTCTGCACAGTGCATCGCAAGCACCGTGCCAGTATCGAGTAAACCGCTGAAAGGCCCGGATCCTGTGAACCGGGCGGTCAACAGGGCCCTATACGGGCAGAGTGAGGGTGGCGGTTTTCCGCCGTTTGACGTGAATTCGCTCGCCACACTGGCGGGTATCCGCCTTGACCAGGGACGCGCAGCGAGTGGAACCGGCGCTAGATCGTGAATTGAATACGGAACGCCGCGCCGCCCAGCTCCGAATCGCCCAAGGTCAATTGCGCGCCGTAGCTTTCGATAATGTCCTTGACCACCGCCAGGCCGATGCCTTGCCCCGGGTTCTGCGTGTCGAGCCGTTCGCCCCGCTCGAGGATGCGCGCGCGCTGACTTTCCGGGACGCCGGGGCCGTCGTCTTCAATGCACAACTCGTCGCCCATCATCGACGGCCGCCAGCTCACGCGCACTTCGCTCAGGCAGAGGCGGTAGGCGTTTTCCAGCAAGTTGCCCAGCATTTCCAGCAACGCGCCCTCTTCCATCTGCACCTGGCAGTTGTCCGGCAGATCGAGCACCACGTTCACGCGCTTGTCGCGGTAGACCTTCTCCAGGGTGTTGCACAGGCTTTGCACCACCGGTTTGAGCGCCACGTGGTAGCGCACCAACCCGCTTTTGCGCAGGCTGGCGCGTTGCAATTGGTAGCTGATTTGCTGACTCATGCGTTCGATCTGCGACTGCAGAATCCGCGCCTGCTCCAGGTCCTCCGGGCGTTTGGCGATCTTCTCGCTGACGCCCTGCAACACCGCCAGCGGAGTTTTCAGGCTATGGGCCAGGTCGCCCAGCGAGTCGCGATAACGAATGCGCTGCTCGCGCTCGCTGCGTAACAGCCGGTTGAGCGAGTCGGTCAGGCGCAGCAGTTCGCTGGGGTGTTCCTCACTGAGGCTCTCCCGGGAGCCGGCCTCGACCTGATCGAGCTCCTGACTCATGCCCCGCAACGCACGCAGGCCCCAGGTCAAACCTCCCCATAGCAAAATCAGCAACACCAGCAACGCGCCGCCGAAACCCAGATAGAGTTTCTGGCGCAGGCCGGAGATGGTTTCCTGGTATTCGCGCACCGGTTGCAGGGCGACGATGCTGAACGCGGCGTTACGTCCGCCAAGCAATTTGATTTCGACGTCGTAGACGAAAAACTCGTCGCCATTGGGCTGGCGGATTTTGGCGAATTCGTTGCCGCGCCCGTCGTAGCGCGGCTGGTAGTCGATGGCTTCGTCTTCGGTCGCCCGAGAGCGCCACACCAGTTTGCCGGCACGGTTGTAGATATAGCCGAGCAGGCGACTGTCGGGCAGGCTGAACTGCTCGCCGGGCAACAATGCGGGCATGAGCAGGTGGTCGTTTTCAACGCGAGCGGCGGAAATCAGTGTGGTGACGTCCGAAGCCAGGCGTTTTTCGATGGAGCTTTCCAGTGCCAGGCTGAAGGCTTTTTGCAGCGCCGGCAGCATCAGCAGCATGAAGATGACCGCCAGGGTCGCGGCGCCCAGCATCAATCGCAGGCGCAGCGAACCAATCATTTACAGCGCTCGGTGAACAGGTAGCCCAGACCACGCACGGTGTCGATCGGCTTGAAGCCGGACGGTGCTTCGAGCTTGCGACGCAGGCGCCCGACCAGCACTTCGATGACATTCGGGTCGCGTTCGTCGTCATCGGGGTACAGCTGCTCCATCAGGCGCTCTTTGGGCACCACTTGCTGGTGATGGCGCATGAGGTATTCGAGAATCCGGTATTCGTAGGCGGTCAGCGCCAGCGGTTGCTCATCCAGCGAGGCTTGCTTGCGGTTGAGGTCCAGGGTCAGCGGGCCAGCGACGATGGTCGAGTGCGTAAAGCCGCTGGAACGTCGCAGCAGGGCATTGAGGCGCGCTTCGAGCTCTTCGAACTGGAACGGCTTGACCACGTAGTCATCGGCGCCGGCCGCGAGGCCTTCAACTTTGTCCTGCCAGTTGCCGCGCGCGGTCAGGATCAGGATAGGGAACGCCTTGTTCTGCACGCGCAGCTGGCGGATCAAGTCCAGACCGCCCACGCCGGGCAGGCCCAGGTCGATGACCGCCAGATCGTGGTTGAACTGGCCCGCCTGATACAGCGCTTCCTCGGCGTTGCCCACCGCCTCGACCACATGACCGCTTTCGGTCAGGCGGGTCTGCAGGTGATGACGCAGCAGGGCTTCATCTTCGACGACCAGCAATTTCATGACGCTCTCCCAGGCAAAGGCATACCTCTCGTTTCGCGAATCTGTATGTCTCACGAATCGTTTGTTCACGAGTCAAAGACGCTGCCGAGCGCGGTCATAGTGACGAGCCAGGCAGCGATTGTGCAATCCAGACGCTGCGAAAAACAGGCTGGCGGCTTAGAAAATGTGGTGGACGGGTAAATAGGTGTGCGGGCTTTCGCTCAAACTCAGCGAGGGTGACTGTTGAAGAGTGCGGGGCGATGCGTTGGCGTTGACGTTGACGTTGGCGCTCGACAGTCTGGTCGTACTCGTCTGGGGCATTGGCACAGTGTAGGCGCTAAGGCTGACCGGTTGCAGTCGGACGCCGTTGACGTGGGCTGTAAAGCTTGCGTAACCCGCAACGTAGGCATTGTCCGCAGGCTGCTGGCTGAACGCCTGGCTCCAGCTGCCGACCTGGGCACTGGTCGCAAGGCTGCGACGAAGGCCGTTGATGCGGTCGGAGCGTTCGGTGTTCTTGCCGTAATCGGTGCGGGAAACGTCTGCGTTGCCATCAGCTGCTTGCGCCGCCGCGCTGCTGCCAAGAAACGCCAGCGCCAGAAAGAGCTTGTTGAACGTCAGCATGAGCAGGTCCTCCGGCGCCACGCGCCTTGTCAGGTACGGGTGAAGCATACCCAGCGAGCGCTGAACCCCTCCTGAACCGCATTCAACCCGGGCTGAAGAAGCGTTGCGGCTGTAGGGGCGCGCTTGCCTGAGATTGGGGGGGGTCTGTGGGATTGATGTCGCCTGACACGCCGCGTTCGCCAGCAAGCCGGCTCCTACGGGTTTTGTGTACGGCTTTGATATGGCATCCGCCGGAAACCGGTGTCTTGCCTTGATAGGTCGGCCGCCGCACACCGGTGTAGGAGCGCGCTTGCCCGCGATTACGGTGGGTCTGTGGCATTGATGTCGGCTGACACACCGCGTTCGCGGGCAAGCGCGCTCCTACAATTTGATCTTCGCATGCCGATAAACCGTGGCGCACTGCAACGCTCGTCACGGGCCTGGCCGCGATGGCGGTGGATTTGTGGCATTGATGTCGGCTGACACACCGCGTTCGCGGGCAAGCGCGCTCCTACAATTTGATCTTCGCATGCCGATAAACCGTGGCGCACTGCAACGCTCGTCACGGGCCTGGCCGCGACGGCGGTGGGTTTGTGGCATTGACGTCGGCTGACACACCGCGTTCGCGGGCAAGCGCGCTCATGCAATTGATCTTTGTATGCCGATAAACCGTGGCGCACTGCAACGCTCGTCACGATCCTGGCCGCGATGGCGGTGGGTCTGGGTCGTTGATATCGCCTGACACGCCGCGTTCGCGGGCAAGCGCGCTCCTACAATTTGATTTTCGTATGGCGATGAACCGCGGCGTAGGGCGATTTTCGATACCGTCGCCTGACGCCTGCAGATTCTGGGACCTGCCGGCAAACCGATTTTGCGCACGGCGTCGTGGTTCCGGCAGAATGCCGGGCATGACCCAGCCCACAGAACTCCCCGAATGCTGCCCTGCCCTGACCGCTCACTGGCCGTTGCCCAAAGGGCTGGCGGAGGTGGTGCTGGTCAGCGCTCGTTTCGATCCGCATTCCCTTGGCGATGGTGACTTTCGGCGTTGCCTGATCGACCCGCCCGCCTCGATTCAACGCTCGGTCGCCAAGCGCCAGGCCGAGTTTCTGGCCGGGCGTCTGTGCGCCCGCGAGGCCATGCGCCGTCTGGACGGTCGCCTGCACGTGCCGACCATTGGTGAAGATCGCGCGCCGGTCTGGCCTCAGGGCATCACCGGCTCGATCACACACAGCGCCGGATGGGCCGCGGCAATCGTTGCGTGCAATACCCATTGGCGTGGATTGGGTCTGGACGTGGAGCAACTGATGAGCAACGAACGCGCCATGCGCCTGGCCGGGGAGATTCTGATTCCGGCAGAGATGCAGCGCCTCAATGATGGGCCCGAGCATGACGCCGCCAAAGTCGTGACCCTGACCTTTTCCCTCAAGGAAAGCCTGTTCAAGGCGCTCTACCCTCTGGTGCTCAAGCGCTTCTATTTCGAGGACGCCGAGGTGCTGTCATGGTCGGACGACGGCAGCGCTCGGCTGCGCCTGAACATTGACCTGTCACCTGAATGGCATCACGGCAAGGAATTGGACGCCCAGTTCAGTGTGCAGGATGGGCAGTTACTCAGTCTGGTGGCAATTGCGGGCTGAGAGGAATTCGGTGGATGAGGCGGACTCTTCGCGAGCAAGCTCACTCCTGCAAGTGCTGCATCGCCGGTAAGACGCTGCACGGTTCCAACACATCCCGCCCCGCTGGCCTACACCTGCAACGGACAATGCTCACACCTGCCCACCCACGCCACGCGATGGCTCAGGCAACAGGTGCGCCGTTGACGGACACTCTGCCCATCTGCCTGGGCCTTATAACGGATGGCATTGAACAGCGGGTTACGCAACCCGCTCGGCGTCAGCTTTTCCTTTAACAAGGCATGCCCCGGCGCGAGACAAACATCGCTGACGGCGGCAAGCTCTCGCAGGCAGGTTTCCAGGTAATCCCCGGCGGTGCACCACAGCACCGCTGCAGGCACGTTGGCATAAGCGCTCAAACGCTCAATCACCTGCCGAAGGTTTTCCAGCAGCGGCGCAAACGGCTCATCCGCAGGCGCCAGCGCACAGGCCGCCCCGTCAAAGCGCACCCCGTCCAGCACACCGCGTTCGTCCACGGCAAAGGCAAGCCGGTCGAGCGCCAGCGGCCAACTCACGCCATGGACAAGGCTCGCCACCACCACCGGCGGAATCAGCTGCATGGCGTAGTACTTAATCCATTGGGAGGCCAGCACCGGCAACTGGTCCCTCACCAACTCCGCGCCGTAGACCTGCAGCAGCAAACGCTCCAGGACCTCGTCGCGCAACAGCTCAGTCAACGGCAACACCGGCCGCTCGCCATCGATCACCCGCGTTCGCCCAAACCCCGCCAGTGGGCCCTCGAACATCACGTCCGTTCCTGCCGGCGCGGCCAGGCGAGGCTGAAACATGCGCCGCCGAGGCTCTGACTGCGCCCGATCAGCGCGCGTCCGGCGTGCCAATGAATGATGCGCCGCACAATCGACAAGCCTAAACCGTGCCCGCCGGACGCCCGCGTGCGGCTGTCATCCAGGCGCATGAATGGGGTGAAAATACGCTCCCACGCACTTTCCGGCACGCCCGGGCCATCGTCTTCGACGTCGATGCGGCAATGGTCCTCGCTCAACTGGTACCCGATGCACACCTGCGACTCGGCATGGCGCATGGCGTTGCTCACCAGATTCTGCACGGCCCGGTGCAAATAGCGCGGTTCGGCTTCAACCCAGTGTCCGTCATCCGCTGCGCTGTGTTGAAGCGCATCGACACACTGCCCGCGCCTGACGCGAATAAGCGGCCGCAGCGGCGCCAGTTCGGTGATCACCTGATCGACCAGCGCATTCAGGTCAATGCGCTGAAAATCCAGGGTCGGCGCGCCCTGCTCAAGGCGCGCGTAGGTGAGCATCTCGTCCACGAGCTTGTCGAGGTCCTGAATATCGTTGTCCATCCCGACCATGTACTTATGTCGCGCCTGCGGGGTCGTGGCGTCGTTGATCATTTCCAGGCCGAAACGCAACCGCGCCACCGGCGTGCGCAGTTCGTGGGAAACGGCGCGCACCAGTTCACGCTGGATCATCAGCGAGCGCTGCAGGTGCTCGGCCATGCCGTTGAACGCCGACGCCAGCCGCCCGACCGAATCCGCGCCCGCCTCCGGCACCCGGGTTTCCAGACTGCCCTGGGCGATCTGCGTGGCGGCGGACTCCAGGCCACGTAAACGGTGCTCCAGCCGACGCACCAGCAGGTACACCACCAGGCCGATCAGGCACAGGCCGACCAGGGTGATCAGGATCAGCAACTGCGGCGGATAGGGATTCATCTGATACAGCGGTCCGATTTCCAGCACCCAAGGCGTTTCGCCCACGCCCGACAGGACGCGGATCGAATCGCCGCCCTTGCCCAGCGCCATCACCGTGTCGCCCTCGTCGATCCTCCGACGCTGATCATCATCGACATCCAGCTGCTCCAGGCGAATCAGTTGCATGTCGAAGCCGAAGCCCTTGCTGTGGTGCAACGCTTCAAGACGCGCCGGTTGCTCCTCCACCGGCAGCCGCACCAGCTCATCCAATAGAAGGAAGATCGTGGCGCGTGCCAGTTGCTCGCTGATTTGCCGCACCTCGCCGGTCAGCAGCAGCGGATTGTCCGCGGGCGCCGGCTCAACCTCCCGGAACACCCGCGCGGCATGAGGCCCGGTCTGCTCGACTACGACCTGCCCGCGACTCAGGCGGCTCAGCGCGATGCCGTCGAGTTTCGCCTGCTCGGCGCTTTCCAGCGTCAGGGGGATGCCCAGCAAACGTTCCCATACCGCGAGGGCGCGGGTGCGCTCGATGGCGTTCATGCTGCGCAAGTTGTCCGCCATCAGCGTGAACGTGCCGTGGGCCAACTGTTCGCGGTAGTGCTCGGCGCGAACGGTGTTGACCAGATGCAGCGTCAGCACCCCGAGCAGCGCCACCAGCACCAGAACGCCGAGCATCCCGCCGTAAATGCGCAGGAAAATGGAGTTCATTGCTCGCCCGTGGCGCTTGAGGGCGGCATCGGCGCGACGGCGTGGGGCACGAACAGGTAACCCTTGTTGCGCACGGTTTTGATCAGCCGCGGATGATCGGGATCGTCGCCGATGCGCGGACGGATTTTTGAGATGCGTATGTCGATGGAGCGATCCTGGCCGTCATAGCCCACGCCGCGCAGGGCGGTGAAGATTTCTTCGCGGGAGAGAATGCGCCCGGCGTTGGCGGCCAGGAGCCACAGAAGGTCGAACTCGGCACTGGTCAGCTCGATGCTCTGGTGGTTGAGCCAGGCGTCGCGCAGGGTGTTGTCCACCACCAGCGCGCCGAACTCCAGCCGTTGCTGGTTCTGGGCCGGGCTTTCGGGCGCCTCGCTGCGCCGCAACAGCGCATGGATGCGCGCCAGCAGAACCCGCGGATGCACCGGTTTACCGACGTAATCGTCGGCGCCCATGTCCAGGCCCTGGATCTGGTCGCTGTCGTCGGTGCGTGCGGTGAGCATCAAAATCGGCCCGTCGTAGCGGCTGCGCACCCTGCGGCAGATGCTCAGGCCGTCTTCGCCGGGCAGCATGAGGTCAAGGATCACAAGATCGGGCTGGTCATCGACAATCCGCTGCACCGCCCGCGCGCCGTCCCCTTCGATGCTCACGCGCAGGCCGTTGTTCTCGAGGTAGTCGCGGGTGAGTTCGGCCAGGCGTTGATCATCTTCGACGATCAATACCTGCCAGGGTTGTTGCGGCACGGTGAGGCTCCTGGTGTTGTTTTTATGAAATGGCCGGGGTGGGTGTGTCGGGGAGATGGCGCCTTTACTCGCAAATGCGGTTGATGATGGGCAAACCGGACGGCCGACACAACGCCTTCGCGGCCATCGGCGGTTTCAAACACCGGCGCATCGCTGTTCCTTTATAGATGACCCAACGATCCCGCGCCTGACGCAGAGATACCGGCCGACGCAAAACCAGGTGTAGGAGCGCGCTTGCCCGCGATGGCGGTGGGCCTGTGCCATGAATTTCGGCTGATACAGCGCCTTCGCCAGCAAGCCGGCTCCTACGGGTCCGTGTCATACCCTGATATATCGGCCAACGCACTACTGTAGGAGCGCGCTTGCCCGCGATGGCGGCGGGTCTGTGCCATGGATTTCGGCTGACACACCGCGTTCGCCAGCAAGCCGGCTCCTACGGGTCCGTGTCATGCCTTGATATATCGGCAAACGTAAACCGACGTAGGTGCCTTGCCTTGAGATGTCGGCCAACGCAAAACCCGGTGTAGGAGCGCGCTTGCCCGCGATGGCGGTGGGTCTGTGCCATGGATTTTGGCTGATACACCGCGTTCGCCAGCAGCCGGCTCCTACGGGTCCGGGTTTTTGACTTGAGGCGTGGGCCAGCGCAAATCCAGTGTAGGACCGCACTTGTCAAAGCGGTTTTTTGTGATAGCGTTCGCGCCCGCAAAAGACCGGCCAACCGTTTTTCGACACGCTGGGCGGCGCTGAAAAAACAGCGACCGGTGGCCCATCCCAGACGCCATGCGGCCTACACGCAATTTCCCCGTTTCACACACAAATTACACACAGCTTTATCCACAGGTCATGCGTTGCAGTAAGTGTCCGAAACGCATATCTTGTAGCCCTTCGACGACGGAGACCCTACATGTGGGGTTTTCATGCAAATTCCAAACACAAGTCGCATCAGGATTTCAAGGTTTTTTTCTCCTGTAGGACGTGTGCAAGAAGGGCCGTACAACCTCCGATTTCATCGCTGGACCGCGCTCACGCGAATGGCATACACCCCGCCTGGGGAGCTGCGCGTAGCGGCGCATGAGATGCAACATAAACGGCGCAATCTGCAACAGCTTTTCAGGGTGACGGGCTCAAATCCGGCGCCCTTTTCGACTTCAACGCCAGGGAGGGTAATCCGCCTTCCCATTCGTCTTGAAGTCATGGCCTGACGTTTGTCAGTTCACTGCCGCAAGACGAAACGGTGGGCGCGAACCTTGCGCCCAAACAAACATAGAGAACGTGGAGACACCCATGCAAACCGACACAACTCGCGAGAATCCGCAGGCCACTGCGCCGCAGACAGGGGCTACCCAGCAGGACCTGTCCGCTACCGCTCCGGGTCAGCTGCGCGTGATCAAGCGTAACGGCACCGTCGTTGCGTACACCGATGACAAGATCACCGTCGCCATCACCAAGGCCTTTCTCGCAGTTGAAGGCGGCACCGCTGCCGCTTCGTCGCGCATCCACGACACCGTCGCGCGCCTGACCGAACAGGTCACCGCGACCTTCAAGCGCCGCATGCCGTCGGGCGGCACCATCCACATCGAAGAAATCCAGGATCAGGTCGAACTGGCGCTGATGCGCGCCGGCGAGCAAAAAGTTGCCCGCGACTACGTGATCTACCGCAACGAGCGCTCCAAGGAGCGTGCCGGTCGCACTGCAGGTGAAACCACCGTGCAGGCGCACCCCTCGATCCGCATCACCGCCAAAGACGGCAGCCTCGCGCCGCTGGACATGGGCCGTCTGAACACCATCGTCACCGAAGCGTGCGAAGGCCTGGCCGAGGTTGACGCCAACCTGATCCAGAGCGAAACCCTGAAAAACCTCTACGACGGCGTTGCGCTGACCGACGTCAACACCGCACTGGTGATGACCGCGCGTACCCTCGTCGAGCGCGAGCCGAACTACTCGTTCGTCACCGCTCGCCTGCTGATGGACACCCTGCGTGCCGAAGGCCTGGGTTTCCTGGGTGTCGCCGAAAGCGCCACGCACCACGAAATGGTCGGCCTGTACGCCAAGGCCCTGCCGGCTTACGTCGAGAAAGGCATCCAGTTCGAACTGCTGAACCCGGTTCTGGCTGAGTTCGACCTGGAAAAACTGGGCAAGGCGATCAACCACGAGCGCGACCAGCAGTTCACCTACCTGGGCCTGCAGACCCTGTACGACCGTTACTTCATCCACAAGGACGGTATCCGTTTCGAACTGCCGCAGATCTTCTTCATGCGCGTGGCCATGGGCCTGGCGATCGAAGAGAAAGCCCGCGAAGACCGCGCCATCGAGTTCTACAACCTGTTGTCGTCCTTCGACTACATGGCCTCGACCCCGACACTGTTCAACGCCGGCACCCTGCGTCCACAGCTGTCGAGCTGCTACCTGACCACCGTGCCGGATGACCTGTCGGGCATCTACCACGCGATCCACGACAACGCCATGCTGTCCAAATTCGCAGGCGGGCTGGGCAACGACTGGACGCCGGTTCGCGCGCTGGGCTCTTACATCAAAGGCACCAACGGCAAATCCCAGGGCGTCGTGCCGTTCCTGAAAGTGGTCAACGACACGGCCGTTGCCGTGAACCAGGGCGGCAAGCGCAAAGGCGCTGTCTGTGCGTACCTGGAAACCTGGCACATGGACATCGAAGAGTTCATCGAGCTGCGCAAGAACACCGGTGATGATCGCCGTCGTACCCACGACATGAACACCGCCAACTGGATCCCTGACCTGTTCATGAAGCGTGTCTTCGACGACGGCAAATGGACCCTGTTCTCGCCATCCGAAGTGCCTGACCTGCACGACCTGACCGGTAAAGCCTTCGAAGAGCGCTACGAGTACTACGAAGCGCTGACCGAGTACCCGGGCAAGGTCAAGCTGTTCAAGACCATCCAGGCCAAAGACCTGTGGCGCAAAATGCTGTCCATGCTGTTTGAAACCGGCCACCCATGGCTGACTTTCAAAGACCCGTGCAACCTGCGTTCGCCGCAGCAGCACGTGGGCGTGGTTCACAGCTCGAACCTGTGCACCGAGATCACCCTGAACACCAACAAGGACGAGATCGCGGTCTGCAACCTGGGCTCGATCAACCTGCCGAACCACATCGTCAACGGCAAGCTGGACACCGACAAGCTCAAGCGCACGATCGACGTGGCCGTGCGCATGCTCGACAACGTGATCGACATCAACTACTACTCGGTGCCGCAAGCGAAGAACTCCAACTTCCGCCACCGTCCGGTCGGTCTGGGCATCATGGGCTTCCAGGACGCGCTGTACCTGCAGCACATTCCTTACGGTTCCGACGCCGCTGTCGAATTCGCCGACCGCTCGATGGAAGCCGTCAGCTACTACGCGATCCAGGCTTCCTGCGATCTGGCGGACGAGCGCGGTGCCTACGAGACGTTCCAGGGTTCGCTGTGGTCCAAAGGCGTGCTGCCGCTGGATTCGCAACAAATCCTGATCGAACAGCGTGGCCAGAAGTACATCGATGTCGACCTGAACGAAACCCTGGACTGGGCGCCAGTGCGTGCTCGCGTTCAGAAAGGCATTCGTAACTCGAACATCATGGCCATCGCACCGACCGCAACCATCGCCAACATCACCGGCGTGTCGCAGTCGATCGAACCGACCTACCAGAACCTGTACGTGAAATCGAACCTGTCGGGCGAATTCACCGTGATCAACCCGTACTTGGTTCGCGACTTGAAAGCCCGCGACCTGTGGGACTCGGTCATGATCAACGACCTGAAGTACTACGACGGTTCGGTGCAGCAGATCGAGCGCATCCCGCAGGAGTTGAAAGACCTCTACGCGACCGCGTTCGAAGTGGACACCAAGTGGATCGTTGACGCGGCCAGCCGTCGTCAGAAGTGGATCGACCAGGCGCAGTCGCTGAACCTGTACATCGCCGGCGCCTCGGGCAAGAAGCTGGACGTGACCTACCGCATGGCCTGGTACCGTGGTCTGAAAACCACTTACTACCTCCGTGCCCTGGCCGCGACCAGCACCGAGAAGTCGACCATCAACACCGGCAAGCTCAACGCCGTTTCCAGCGGTGGCCACGGCCCGGACGACTCGGCGATAACCGCCCCGCGTCCAGCCGAAGCCGCACCGGCCGGTCCAGCGCCAGTGCCTAAAGCCTGCGCGATCGACGAGCCAGACTGCGAAGCCTGCCAGTAAAACCCGCAGGCATGCGCGCCTGTCTGTAGGCGCGCTTGCCCGCGAAGCCCTCGCTCACACCGCAGATCCTTGTAGGAGTGAGCTTGCTCGAGAACCCCTCGCTCACACCGCAGTCCCCTGTAGGAGTGAGCTTGCTCGCGAAGCGGTTCAAGCAACACCGCGACCCGGGAGCCAAACACTCCCGGCCCTCGCTGCCCCTCCCCGGTTTCAGCTACACTACCCTCATTCCCAGCCAGGAGTACGCCCCATGCCAGCTGCCTCGCTAGAATCCAAAAAAGCCTACTGCGCCAAAACACGCCGCTCCAACTACGCGGCCAGCCTGCGTCTGGAAGGTTTCGAGAGCTCGCCCGCCGACTCCGAACGCCGCCTGCCCTCCCGGGAAGAGCTGCTTAACAGCTACCGCAAAAAACAGGCCTGATGGTCGACAAATACGGCGTAGGACAAGACCCTTACTGTCCGCCCGGCAGCCATGTGCTGCGCAACCGCCTCGACCTCACCGACGCAAAAATCCTGGCGCAAGCCGAGCGCGATCTTTCCGAAGTCGCCGCGCAAACCATCGACTTCTCCCCTCCTCCCTACGACCTGCCCTACCTGCAAGCCATCCACCGCCAGCTGTTCGCCGACCTTTATGACTGGGCGGGCGAACTGCGCACCGTCGACATCTCCAAAGACCAGACCCACTTCTGCGTCACCCACCGCATAGAGCCCGAGGTCAACAAGCTTTTCAGGGGCTTGGCTGAGGCGAACTGGCTTCAGGACCTGGATCGCGGGTGTTTGATTGCGGCCAGCGCGGAGCTGTTTGGGGATTTGAACGTGATTCACCCGTTCCGAGAAGGGAATGGCCGTGCGCAGCGGATTCTGTTTGAGCACATCATTGTGAATGCGGGGTTTGAGATCAGCTGGTGGCCGGTGGAAGCGGAAGAATGGATTCGGGCGAATGTGGATGCGGTGGGGTGTGATTATGAAGGGATGGTCAGGGTGTTTGAGCGGTGTGTTGGGGAGGCAATTGGCGGTTAATTGCAATTGATTGCAAAGAAGCTTGATACAAGTGACCGAGCACCTGCGGAACGCCATTCGTCGCGTTTAAGTCTCAATTTTTTCCTCCAAATGACAGCCCCTTGAAAGTCAGGGGCATGGCCCCCGAAGCTAGAGCCCTTTGAATCCGCAAGCGATGACCGCCTGAAAGCTAATCAGCAAGCTCTGCCACCCATTCGTAGCGACACATTGAGGCCAGTCAGCCGATTGCCGCATGGTTCCAGGCACTATATGATGTGTCTCGCAACACGAAGACACACTAGATACGTGATGCGATCTGATCCAGTGGCGTTTTTCCCAACGCATGAATGGGGAAATAACGCAAAGGAAAATGACGGCGAATCGGCCTTCAAATTCCGTCACGGACGAACCTGCGCCGGGCAAAATCTGTATAATCCCGCGCTCATCCAGGGTACTCAAAATGACCGCTTGCACTCGCAAAACCGTCACTCTGAAATCAGCTTCCGTTGACTTGTTTCGCAGGTACACCGCAGGCAACCCTCGCAGTATGTTCGTCGGTCGATCCGAAGCAGCGTTTAGCGCCTTTGTCGATCAATCACAGTAAGCACTAAGAACCGCCCAACCCTTTCCCGTTGCCAGCCCCGCTATCAGCAACGCTGGCAACGCATACTTTGAAATCCACAGGCCGCTTAAAACCGGTCCTCTAGCAGGAGCCTCCTCACCATGCTGAGCTGGGACGAATTCGACAAAGAAGACGCCGCTGAACCCGCCAAAGGCGCCAACGCCGGCCACGCTTCCGAAGCCGCGATGGACAAACTCGACAGCGCCGGTGGTGCTGCTGCGCTTGAAGCCCGCGCCGTCAGCGCAAACGACTCCGACGCCATTGCCCGCGCCAAAGCTGCGCTGGACAAGCTGGACGTCGCAGAAGGTCTTGCCGAACTCGAAGGCTCAGCCGCCCGCGTCGCGGTCGACGAAAAACGCATGATCAACTGCCGCGCCGACCTCAACCAGCTCGTGCCATTCAAGTACGACTGGGCCTGGCAGAAGTATCTGGACGGCTGCGCCAACCACTGGATGCCGCAAGAGGTCAACATGACCACGGACATCGCCCTCTGGAAAGACCCGGAAGGCCTGACCGACGACGAGCGCCGCATCGTCCTGCGCAACCTGGGCTTCTTCTCCACCGCCGACTCCCTTGTTGCCAACAACCTCGTGCTGGCCGTGTATCGCCTCATCACCAACCCTGAATGCCGCCAGTACATCCTGCGCCAGGCCTTCGAGGAAGCGATCCACACCCACGCTTACCAGTACTGCATCGAATCGCTGGGCATGGACGAAGGCGAGATCTTCAACATGTACCACGAGATCCCGTCGGTCGCCAAAAAGGCAGCTTGGGGCTTGAAGTACACCCGTTCGATCTCCGATCCGAAGTTCGAAACCGGCACCGTTGAGACCGACAAAGAACTGCTGCGCAACCTGATCGCCTACTACTGCGTTCTGGAAGGCATCTTCTTCTACTGCGGCTTCACCCAGATCCTCTCCATGGGTCGCCGCAACAAAATGACCGGCGTCGCAGAACAGTTCCAGTACATCCTGCGTGACGAGTCCATGCACCTGAACTTCGGCATCGACGTGATCAACCAGATCAAAATCGAAAACCCGCACCTGTGGGATGCCGAGATGAAGGAAGAAGCCACCCAGATGATCCTTCAAGGGACCCAACTGGAAATCGAATACGCCCGCGACACCATGCCCCGCGGCGTACTGGGCATGAACGCAGCGATGATGGAGGACTACCTCAAGTTCATCGCAAACCGTCGCCTGAGCCAGATTGGTTTGAAGGAAGAGTACCCAGGGACCACCAACCCGTTCCCATGGATGAGCGAGATCATGGACTTGAAGAAAGAGAAAAACTTCTTTGAGACGCGGGTTATTGAGTATCAGACGGGTGGGGCTTTGAGCTGGGATTGATTTGATCTCGATTCAGTAAGCTGCATACAAAAGGGGCTGCCAGAAATGGCGGCCCTTTTTATTGCGCTGTCCGAATGATGATGATCGTTCCCACGCTCCGCGTGGGAACGCAAGCCCCTCGACGCTCCGCGTCCATCACGCCGTAGCCACCTAACAAACTGAAGCACCCCGCAACACCAAAACGATTCAACCCACCAACCACTTAAACTAGCCTCCGACGCTCCGCACCCATTTCAGATTAAAGGACGAATCCATGGGCCGAAGCCGCTACACGATTACGGAAATCGACAAACCCCACTTTCTGACCTGCACCATCGTTGAATGGCTACCGCTATTCACCCGCCCCGCCTTGGTGGACATCGTGCTGAATACATGGCGCTTTCAACAGGCGAATCAGGGCCTACAGCTTTACGGATATGTCATCTTAGAAAATCATCTCCACTATCTTGCTCAGTCTCCGGACCTTGCAAAGTCTGTGGCTGGCTTCAAGTCCTACACGGCGCGAAACATCATCGACCACCTCCAACTCGCGCATGCTGAAAGCACCCTTCAACGTCTTCGATTTGCAAGGCGCGCGCATAAGGTCGACCGCGTTTATCAGGTCTGGCAGGAAGGCGTGCATGCGGAGATGGTCTACAGCCAGAACGTCATGCAGCAGGAGCTCGACTACATACATCAGAACCCGGTAAAGCGAGGGTATGTGGACTTCGGAGAGCAGTGGCGATATTCGAGCGCGCGCGATTATCAAGGTGAGTCGGGGCTGATCGAGGTACGGCGTTGGTGCTGATGGACGCAGAGCGTCCTGGGCTGCATTCCCATGCAGAGCGCGGGAACGATCAATAGCGCAGGAAACGCAGCCGTCTTCTGTAGGAAATTTCCTAGACGAAGATAATGGCAATTCAGTATCGTTTGAAGGTCTTGAGCCTTCGGCGGTCGCATGGAAATTAAGAAAGGCAGTCTCAGATGGACGGATGTCGAGATAAGAGCATCAGTAGACGCGTACCTCGACATGCTGGAACGCGAGCAGAATGGCCAGAAGATTAACAAAGCTCATGAGAACCGAGCCTTGCGAGCAGGACCGCTGGCGGGACGCAATGCCAGCGCCGTCGAGTACAGAATGCAAAATATCTCAGCGGTTTTGAGCCAGATGGGCCGTCCCGGCATCGTTGGCTACAAACCCGCAGGTCACGCTGGCGCTAATGTCGAAAAGATCATTCGCGAAAGACTTAACGAGTGGGACAACAAACCTAATCCTGAAGACTTTGAACCTACAGCTGATGACGCGACGCTTGAACGGCGAGCGACTCAGCTTGAAAAGCGCACGATTAAAAATCCTCCGGAAGGTATAGCGAAGCCGCAACAATCAGCCTCTTCTAGAGCGATGTTTGTCCGCGATCCAGCGGTAAGAGCGTGGGTCCGTCAGCAAGCCCACGGTATTTGTGAAGGGTGTGGCGAGTCAGCTCCGTTTCTTATGAACGGGGTCCCATTCCTCGAAGTTCATCATGTGAAGCATCTAGCAGATCAAGGTTCGGATCGCATAAGCAACGCTGTCGCGCTTTGCCCGAACTGTCACCGCCGCTGCCACCACTCAAGCGACAGGGAAGAATTCACCGCGTCGTTGTATCAGAAGGTGCTTAGATTGACGCGAGAAGATTAGGTCAGCTGGCCCACTGTTTGCGAACTGAGTCGGACCGGGCCTTACTCGCTCTTCATGCGAGCGAGCAACGAAAAGGCAGGCCTATCGCAGCGGCGCAACCAGCCGATATATCGATATCCGCATTACCGCATCGCGAGCAAGCTCACTCCTACAGGTTCTGGAGCGCTCACCAAACATCCCTTCACGGACCAAGAAAAGACCAAAGGACATGGCCAAGAAAACCTCCCTCTTCGAAGACCTGTTTCACATCGCCAGCAAACTACCCTGGTGGCTTAGCGCTCTGATCGCGATCAGCTCCGGCCTCTATCTGCACTCGGTAGCAACCGCGCCGATGCCGGTCTATTCCGACCCTCAACACTTGCAGTCAGTAGTGTTCGGCACCTTCTGGCGCACGTTTGCCATGTTCGGCCAGTACCTGCTGCCATTCATCTTCACCGCCGGCGCTATCGCCTCAATCATCGGCCGCCGCAAACGCCGCAATCTCTTCGAATCCGCTGCCACCAGCAAAGGCAATCCCCTGCTGAGCATCACCTGGCACGAGTTCGAATTACTGGTGGGCGAAGCCCTCCGCCGCCGTGGCTACTCAGTACGAGAAACAGGCAAAAACGGCCCGGACGGCGGCATCGACCTGATTGCGCGCAAAGACGGCGAGACGTACGTGATGCAGTGCAAGCAATGGCGCTCCATGCAGGTGGGCTTGCCGGTGGTGCGGGAGTTGTATGGCGCGATGGCGGCCGAGGGCGCGGTCGGTGGTTTCGTGGTCACCAGTGGGACGTTCACCAAACCAGCGAGGGATTTTGCGGCCGGACGTAATGTGCAGTTGGTCGACGGCACAGTGCTGAAGCAGTGGATCGCTGAAGCAAGAAAGCCCGGTCCGCAACCTGCTGCCGAGGTGTTGCCAGAGCGTGTTGAGCCAGTGGTTGTGGAGCGGGAGCCGGTGGTGACGCGGAGCGCCGACCTCGTCCCTCTTCCAGTCCAAGCGCCAGCTACAACCGTGACGCAACCCGTCACCCAAGAAGCCGAGCCGAAACCTGCGTCCCTGCCTCCTGCCCCGCTATGCCCACATTGCCGTAAGACCATGGTGGTGCGTGTCGCGAGAAGTGGCGCCAACGCGGGCGGGAATTTCTGGGGTTGTGGGGATTACCCGAAATGCCGGGGGATTCGTCCGATCTTCGCGCCAATGACGGTTAAGTGACGGCGCCAGACCCGATAAGGACGTCAGCCAATGCCTGACGTGCTCTACACAGATATCGCAGCGACAAGCGGCCTCTGCGCCAACACATTGGCTGCGTTGTGAGATGGCGTTGTGTCAGTGACGAATTGGGCGCTGACGCTATTTTTGGGGGCAAGCGCGTTCCTACAGTGGGTGTGTGCTTGGCAGGGACAAGGCGGCCGCCGCGCCAACACACTGGCTGCGTTGTGAGATGGCGTTGTGTCAGTGACGGATTGGGCGCTGACGCTATTTTCGCGGGCAAGCGCGCTCCTACAGTGGATCGGTGCTTGGCAGGGACAACGCGGCCGCTACGCCTGGCTGGGTTATGAGATGACGTTGTGTCAGTGACGGATTGGGCGCTGAGGCCATTTTCGCGGGCAAGCGCGCTTCTACAGTGGGTGTGTGCCTGGCAGGGACTGTCGGGCGGCGCCCGTACAAAAGTGAAGCGTTACCACCATGGGAAAGTTCCCACTTGAACCCCCTTCCCCACATAACAATTTCGCTAAGTAATAGTTACCCGGGTTTCATTTGCCCCTTCCCGCGATGCTTCGTAAGGTGGCTTCACCCCATCGAACCCGCCCAGCGCGGATACGGTGAACGTCCACACCCAAGCCGGAGAAACGTCAAACAGCTGATCTGCACGTAGCATTTTGTTTCTGTCGTTCGCTGCGTCGTTGCTCCCGACGTGGTGCCTCCAAGCTCCAAACTTCAGCCGCTCCCCAGCGGCTTTTTTTTGCTCAGCAATTGCTGAACCCGCCCTGCTATCTGCGCCGTATCAGCGACAGGTCGGGCAAGCAGCCGACCGCAAACGCCCACCCGCAAAACATCGCCAAGCAATCGCGCAACCTCCACCATGTCCCGCACATCCATCCCCTGCCGCGTGATGAACTGCGTCCCCAGCCGCAACGCCTGATGCCCGGCGCGGGAAGGATCGACGCAGGTGCCGATCAGAATTCCTTGCGCCTCCAGGGCGTGCATCACCGCGCGTGGGTCGGCGTCGAGGGAAAGCGGGAGCAGTAATTGATGGGTATGCACTTCATCGTCGTTGGCCCCTATGACAGGCCAGCCGATGTCGAGCAGCGATCGGTGCAAAGCCGCGCTGTTGTTGACGATGCGGGCAGCGTATTCACGGCCACTGGCCTGGGCTTCAGTGAGGGTGACCGCGAGGGACGGCAGCCGGCCGGCGTCGTAATTGGCGAGCAGGCGGGTGTCGAGCAGGTTGCGCAGCGCCGGTGCGTCGTCGGGGTCGCGGCCGAGCACCAGCCCTTGGGGGCGGCCGGGCAGGGTTTTGTAGGTGGAGCTGCTGATGAGGTCGACGCCGGCGTCGAAAGGGTTGGGGTACATGCCGCCGGCGATCAGGCCGAGCACGTGGGAGGCGTCGAACAGTGTTTTGGCGCCGACCGCGCGCGCCGCTTCGACCACTGCGGCGATGTCGTCAGACTTGATCATGACGCTGCGTCCCAGCACCACGAGCTTCGGGCGCACGCGCATGATCATTTCCGCCGCGCCCGCTGTGTCCAGCGTGCAGTTATGGCGGTCGTACGGCAGGTCTTCGACCACCAGGCCCGCCAGTTGCGGCGTGCCGCCTCGGCGCTGGCTGAGGTGCCCGCCGTGTTCGGCGGCGGGTGCCAGCACTGTGTCGCCCGGTTGGCAGTAGGCGTGGAAGATGGCGAGGTTGGCGAGGGTGCAGCTGGCTAGCCGGACTTCAGCCCAGGCGGCATTGAACAAGGTCATGGCGGCCTGGGTTGTGAAGCTTTCGAGTTCGCTGACCAGGTCGGTGTCGGGCTGCTCCTTGTGGCCAGTCGGGCCCATGGCCGGGTAAGCACTGAGCGCCGGGTTATACGCGGCCATGGCGCGGGCGCTGGGCAGGTTGGCGCCGGCATACAGCATCAGGCGCTGCGTCTGCAGCTGCGGCAGCCGGTCGGAGCAGGCGGAAAGCAACGCATCGAGATCACGGGGCATGGTCGGCAGCTTCCTGAGTGAGAGTTAGCGGCGAATCGAGTTGGGGTGCTCCGACTCATCCCTGACGAGCAGCATCAGGGCGTCACGTTTTTCCAGCAGGTGGTGGCGCAGAATGCTGCTCAGGCGCTTGCCATCCCGGGCCTGCAGGGCCTCGATCATTTCTTCGTGGTCGTGCAGCGCGCGGTCCCATTTAGGGGCCTGATGATTGGAGAGAAAGCGTAATGCGTGGATACGCCGGTTCAGCGACAGGTAGACCTGACGCAGCGCCGAGTTGCGCGCGGCGAGGTTGATAAGGTCGTGGATGGCGCGGTTGCGCTGGTAGTAGCCCGGCAGGTCGTTCTGGTTTTTGCTGACGACCATGGCGTAGTGCAGCGCCTTGATCTCTTCGATTTCCTGGTCGGTGATGCGCTCGCACGCCAGCTCGCCAGCGAATGCTTCGATGCCGCTCATCAGTTCGAAGGTCTCGCGAATCTCCAGTTCCGACATACGCGCGACGCTCGCGCCACGATTGGGGTTGATCTCGATCAAGCCCTCCACCGCCAGCACCTTCAACGCTTCGCGCAACGGCGTACGCGAAATGCCGAGGGTTTCGCACAGCTCGCGCTCGTTGAGCTTGGTGCCCGGCGCGAGCACGCCTTCGGTGATGAAGCCGCGCAGGTGCTCGATCACGGTGTCGTGCAAGCGCTGGCGTTCGACTTTGGGGATCAGCGGGGCGCCAAGAAGCGGGCCGGTGTCTTCAGTATTTTGCATTCAAAAATCCTTGAGGACGGCGTGAGAGCCACGCGCCTTATTCGAAAACGCACCAGTTCGCAGGGAATATTAGCGTAATCCGCTCGTTTGACACACGACTGCCCTGTGCTACGGTAATTTTGAATTCAAAATACAAAATAACAAGGAGTCACCGATGCTCAAGCTCGACTTCCACCCTGCCGGCCGCCACTTTTTGCAGATCCCGGGGCCCAGCCCGGTGCCGGACCGCATTCTGCGTGCCATGAGTTACCCCACCATCGATCACCGCGGCCCCGAGTTCGGCGCGCTGGGGCTGAAGGTGCTGGAAGGCATCAAGCAAATTTTCAAAACCGTGCATCCCGTAGTGATTTATCCGGCATCGGGGACCGGGGCCTGGGAAGCGGCGCTGTGCAACACGTTGAGTTCGGGTGACGAAGTGCTGATGTTCGAGACAGGTCATTTCGCCACCTTGTGGCAGAA
Source organism: Pseudomonas sp. ME-P-057 (assembly GCF_030208975.1). Taxonomy (NCBI): domain Bacteria; kingdom Pseudomonadati; phylum Pseudomonadota; class Gammaproteobacteria; order Pseudomonadales; family Pseudomonadaceae; genus Pseudomonas; species Pseudomonas sp. ME-P-057. Next base: position 65,046 of record NZ_JARVSX010000035.1, read on the forward strand.
GATGGCCCTCAGCCTTGGCCTCAAACCGCAGTTCATTGGCCGGCCGGGCATTGAAGGCTGGCGCGGTGGTGTGGACGCGCAAATGATCGAAGACCACCTGCGTGCCGACAGCGCCCATCGCATCAAAGCGGTGTGCGTCGTCCATAACGAAACCAGTACCGGCGTGACGTCGGACATCGCGTCGGTGCGCAAGGCGATTGATGCAGCGGGCCACCCTGCCCTGTTGCTGGTGGACACCATCTCGGGCCTGGCCTCCGCTGATTATCGGCACGACGAGTGGGGCGTGGACGTGACAGTCTCCGGCTCGCAGAAGGGCCTGATGCTGCCGCCCGGCATTAGCTTCAACGCCCTGTCGCCCAAAGCCATCGAGGCCAGCAAGCGTGGCGGTCTGCCGCGCAGCTTCTGGGCGTGGGACGAAATCATCGAAATGAACAAGACGGGTTACTGGCCCTACACGCCCAACACCAATTTGCTGTACGGCTTGTCCGAGGCGCTGGACATGATCCTCGGCGAAGGCCTCGAAAACGTGTTCATCCGCCACAACCGTTTGGCCAAGGCCTGCCGCACCGCCGTCAATGCCTGGGGCCTGGAGATCCAGTGCGCTGACCCAAGCGTGTACAGCCCGGTGCTGACCGGCGTGATGACGCCCGACGGCATCGACGCTGACCTTGTGCGCAAGACCATTTACGAGCGCTTTGACATGTCGCTGGGCACCGGCCTGGGCAAGATGAAGGGCCGTATGTTCCGCATTGGCCACTTGGGCGACTGCAACGATCTGATGCTGATGGCGACGCTGACCGGCTGCGAAATGGGCCTGCAAATGGCCGGCGTGAAATTGCAGTCCAGCGGCGTGCTGGCGGCCATGGATTACCTGGGAGGGCAATCCGTGCCGCTGCGGCGCGAGTGATGCAACACCTGGCTGCGGGACGCCCGCAGCCTGATGACTTCCGCTGTTTTTCAATCTTCCTGCGTTACACCAAAGCTGTCCCGACTATCAGAACTGTCCCGAACTATCCCGAATCATCGCGTTGTCAGCGAAAACAATAAGAAACTGGAGATAGCACATGAAATTTTTACGTCTGCGCCCCACGGCGGTGGTGCTGTTCATGCTGTGCGCCATGTATTTCATTACGTACCTGGACCGCGTGAACGTCAGCACCGCCGCGGTCGGTTTCGGTAAAGAATTCAATCTGACCAAGACCGAGATCGGCATCGTCTTTTCGGCCTTCGCGTACCCCTACCTGATCTTTCAAATCATTGGCGGCTGGGTCAGCGACCGGTTCGGCGCCAAGCGAACACTGGTGGTGTGCGGGCTGATCTGGGCCGGCGCCACGGTGCTGACCGGCCTGGCGGGTGGCTTCGCCTCGTTGATCGTTGCGCGAATCCTTCTCGGACTGGGCGAAGGCGCTACGTTTCCGGCCGCAACGGCGGCGATGTCGCGATGGATCCCCAAAGAAAAACGCGGCTTTGCCCAAGGCATCACGCATGCGTTCGCTCGCCTCGGCAACGCGCTGGCCCCGGCCGCGATGATCGCCATCATGGCCACCTATGGCTGGCGGGAATCGTTTTACGTCTGCGCCGGCATCAGCTTCGTGTGGGTCCTGCTGTGGATGGTGGTGTTCACCGAGCACCCGAAGGACCACCCGCGTATCTCGAAACAGGAGCTGGACACCCTGCCGCCGCCAAAAGTGAAATCCAGCGTCGTGCTGCCGTGGGGTCGCCTGTTCAAGCGCATGGCGCCGGTCACCATCGTTTACTTCTGTTATGGCTGGACGCTGTGGCTGCTGCTGAGTTGGGTGCCGATGTACTTCATGAACATGGGCCTGGACTTGAAAGGCACCGCGATTTTTGCGTCTACGGTGTTCTTCGGTGGCGTGGTCGGTGACACCCTCGGCGGGATCGTCAGCGACCGCATCTATACGCGCACCAAGGACCTGAACAAGGCGCGCAGCCTGATGGTTGCGGTGTGTCTGGGGCTGACGCTGATTTCGCTGGTGCCGTTAATGTTCACCAAGGACATGCACATTTCCCTGGCTTGCCTGGCGATCGGGTTTTTCTTCTCGGAAATGACCATTGGCCCCATGTGGGCGATTCCCATGGACATCGCGCCGGACCACTGCGGTACAGCGAGCGGCATGATGAACACCGGGTCGGCCATGGCGGCCATCGTCAGCCCAGTCGCCGCCGGTCTGTTGATCGACAAATTCGGCAACTGGCAGCTGCCGTTTCTGGTCAGCATTGTGCTGCTGGCGATTGGCGTGGTGCTTTCGTTCCGCATGAAGCCGCAGAACAAGTTTGAGTATGTACAGCCAGCATCGCCTCAGGCAGCCAATGCGACGCCGGCGCCGATCGTCAGTAAATAGATCAGGCGTCGGCGGATGCGTTAAAGCCTCAATCTGGCAGCTTCTAACAAGCATCTAAACGGAGAGCATTTTTTGGACACTGAGACCCAACCTTCGCGCTTGGCGCAGCTGATCGTTGATGCACAAAACGCGAACAGCCTTCTGGACGCGCCTGATTTCGATCTGAACCCGAAGGACCGCGAAGCGGCTTATCTGACCCAGCAGAAGATCCTGCGCCTGCGCGGGGTGGAGGCAGGCGGCTGGAAGATCGGCTCGAAATCCCTGACCGGGCCGATTCAAGGATCGCCCCTGCCCCGCGACTGTCTGTTCCCATCCACTGGCACGCTGGACCGCAGCTTGTACGCGCCGGTCGGTCTGGAGCTGGAAATCGCCTTTCGCTTCAACCGCGCCTTTAGCCCTCGGGAACAAGCGTACAGCGACGAGGAGGTGATGGCCGGCATCGGTGAGATGGCTGCGGCCGTGGAGGTGGTGTCCAGCCGATTTGCGGCGTGGCCAAAAATCGAGCCGCTGACGCAGTTGGCCGATCTGCTGAATCACGGCGCTTTGGTGGTGGGTGACTTCGTGCCGTATGACGCGTCTTTTCCGTTCGCCGAACCGACGCTGTCGTTCACGGTGAACGGTGAGAGCGTCGTCCCCGGAAAGGCGGCCAATCCGGCAGGCGATCCGCGCCGTTTGTTGCCGTGGCTGGTCAATCATCACACGCTCCAGGGGCTGCTCTTGCCCGAAGACTTTGTGATCACCACGGGTTCCTACACCGGCATGTTTTTCGCCCAAGGGATGGCTGAAGTACAGGGCGAGATCACCGGCCTGCCGACCGTCGTGCTGACACTGGCCTGAGGCTGGGTCTCGGATAACCGCGCCTGGCGATCCAGCCAGCTAAACGCTGGCAGCAGTGGGACCGCGCATGACAACCGAGCCGGATAAACGCTGGCAGTCGTGGGACCGGCTTTAGCCGGGAAGGCGTCGGATGTCACACCTCAAAGTGTAGGAGCGCGCTTGCCCGCGAAGGCTTAGCCATGGACTGCACATGTGCGTCGGATTTACCGGCCTCTTCGCGGGCAAGCGCGCTCCTACACCGATCAGCGGCGAACACTAATATCTCGTCGGACGCACTGGCCTCTTCCCGGCTGAAGCCGGTCCTACAAGTGAGTATGCGCATGACGACCCAGCCGGAGAAACGCCGGCAGTCGTGGGACCGGCTTTAGCCAAGAGGCGTCGGGTGTCACGCGGGAGCAATGACCTGCCGCAGATCTGGGTGTAGGAGCGCGCTTGCCCGCGAAGGCCTGGGCACGGGCTTCAAATGTGCGTCGGATGTACCGGCCTCTTCGCGGGCAAGCGCGCTCCTACACCGATCGGCGGCGAACACTGATATCTCGTTGCAGGCACTGGCCTCTTCCCGGCTGAAGCCGGTCCCACAAGTAAGTATGCGCATGACGACCCCGCCGGAGAAACGCCGGCAGTCGTGGGACCGGCTTTAGCCGGAAGGCGTCAGCTGCCACACCTCAAATCTCATGGCGTAATGGCTCTGGGACCGGCTTCAGCCGGGAAGGCGTCGGATGTCACACGGGAGCGATGATCTGCCGCAGATCTGGGTGTAGGAGCGCGCTTGCCCGCGAAGGCTTGGGCACGGGCTGCACCTATGCGTCGGATGTACCGGCCTCTTCGCGGGCAAGCGCGCTCCTACACCGATCGGCGGCGAACACTGATATCTCGTTGCAGGCACTGGCCTCTTCCCGGCTAAAGCCGGTCCCACAGGTTTGGCGGCTGAAGCCGGTCCTACAGGTTTGGCGGCTGAAGCCGGTTCCACGGGTTCGGCGGCTGGGGTCACGTTGGTGAAATGCGCTTGCCTCGTGGGGGGATGCAGGACTGCGGGAATATTCCGCATTCTTGTCCCACTGGGAAACACCCTCAGGCAAAATGCCGGACCTTTGTAGGAATCATCCCCGGGAGTGGTCGGAATGCGCTTGTTCAGTTTGAAAACCCTGCTGGTCTGTACGGCCCTGGCTGCTTGTCTGGGGATGGTCGGCGCTCAGGGCGCTACCAAGGCTAAACCCGCGCCGAAACCGTCGGGCCAGAAGGTCTCGATGCTCGGCGGCAAGTTCCTGTTCACCCTGCCGAAGGACTACGTCAAAGGTCCGATGGAGGAGATCGATGCCAAGGCCAGGGCCGCGGGTGTGACCGGTTCGATGTACATGAATAAACCGGCCAAACGTGTGGTGATCATCACTGAAGCGCCGCTGCCGAATGATCAGAAAGTCGGCGCCAACGACAAACAAACCCTCGACGGCATCATCGCGGACACGCTGCAACAGCAGCAGACGAGCTACAGGGATTTCAAGAAACTGGGCGAGAAGAAGATCGTGCGAAAAGGCTTCGGCATGCGTCAGCTGGATATCGCTGGCAGCGTCGACGGCGGCCGCGTGCTGAGCACCACGATCACCGCTGCCTACGGCAAACGCACGGCGATGGTGAACGTGATTTCCCTGGCCAAGGACGCCAAGGCCCATGCCGACGTGGTGAAAGGCGTGACGGGAGGGAAGTAAAGTTGCTGCAGTCCCGACAGCGATTGCAGCCGGAGAAGCAGCACTTACCGTCATCGGATGTCTCAACACCTGCCAGCAGCCTGAATCACTCCGGCAGCATCAATTTCGTCCCGCCCGGATGCGCTTTGACGACGCTGTAGGGCACCACTGACCACTCCGGGCCCTCGCAGGCGCGCTGAACGCGGGCGAAATAGGGCCCGAAGTAAACGCCTTTTTCGGTGAAGTACCACGAAGGGAATTCCCACACCGAGGGGTCGGTGTAGTCGCAATCGTCTTCGGTCGCGGGCGCTTGCATGTCGGCGGGCTGCGTCGCTTTCAACTGGGCGACGAGCCACGGGGCGAACTGTTTGCTGCGGTAGTCCGAATAAGTCTCGAAACTCCCGTCACCCTGTTCATCTCGCTCGTAATGCAGCGGCGCGCCCTTGCCGACCCACAACACATCTTCCAGTGTCAAAGCCCTCCCCGTGCCGGCGTCCAGATTAAGCGGTGAGTCGCCGAAATCCGGGTGCGCGCCGCCGCAATCGTAGGAGGTAAACACGTTGAGGCTGACGATGCCCGGCGTCAGCAAATGCGGTGTAACGGTCTGGGCAAAATCGCCACCCGAGCGACTGGCATTGAGCATGCACTCGTTGTAGCTGACCACTTCTTGCCATAATCGCGCGCGCAGTTGCTGATTGATGCGAGCCGCCTGATCCGTCGGGTAGCCCGAAGTGATTTCAAACATCGAGACGCCCGACGCAGGCTCGACCCACCACTGCAACGCATGGCCCATGAACGTGGTCTTTTTATCCGCCTTGAGCGGCAGCTGGGTCAGCCGTAAATAGTCGTAGGCCGACTGCTTGTAGATGTCCTGCCAGCCCGGTTCAGCGGCTTGGTCCGGCGCAGCAATAGCGCGCTCTGCCAGCTGCACCTTGAAGGTCTTGCCTTTGCTGCTCCACTGACCGGCCCAGGTCGCGTCCGGATTTTTGTGGAGCACCAGTTTCGGCAGATCGGCTTGTTCGTCGTAGCTGAGGCCTTCGGTCAGCGTCAGATCGTTGCCCTTTGAGCTACCCGAAAGCGGCAGGTCCTTGTGGTACTTCTCATAAAAATAGCGGCCGGTCACATCCTCGGCACTGGCCAGATTCAGCTCAACGACGATCGGCGATTTGCCCAATGTGCCGGTAAGAACATGGACAGCGCTTTCGGCGTGAAGGGTAAAAGGCGCTACCAGCGCAATGAGGCAGGCCGTGCGCACAACGGAAAGCGAAACAGGCATCAGACGTCCCTTGTGAAGATGCTAACGAAGCGGGGGCGTCAATCTCGCGAATAGGCGAGCATCTGGCAAGGGTTTGCGGAATATTCCCCACGGTGCTTCCACTCAGCGCCGGCCGTCCACCGCCATCCTCACCGCGAAGCCGAACAGCACCGTGCCCATCAACCACCGTTGCGCCGCCGCCCAAGTGGGCTTTTGCGTGAGGAACAGCGCCATGGAGCCAGCGGCCATAACGATTAGTGTGTTGACGGTGAGGCTGACCAGAATCTGCGCGCTGCCCAGAATCAGCGACTGGCTCAGCACGCTGCTGTCGTTGTCGACGCTGATGAACTGGGGCAGTAAAGACAGGTAAAGCACGGCCACTTTGGGATTGAACAGGCTGGTCATCAGGCCCATCAGAAACAACTGTCGATGGCTGTCCCTGGGCAGCGCCTTGATCTGAAACGGCGAGCGGCCGCCCGGTTTCAACGCCTGCCAGGCGAGATAGAGCAAGTACGCGGCACCTGCCATGCGCAGGGCGTCGTAGGCATAAGGAACGGCCATCACCAGGCCGGTGATGCCCAAGGCCGCGCAAAGCATATAAAAGAAAAAGCCGACGGCGACGCCACCAAGCGAGATCAGCCCTGCCCTGCGCCCCTGTGAGAGGGATCGCGAAATCACGTAAATCATGTTGGGACCCGGCGTCAGCACCATGCCCAGAGCAATGAGGGAGAAAGCGATAAGGTTGGAAGGTTCGGGCATCGTGGGCTCCTGCCGCGTGATGAAGGCGTCGCGGACGATGCCCTATTGGCGGACATTTCAACCAACCTGCGCAGAACGGTCTATACACAGATGGCCGCAAAACAGGCCATGACAGATGCCGTCGGCGTTCATGCAGATCGCACCCGGCTTGCCAGGGCGGCCGGCCGACAGCCGGTGTGAATTATTTGATGAATAGTGGCACAACGCTCTTCCCAGCCCCACACCCGTAGGCCCACACTCTGAGCCGTTCCTCGTGACCGATGTATCCGTCGGGATGCTGTGTTGAAACCCGGTGAGCGCTATGAACACTTCGGTCCAAAAAGGTCTCTCCTTCGCCAGACGCATGTACTTGCCGCGCAGCATTGGCATGGGCATTGGCTTCTTTGCGGTGGCCGCAGCGTTGCAACCGTCCCATCCGCCGCTCTGGGTGTGGATCGCGATGATCGCCCACGGTTATGCCTGGCCACATCTTGCCTACCAACTGGCCAGGCGCTCACGCCAACCTTACGCCGCCGAGCGCCGCAACCTGATTTATGACTCGCTGGGCGGAGGCTTCTGGGCGGGTGCGATGGGGATCAGCCCGCTGCCGACCGTGACGGTGCTGTCGATGATGGCGATGAACAACATCGCGGCCGGTGGCATGCGTTTGTTCGTCATGGGTTCGGTCGCGCAGATCGCGGGCGCGCTGGTCGCCTACAGGCTCTTTCTGCCGCCGATGTTTCCCCACGTCAACGAGCTGCAGCTGTACGCCTGCTTACCGATGCTGGTGATCTACCCCATGGCTATCGGCCTGGTCTGTTACCGCGTCGCCGTGCAGCTGTCAAAAAGCAAGAAGACCCTGGAAAAGCTCAGCACCACCGACAGCCTCACCGGCCTGATGAATCACGGCGCGTGGAAGGATCGGCTGGCGCTGGAATTCGATCAATGCCAGAACCAGGATCGTCAGCACAGTGTGGCGTTGATTGACATCGACCACTTCAAAACCATCAACGACACCTACGGACACATCACCGGCGACAATGTACTCAAGCAACTGAGCAACACACTGTGCGCCGGTCTGCGTCAGACGGATCTGCCCGGGCGGTACGGCGGCGATGAATTCTGCGTCATCCTGCCTGATACCACTCTCGCCCAGGCCACCGAGATACTCGAACGGCTGCGCCGCACGGTGCACGACCATGCCCATTCCGCCCTCCCCGACCTGACACTGAGCCTGAGCATTGGCGTCGCCGCGTACGGCCCGCACCTGACTGACGCCGGCATGTGGCTGCATGAAGCAGACATGGCGCTGTATGAGGCCAAAAGCGCCGGGCGTAACCGCGTGACCTCGGCGCGCCCGTCCGGCAAAGGCTGCGTCCGGGAAGGGGCGGCGTTTGGGTGAGACAACTGCTGGATGGGTGCCAGCACTAAGCGGTACCTAATCGGCGCACGCCATGGCGTCGGTTGGCGTATCAATCTGTTTGAGCAGTTCAAGTGGCGTCATGCGCGTCAGCAGTGTCTGCAGGCTGTCACTCAGCACCAAAGGCCCGTACAAACCCTCTTCCCGCTCCAGATGCGTTTGCTGCACCTCGCGATACGCCTCGGGGTAGATGCTTTTTTCCACCGGCAAAAGCCGGTCGTAGTGTTCGAGCAGGCCAAGAAAGACAATGCGTCGCTCGGTCACGCCGCGTGTGGTGGCGATCAGTTTGATGAAGAAGTCCGAGTCGCTCTGACGCATGGCTTCGAAGGCGGCGTAGCGCTCCGCCAGGCTGTACGTCCCGGGCGCGTCGAACACCACGCAGCACAACTCCTGGCGCGAGCGGCCACCAAAAGGGTTGATCGCCGCATGACGTCGGTTGCACTGCGCCAAAGCGAAGGCGACTGCCTGCTCGGCCTCGTTGATGCGGGCTGTGCTGCCGAGCGAGGCCAGGTCGTCCAGCACCGGGGCCTGGCGCCCAAGGCGTTCGACTTCCGCACTGAAGGCTGCGAACACACCATGCGGCCCAAGCCATTGCCCATGGAGTTCGCTTAACTGTTTTCTGGAGAAAGTGTTTTGTTCTTCAACCAATCGTTGAAATGCCACAGAGGCATCGATATGGGTGCCGGTGTCGATCAGGCAGTGTTCGAGGGGCCCGGATGTTGTGATTTGAATGGTCATTCGGTTCCATCCTTATTATTGGTGATTATTGAAGTACATCAACGCGCACACTTTGACGGACCGCCCAAAGCGCTCACAGCGAGTTATATTCAAAAGCGAACACAGTGACGCGCGAAAGCATCACAACTTATCAGGCAAAACTTGGAACAGCACTGTTATCAAATCAGGGTGATTATGCACTTACAGTTCTGCGGAACAATCCGACAGATGTAGGGGTGGGGATGTTTTTCTTGTGCGAGGGGCGGCGGCATGCAGTGCGATCAGCTGACCTCGGCTCTTCACGGCGTGCTTCCTGAGCAACGCTGAAACGTGGTCCCGCGCCGTGTAATCACTGATTCCCAGCCGCTGGGCGATGTCCTTGTTGGTCTGACCCTGCAATACCAGCTGCAGGACTTCCAGTTCTCGCGGCGTGGCTCGATTCAATCGTTTTCGCTTGCGTTCTTCTTCAGACATTTATGCTCGTCAGGCTCCGCTTGTTGCGCTCATTGTTTAAACCACCTTTGACAGCGGTACTTTCGCAACTGCCCGAAATAGCAGCGCTGGCTTGATCAGGTTCTGGACAGCCGAATCAAAATAAGTAAAGTTTCCTACAAACAAGTGCGATACATCTCAAGCCAACTGCATACCAATACAGTCGAGCATGACCCTCTGGAGGGGCCGCGGGATATATATAAAGTCGGGCAAGTTGTATAGACAGGGACAATAAACGCTGCAAATGATAATTACAATCATCTGTTACAAATGAGCGGATGAAGCGTTGCGCTGCCGGGGTCTGGAATCAGCTGGAAGAAACCAACGGGCGCCATTGCGGCGCCCCTGCTCTGCTCAACCGCCGGTGTGTACCACGCGGGTGTCATCCACCTGCATGCCTTTGCGCATGCCAAAGAACATCGCGGTGGCCAGACCCACCGCCCCCATGATCACGCAGTAGCCCACGCACACCCACGGGCTCCATGGCATCAGGGCGATCAGTGCCAGCGGCGTAGTGCTGGCCCAGAGGGCGTAGCTGATGTTGTAGGTCAGTGAGATGCCGGAGACGCGAATATTCGCCGGGAACAGTCCGACCATGACCGACGGCACAACGCCGACGATGCCGCACGCCAGCCCCGCCACGGCATAGGCCAGGCCCATGGGCAACCAGTGGCCAACCAGACTGGCATAAAGCACACCAACCCCCACAGGCAGCAGCAGGCTGTAAAGGACCACGCCGCGCCAGGCGCCAATGCGGTCCACCAGCTTGCCCGCCAGGACGCAGCCAATGTTGAGAAAGACGATGCCGACGCTGCTCAGGGCGAACGTGTCGCTGGGGCTCATGCCAAAGCGTTGCTGCATCACGGTAGGCGTGATGACCACCAGGGTGACGACGGCGGAGGTCAGCACGCAGGTCAGCAGTGCGGCGGGCAACAGCGATTGCCGATGCTGACGCAGAACCGCGCGCAGCGGCAGTTCGGTCATGCCTTCGCGCTGCGCGTGCAGGGCCATGAACACAGGGGTTTCACTGAGCCAGCGGCGTAACCACACGCCAATGACGCCGAACACACCGCCCAGCAGAAACGGAATGCGCCACGCGTAATCGAGGATTTCCGCGTGGCTGAAGACTTTCGCCAGCCAGGTCGCGGTCAGCGCGCCGATGAGGTAGCCGAAGGTAAGCCCCGCCTGCAACACGCCCAGCGCATAGCCGCGATGGCCTTTCGGTGCGTGCTCGGCAACGAACACCCATGCGCTCGGCACCTCCCCGCCGACCGCGGCCCCTTGCAGGATCCGCAGCGCCAACAGCACCAACGGCGCCAAATAGCCGATGTCCGCGTACGTCGGCATGATGCCGATGAGCAGGCAAGGCAGCGCCATCATCAGAATGCTGAGGCTGAAGACACGTTTGCGGCCCAGCTTGTCGGCAAAGTGCGCCAGCAGAATGCCGCCCAGCGGGCGCGCCAGGTAGCCCGTGACGAAGATCCCGAAGCTTTGCAGCAGGCGCAGCCACTCGGGCATTTCCGGCGGAAAGAACAGCTGACTGAGCGTCAGGGCGAAAAATACGAAAATGATGAAGTCGTAGATTTCCAGCGCCCCGCCCAACGCCGCCAGGCCCAGGGTTTTGTAGTCTCCCCGGCTGATCGGTTGTGGGCGTGGTCCAAGAATGGCTGTCATGAAAGACCCCAAATCACAGGTTGAAACGGCAGTTAGGTGCGACAAAGGCGCGCAGGATAACAAAGCTGACGATTTGAGGGCGGATCACTGACGGCTGGCGCTGTTGACCCGACGGGTCAGAAGCTCACCGTTGCCGAGACCCGTGCCGTGCGCGGTGCGCCGAGGAACAGATAATCGTCGCCCAGGTATTCGCCCGCATCGCGCCAGTAGCGTTTGTCGAACAGGTTGTCGACAGTCAGGCGCAACACCGTGTCGTAGCCCTCGACTTTGGTGCTGTAGCGGCTGCCCGCGTTGAACACGGCGTAGTCATCGACTTTCACCGAGCCTTCCCGGTTGGCGTATTTGCTTGAGCTGTACTGCACGCCGCCGAGCAGCGCCAGGCCCTGAATCGGCAAGGCGTAGTCGGCCGACAGGCTGCTACGGAATTTCGGCACGTTGATCGCCTGATGATCTTCATAGGCCGTGGTGCCGCTGTCTTCGACCCTTGCCTTGATGGCCGCGACGCTGGCCGACAGTTGCAGTTGCGAGGTAAGGTAGCCGTTGGCGCCCAGCTCGACGCCGGTGTTTTTCTGCTGACCCTGCTGGACGAAGGTCAGGCTGCCGTCGTCGTTGGGCCTGGAATACTGATAGGCCTGGCGGGTCTGAAACACCGCTGCGGTAAAGCTCATGCGGCGCCAGTCGTATTTGACCCCGGCTTCAAGCTGACGAGAAATCGTCGGCGCCAGGATCTCGCCGACGTTGCTGTCGAACACCGACGCCGTGCCGCCCAGCGACAGCCCTTTGCTGTAGCTGGCGTACAGCGAGACATCGTCGATCGGCTTGTAGATCAAGGCCGCTTGCGGCAGGAAGACCGACCGCTCGGTGTGGCGATTTTCGCTGCCGTCTTCGTTGTAGGCTTTTTCGTCGAGCTTGACCTGACGCCCGCCCAGAATGGTCTGCCAGTGTTCGTTGAAACTGATGCGGTCCGTGGCAAACAGTCCGTACTGCCGGCTGTCGAGGCGGCGCTCGGTGTGGCCTGGGGTGAGGTCCGACGGCGCAAACTGGTCGGGCGTCTCGTGGATGTTCCCGGAGCCGACGTATTCGCTGAAATACGGCCGGGTGTCCACGGTGCGGCGGAACGCGCTGGTGCCAAAGGTCAGCTCGTGATTGAGCGCGCCGGTGGCGAACAGACCGGTCATCGTGGCCTCGACTTCGTCGTTGCGCCGGGTGTCATCGGGGCTGCGGAAATCATAGATGTCGTAGCCGCCGCTCGGCGTGAAGTGCCCCGTCAGCGGCTCTGGGGGGCAGTCGCTCTGGAAATAACAGCCATAGGCGAAGGCGCTGTAGTCGTCGATGACCACGCGACTGCGGGAGGCGCTGAGGCTGGCTTTCCAGCCATCGGTGAGACGGTATTCATAACGGCCGTTCATGTTCAGCGAATCGATGCCCACCGGGTTCGAGCCGCTTTGGTAGCCCAGCAGTTTGCGTGGCGAGGCGTCATGGGGCAGTTCGGTGCCGCCCAGCAGTTGGTAGCCCGGGACCGAGCGCTGCTCTTTGGTCTGGTATTCGACGTCAAGTTGCAGGGTGGACTGATCGTTGATGTTCCAGTCGAACGCCAGCGAGGCGAAATCGCGCTGGCCATTGGCGTGCTCGACGTAGGAACGAATGTCCTCGTGGGCGACGTTGGCGCGCAGCCCGAATTGTTTCTCGCTGCCAAACCAGCCGCCGACGTCGGTGGCGATGTAGCGCTCGCCATGCTCGTTGGTCGAGACCGTCACCGACCGCACGTCTTCCGGGCGCTTGGTTTTGTAATTGACCACGCCCGCCGGCTCCGACACCCCGCTTTGCAGCCCCGAGAGGCCTTTGAGCAATTCGACCTGTTCTTTGTTTTCCAGCGCCACGTTCTGCTCGCCGGTGATGCTGCGGCCGTTGATGCGATAACTGTTGGCGGCGTTGAGGGAGAAGCCACGCACGACGAAATTCTCGTAATACCCCACCGGCGCATAGCTGTCGCCCACCGAGGCGTCATTGCGCAATACGTCGCTGAGCAGTTTGGCTTGCTGGTTTTGCAGCCGTTCGGCGTTGAATACCGAAATCGACGCCGGCGTGTCGCGCAGAGGCGCCTCGCTGAAACCGCCAACTGATGCGCTGCCGGCCTGATAAACCGATTCCTGCTCACCCGTCACCCTGAGCGCGTCCAGCGTCACCGGTTCAGCTTCTTGGGCCGCTAGCCACGGCGAAGCGAAGGCGATACTCAGCGGCAACAGCCGACGCGTGAAACCGGCAGCAGGACGGGAAGAGATGATCATCGGCGGGCAATTCCTGGAATAAGCAGTCGGGCAGCAAAAAACGCAGGCCAGTTCGGCGGCGCATCTTGTACGTTCTGCGCCGACTTTTTACAACTGCAATGAGTCCATCGACCCAGCGTGCCTGGTCCCACAGAACGTATCGCGTGCATCCAGATGAACTGCACCCGCCTCTTCCCGCCTAAACCCAGCCCCACACCGCTATCCCAGGACCGGGAATTCCAATCAGTTCTCGACCTTCAAACCCACCTTCAACAACTTGCCGTCATCCTCGTCCGTCAACACATACACATACCCATCGGGGCCTTGGCGCACATCGCGGATGCGTGATTTGAGTTCGCCGAGCAACCGCTCTTCGTGCACAACCTTGTCGTCCTTGAGCTCCAGACGGATCAGGTCATCCGACGCGAGCGCTCCGATGAAAATATTGTGGTCCCACGCCTTGAAGGTGCTCGAGTCATAGAACGCCATGCCGCTGATGCCTGGTGATTTCTCCCACACATGAAACGGGTTTTTCACGCCCTCGACGATCTTGCCCTTGGATTCAGGGATCGCCTCGCCGCTGTAATTGATGCCAAAGGTCGAGATGGGCCAGCCGTAATTGCCGGCGCGTTCGATGATGTTGATCTCATCGCCGCCGCGCGGGCCGTGTTCATTGGTCCACAGCGTGCCGGTCCATGGGTTGAGCGCGGCGCCTTGCTGATTGCGGTGGCCGTAACTCCAGATCTCCGGGCGCACGTTCTTCTGGCCCACAAAAGGGTTGTCCTTGGGCACAGTGCCGTCGGGATAAAGGCGCACGACTTTGCCCTGAAGCTTGTCGAGGTCCTGAGCCGTGGCCCGCTCGTTGTTCTCGCCCAGGGCGATAAAGAGGTAGCCGTCTCGATCAAACACCATGCGCGAACCGAAGTGGTTGCCCACAGACAACTTGGGCTGCTGCTGGAAGATGCGGGTAAAGCCCTCCAGTCGGGTCATGTCGTCCGAGAGCCTCGCGCGGCCCGCTGCCGTGCCGCCGGTTTTGCCGTCGTTGGCCGCTTCGGCGTAGGTCAGGTACACCATGCGGTCCTTGGCAAAATCGGGGGACAGCACGACATCGAGCAAACCGCCCTGCCCCTGCGCCCAGACCTTCGGCACGCCCGAGATCGGCGCCGAGAGTTTGCCGTCCGGCGTGACCCGGCGCAGATTGCCCGCACGTTCGGTGACCAGCATGCCCTGGGCATCCGGCAAAAACGCCACCGCCCATGGATGCTGCAGCCCGCCGACCACTTCATCGACGGTCAGCGTGCCGTTTTCGCTCTGGTACGTTGCGGCGGTCGCCTGTACCGAGACGCCCAGCAACGCGGAAGCGCATAAGGTCGCCAGCAAGGTCTTGCGAAGGAAAGTGGTGCGCAACATGGACGGTTCCTTGTGAGATGGAAGTAGAGGCAATGAATCGGTTGGACGATCAACAGCCGGCCTCAATTGCTGCGACGCTGGGCATCGCTGGAAGGCCGAGCGGGTGCTTGCCGAGTGGGATAGCCGTTGCCGATGCCGCCATTTTCGAGCGTGGGCGGCCGCGGCTGAGCAGGCCCGAGACGCGGACCATCGACGCGCGGCGCGATGGAGTCGGTGCCCTGACGGCTGTTGGGGTTGGCGCGGCGAATGGCGCCGTTGTCGGGCACATTGATCGAGCGGTTGGGGTAACCGGCGGCGGCCAGCAACTGCGGTGCTGGCGCGGTGTGCTCATCGGCCTGCACCACACCGGCGGGCAGGAGCCCTACAGACATGAGCCCGCCGAGCAGGACAACGACAAGGTGTCGCGAAAAGCTGTTCATCATTTACCTTCTGTGGGATGGGTAACGATTCCGGTCTTTGATGGCGCTCAGGCGCGTAGGTTCGCGCCGGACGGATGGATCGGCAACGTGTAGGACGATTCGCTTTGTAACAAGAATAGTCGGCGATCATCTGGCTGGGACCGAATAAGCGGACGTCACGAAGACACCGTCCGTGTTTCGCGGGCACACACATCTGTAGGAGCCGGCTTGCTGGCGAACGCATGAGTCCAGCCTCTACAGGCTGAACGCCAGATCGCATTCTTCAGATCGCATTCTTCAGATCGGCGGCGCGGCGACAGATGCACACCCACCCACGACGCCTCGTCGGCTTCTGCACAATTCTTCCAGACCTGCCGTAATCAGCGCGGTAACGTATCCGGCTTGACTGACGACCCACACCCGCCACGCCACCCGCCCCGAGGCCGCAATGTCCGACCGTAACTGGATCGAGCTCAAGCAGGACCCCACGTCCGGCATCGAGACAGTGCGCGCGCATTTCGAGGGCCATGCCTACGACCCGCACTGGCACGACAGTTATCTGGTGGGCATTACCGAACAGGGTCTACAGCAGTTCAACTGCCGACGGCAGCAGCACAACAGCACGCCGGGCAAGGTGTTTCTGCTTGAGCCCGGCGATATCCACGACGGCACGGCCCCACAAGCGGGCGGCTTTACCTACCGCACCTTGTACCTGGACCCGAACTGGCTGGACCGCGAACTGCGTGCGCAGTTTGAGGACACCCCTGACAACACCCAGTTAAGCTTCGCCGCCACCCTGGCCGAAGACCCGCAACTGGCAATCGCCACCGCCAGTGCCTTTGAAGCGATGCACCACGACGAGCTGCGCATCGTCCGCCAGACCGCTCTGGATCACCTGCTCGCCAACCTGACCAGCCACCTGCGCTGGCGCACCGTGCTCAATCCCGATCCACGTCTGCCGCTGGTGGCGCAACGCGCACGCGACTACCTGCACAGCCATTTGCATCAGGACATTGGTCTGGACGACCTGGCCCAGGTAACGGGCGTCGATCGCTTTCGCCTGAGCCGCGC
This sequence comes from Pseudomonas sp. ME-P-057, assembly GCF_030208975.1. Classification (NCBI taxonomy): domain Bacteria; kingdom Pseudomonadati; phylum Pseudomonadota; class Gammaproteobacteria; order Pseudomonadales; family Pseudomonadaceae; genus Pseudomonas; species Pseudomonas sp. ME-P-057. Next base: position 81,373 of record NZ_JARVSX010000035.1, read on the forward strand.
GTTCAAGGCTGCATTCGGCATGGCGCCCCACGCCTATTTGATTCAGCTGCGCCTGACCCGCGCCCGGCTGCTGCTGGCACGCGGCGAGTTGCCGGTCAACGTCGCCGCAGCGCTGGGCTTCGCCGATCAAAGCCATCTGGGCCGCTGGTTCCAGCGCGCCTACCGCATGACGCCCGCCGATTACCGGCGGCGCTGCTCAATTGTTCCAGACTGACAGCGCACCGCACGTCGATCATGGCCAGACGATCAACGACCGTCGAGTTGCCCCATGCAAACGCTGCTGCCTTTTTTGCTGTTCGCCTTCGTCGCCTCCATTACGCCGGGCCCGACCAACATTCTGGTGCTGACCAATAGCTCGCGTCACGGCTTGCTGCGCACGCTCCCAATAGTCTTCGGCGCCTGTGCCGGTGCCGCGTTGCTGGTGCTGATGGTGGGCACCGGGCTGGGCGACGTATTGGCTCGGCACCAGCAGGTGCAAACGGTAATGTCCTGGGTCGGGATCGGCTGGCTGACCTGGCTGGCCTGGCAGATTTTCAGCGCGCCGGCCGAGGCGATCGACCCGACGCAACCGCGCGGTGGCCCGACGCTAGGCCTTTGGGGCGCTGCGAGCCTGCAACTGGTCAACCCGAAAACCTGGATGATGGCGCTGGCCGTGGTCAGTGTATTCGCCGGCACCGACGCGGACCGCATGATGCGGGTGATCTGGCTGTCGCTAGCGTTCTTTCTGGTGTCGATCCCGTGCATGAGCGCCTGGGCGTATCTGGGCGTCAGTGCCGCCAGATTCTGCCGGTCGGCGCAGAGCATGAAGCGCTTCAACCAGGCGATGGCAGTGCTGCTGCTGGTGTCGGCGTGGTTAACGCTGGTGGTCTGAATCCTCCGACGGCAGGCTTCAACGGGCCGTGATTTAATGCCCGCTGATCCCCTGATTCGGACCGACCATGGCTCGCCTCTACGACGCACGCGGCAACCTCTACGCGGTGATTACCCCTGAAGCCCTGCGCGGGCTCGGCGTTGCTCTGCCCGTCTCAGCCGCAGACGCTGCTGCCCAGCGTCATACCTGGACAGCTCAGGCCATCGCCGCGATCTGTGACTGGCCGCCAGGCACCCGGCCGCTCGCCAGCAAACCCCATCGCTCGGACGGGTTGCTGGTGGGGCCGTTTGAAGCGGCTGCGCCGGGTGGAATGTCTGCGCCGGGTGGAATGCCTGCGCCGTGTGAAATGTCCGCACCGTCCGCGTCGTATGACGTGCTGATCGTCAACACCGATGGCACGTTTGCCGAGCGCAGCGGCAACGGGCTGACCATCTTCGCGCAATCACTGACGGATGCAGGCCGAATCACCGGCACCGAGCCGTTCATTTTGAATGTGCATCACGACAACACGGGCTCGGTCAGCCCCGTACCCACCCAAGTGACCCCTGCACTGCTCGACGGAGCCAGCGGCTTCTGGTTGAACATCGGCGCACCGGGGTTTGGCGCACACGCCGTGGGCGCCACTGGAGATGGGGTCGGCACCGCGACGTTCAACACGCGCGAGGTCAATCGGGTCGAACGGCTGGCCGCCCTGAACCCGGCCTGGCACAGCAGCGTGTTTGTGCGGGTCGGCAATCCCCATTGCGTCACGCTGGTCAGTCAGACCAGCGACCTGCCAGGCTTCGAGGATCTGCACGAAGCTGAGCTGAATGCAGCACTGACGCGAATTGCCTTCGTCGCCGGCGCGTCAGGCGACGGCGACCCCTGCCCCGGCGGAATCAATCTGCAATGGGCCGCGCAATCGGGTGCAAATCGCATCACCGCGCGGGTGTTTGAACGAGGCGAAGGCCCGACGGCATCTTCGGGTACCAGCGCCAGCGCCGTTGCGTCAGCCGCGTGGTTGTGCGGGTGGGTGCAAGCGGGGTTGATCGAGGTGGTCATGCCCGGCGGCACCGCGCCGTTGCGCCTGATCGAGCGCGACGGGCAGTTACAGCAAGTGGAGTTGTTCGGCGCGGCGCAGTTGAAGCCTGAGCCGTAGCCTACTCGCCGATGTCCTCGTTCCACAGCTCCGGCTTGTCGGCGATGAACTGCTGCATCAGGCCGACGCAAACCGGATCATGCAACACGTCCACCTCAACGCCGCGAGACTTGAGCAGCTCCTCTTCCCCCATGAACGTTTCGTGCTCGCCGACGATGATCTTGCGGATGCCGTACAACAGGATGGCACCGCTGCACATGGCGCAGGGCGAGAGGGTTGTGTAAAGCGTTGCCTCGCGATAAACCCGGGCAGGCTGGCGGCCAGCGTTTTCAAACGCGTCCATTTCGCCATGCTTGATGGCACTGCCTTCCTGAACCCGGCGGTTGTGGCCGCGGCCGATGATCTTGCCGTCGTGGACGATGACCGAGCCGATGGGAATGCCGCCTTCGGCCAGGCCTTTTTGCGCCTCTTCAATGGCCGCTTGCATAAATGGGTCCATGGTCTCTCCTTGCTGGGTGACGGGGGTATTCGACGATGCAACGCCTGAGAAAGGCGTGCACTCAAGGCTTGGCTTTTTTCAGCGCGTTGTCCAGTGCGGTGGACACGTAAACTTTGAGCAGATCGCTGGAGCGGTCTTTCATGTCCGCGCCGACATCGCGCTGTTTGTTGCGGAATTTGCTCGCTACGTCCGGCGCCGGGTCTGCGGCATCCAGCGCTTGCAGCTCTTCGGGGCTGAACGATGAAGCGTAGGCCGCCGCCAGGTTGCGGTCCCACTCCTGCTGGTAGTTGGGCTGCAGGCTTTGCAATTCGTCCTGCACGATTTCCTGCGCTTTGGTGCGGCCAACGGCCTCGACGATGGTGGCGAAAGTCACGGTGTGCGACGCGACCTGGTAGCCGAGCCAGCCCAGGCTTTCGCCCAAATGCCGGTCCTGGACGAAGGTCAGCGCGGAATCCGTTGCCGGTGCTGGCGTGACGTCTGCGGCGACGGTGATTGAAGGCAGCAGTATCGCGCCCATTAGCGCCAGTGCCCGCGTTGCGCGTGGCAACGTCAGCGCTGTCGATCTGCGATATTCCATGTCCTCTCCCGGCGACTTTTCAGTGTGATCAACGCTCTGACCGCCTTTTGTCGGCTAACGTCAGTGCCGTGGGTCATGTATCGGACGAAACGGCCTCTTCCCGGCTAAAGCCGGTCCCACAGAGGCGCGTAAAGCTCTTCCCGGCTGAAGCCGATCCCACAAAAGTGCGCTGTGCGGAGTCGGCAGCGTGAGCATTGCACACTGATTGCACACTGATTGCACACTGTAGGACCGGCTTTAGCCGGGAAAGCTGAAGTGGCATCGCTAAAGCGGCTTGCTACTCACTGATACCCATTGCAATGCCGTCATGCGGTAAATCCTGACTGCCCGGCGATGATACTGGCTATGGACATACCCACCGAACCCGAGCTTTTGGATCACAGCCACCGAGGCGACATTGGCTGGCTGGACGATGGCGATCACCGACGCCACGTTGAGCTGTTCAAAGCCAAAGCGAAGCGCGGCGCGGGCGGCTTCGGTGCCCAATCCCCTGCCCCAAAATGCCGGCGCAAGCCGATAACCAAGCTCGATTTCATCGGCATCATCGACGCGCTCGGCGTTGAGACCGCAGAAGCCGGCCAGCGCAGCGCTGGATTTCTCCACCATTGCCCAGGGACCAAAGCCGTGTTGCTGGTAGGAATACTGACACCACTCGATGAACTCACCCGTGGCCTTTTCCGACAACACCCCGGCCACCGAATACTGCATGACCTCGGAATCGCCAAGTATCTGCGCCAGCGCCGGACGATCATCCGGTGTGAGCCGGCGCAGCATTAGCCGCTCGGTCTCCAGCAAGGTATCAGCCGCTTCCACATTGGCGCGTTCAGGCAAATCAGTGACCATGACGCTCGCCTCTCAGCCTGAACGGCCCCCGCTTACAGGCCCGCCGTCACCTTCTTGGCGACGTCCGCAGGTACCCACTTGGACCAGACGTCCGGGCGGTCTTTCAAGAAGCTTTTCGCCACAACGGATGGCTCTTGGCGCTTTTCGCTCATCTCGCCCAAGGTCTTGTTCAACTGGTCGATCGGCAGGTCGACTTTTTCAAAGAAGCTCACCAGTTCCGGGTACTGCTGGCGGAACGGCTCCGACACGCCGATGGCCAGGTGCGCAGCCAGAGAACTCGAACCGATGGGGTTCGGGTTGCTGGCGTCGGCGAGGGTTTTCCAGGCGGCTTCGTTGAACGGCGGCTCCTCAAGCTTGATCAGCTTGAAGCGACCGAGCAGCGGCGTCGGTGACCAGTAGTAAAACAGCACTGGCTTGCCGCGACGAATCGACGACGCCACCTCCGCATCCAGCGCCGCGCCGGAACCGGTGCGGAAGTTCACGTAGCTGTCGTTGAGCTTGTACGCCTTGAGCTTCTGCGTATTGACGATCTCCGAGGTCCAGCCGGTCGGGCTGTTGAGGAAGCGGCCCTTGTCCGGGGACTCAGGGTCCTTGAACACGTCTTTGTACTTGGGCAGGTCCGCCACCGATTTCAGGTCCGGCGCCAGCGGCTTGATACCGCGCTCCGGATCGCCCTTGATCACGAATTCCGGCACCCACCAGCCTTCGGTCGCGCCTTTGACGATGTCGCCCAGGCCGTGCACCTTGCCTTCCGCCTCGGCCTTGACCCACGCAGGGCTGCGACCGGCCCACTCTTCGCCGATCACCTGAATGTCGTTTTTCGCCAGCGCCGCTTCCAGGCTGACCGTACTACCCGGCAGCTTGTCAGTGGGATACCCGTAGCCCTTCTCCACGATGGTGCGCAGGATTTCGGTGATCAGGCTGCCGCTCTCCCACGTGATGTCCCCGAAATGAATGGGCGTTGTTTTGTCTGCGCCGTGCGCCGAGCCGGTGAGGGCCGCCAGTGCCAGCAGCGAGCCGCCCAGCAGTTTTTTGATTGGTGTCATGAGGTCTCTCGTCGCTCAGGGATGGGGAAGCTCGTTCGGTTGGGCACAGCGCACGCCTTACTCCAGACAAGCGCGGCGGCAACAGGTTTCAGCCTGATCCATGTAGTCGCTCACCGAACGCCGCGAAATGCCCAGGTGCGCGGCAATTTCAGGGTAGGTCAGACCGCCGCGCCGTGACAGCACAAAGGTCGATTTGATCTTCACTGGCAGGCGGTCGAGGCGGCGGTCCAGGCGGTCAAGAATTTGCAGCGTGGCCGCATGGCTTTCTACCGATGCGGAAGAAACCGAGGCCTCTTGGGACACTCCTTGCAGGTAGCCGCGCTCCTGGTCACGTCGCCGCCAGTGCTCATAGACCAGGCGTTGAGCAATGGTGGTCAGCAACGCACGCGGATCACGGATCGGCACAACGTTGGGTGCAGCGAGCACTTGCAGGAAGGTGTCGGACGCGATGTCTTCGGCGGTTTGCACGCTGTCCACCCAACGGCGAATGCGCAGACACAACCAGCCGTGGTGCTGGGCAAAAAGCTCGCTTACATAGTTGCTATGCGTAGGATCGGCACCGGTCATCGAACATCCCCTGCCCTGAGTCGTGTCGTCGGGAGTTTGTTGGGGGCATCCTAGCAAGCGCAGTTATGCAGTAAAAATACCTAAAAGGCGAACTGATAGACCGTTCTGGAATAATCAGACCTCATGCAGGCCGAGCGATGCCGCCTGGCGCTGGTAATCGAGCAACACCTCGTAGTCGGCTTCACTCGCAGGCAGCACTTCCCTGATCGCCAATGCCGCCGCGACCTCCGGGTGTTCGAGCAATGCCTGATTCATTGCCAGACGGATGGCCGCTGCGTCGGCACCCAGGCGGGTGATGTAGGGCAGGCAAGGTCCGGGCGCCGTGCGAGCAACGACTTTCAGGCCGGCGACTTCATCGCTTTCGTCGCGGGCCAGGTAGTCGAACGTGACGCTGTCAATGGCCGCAAGGTCGCCCTCGCCCGCCTTGATCCGGGCAAGGCTGTTGCGATGGCCACCGGTGAGCGTGGTATCGGCGAAGAACCGCCCTTCTCGCTGGAGCGGCGCCAAGGTGTGACGGAGCAGGTTCATGCCGGAGTTTGAGTCCCGGGAATTAACAAGTCCGTGGCTGCCGCGGAACGCCTCAAGGGTCTGGCGAGAATCGTCCGCGCGCGCGACCAACAGGCTGCAATGAGCGCCTTCGTTACTGTGAGGCAACTGGTAAACAGGACGGCCAACGACCTGGACCTTGCCGCGCAGCGCCGTCATCAGCGGATAGCCACAGGTTTGCGTCAGCAGCAGTTGCGGCGACAGCCACAGCGCCATGAGGTCCGACGCCAGCCCCGCAGCCTGCGCATCCAGTCGCCCGACCCCGAGGATTCGGGTTATTTGCTGCAGCCACTGGTGTTGCGCCTGCTGAATGCGTTGCGGGGCCACGTACATCAGGAGTTCGGCAAAGCCCGTTTGCATGTTCTGGTTTCCGCTTCAGACGTAGGGATGTTGAGGACTGTCGATAGGATTGAAGCTGTGGCGACGAAAGAGTTCAGCGTAACCGGCCACCAGAAACCCGCCGCTGCGCGCCAGCCATTGCTCACGCCGCGCCCGGTACACGCGGGGCATGTGATACCACGACAAGCCGGGCAAATCGTGATGCACCAGATGCAGGTTCAGATTGAGGAACAGCCACGCCCATGGCCACGACGCTTCGTTGATCACGGTGCGCTCCTGAGGTTGTTCGCCAGGGCGATGCTCGTAATAGGAACGCACCATCGATACCGCCAGCGCCGGCACGCTGCAGAAAAGCAGGTAATGCACTGCGGACATCGCGCTGTAACGCTCGATGAACGTGAACATCAGGATCAAGAAGGAGCCATGGGTCGACCACATGAGCCACGCCTGACGCTCGCCTCGCAGCAACCGCCGGGTTTCGCCGACGAACAGGCTGCTCAGGGCCAATGGCACGCCGAACACCAGACGCCCCGGCGGGGTCTTGTCGAGCCAGCGGAGGACGCGCATCAAGGTGCCGGTCTGCTTCCACTGCAACTCGCTCAGGTAACGGCTTTCCGGGTCGCGACCGGGCACAGTCAGGTCTTCATCACGGTGATGCTGCATGTGCGTGTCACGGTAAAGGGTGTACGGGTACCAGACCGCCAACGGCGCGTAGCCCAGCGCTTTGTTCAATCTCAGCGAGCGCGTCGGATGGCCGTGCAGGACCTCATGCTGCACCGACATCCACAGCACGAGCAGGGGAATCATCAACAGCGTGCTCAGCCACGCCCCCAAGTGTGGGCTGGCAAGCAGCAACGCTGGCCAGCCTGTGTACACGCCGACCAGCAACAACCATGTCGGCCATTCCGTGCGGCCTGTAAAGCTTGCACGCAAGCGCACGATTTCTTCGCGCTGCGCGTCGTCCAGGTAGTTGGGCATTGCCGGTTCCTGCATTCGGGCTGATAAACCCTTGTGCAACGGCTCGGAAAAAACTTGTAGACCAAATGGTTATGACGGTAGAACCATGCGCCATCCTCCGCTGATACAGCACATGCCCGCCATGTTGTTTCTGCCACTTCCCGACTTGCAGCGCCCGATGCTGGCGAAATTCTACCGAGCGCATCGCTCGCCCATGCGCGCCAGAGGCGAGGCGCAGCTGTGGGTTGCGCGCACTTCCGAGATTGTCGGCGCTCTGTGCCTGACACCTGTTGCTGATGGGCACTGGCTGACCGGGCTCTTCGTCGCACCGGCCGAGCGCGGACGCGGCGTCGCCGCGGGCCTGGTGGCGGCGGCCCTGGCAGCAACGAATGGCGATGTCTGGTTATTTTGCGAACCCGAACTTGGCGAGTTCTATCAGCGGCTTGGCTTTGCTGAGGCAACCGACCTGCCACCACCACTCGCTGAAAGACTCGCCCGCTACCGACAGAGCAAACAGCTGATTGCCTTCGTCCGCGTTTGAACTATGGGTGCGGTTTAATAGATCACCTGCGGGAGCGCGCTGGAATGAAGATCACGGCAGTAACGCGCTTGAATAAGTGTCGACTGTAGGAGCCGGCTTGCTGGCGAACGCGGTGGGTCATCGGCATCAATGGCGGCTGGCACTCCGCATTCGCGGGCAAGCGCGCTCCTACACCAGTTTGCGTCACTTTTGAGAGGGTGCGGGCAGTGCACGAATTGGCAACAATCACTCAAATTTTTGAGGTCAGGTCAGATCCGTAGGAGCCGGCTTGCTGGCGAACGCGGTGTCATTGGCATCAATGGCGGCTGACCCACCGCATTCGCGGGCAAGCGCGCTCCTACAAGGGGTCTGCGTCGTGTTAAGGCTCTGCGTCGTTTTTAGAAATTGCAGCTGCCCCAGATCCGTAGGAGCCGGCTTGCTGGCGAACGCGGTGGGTCATTGGCATCAATGGCGGCTGATCCACCGCATTCGCGGGCAAGCGCGCTCCTACAAGGGGTCTGCGTCGTGTAAGGCTCTGCGTCGTTTTTAGAAATTGCAGCTGCCCCAGATCCGTAGGAGCCGGCTTGCTGGCGAACGCGGTGGCGTCATTGGCATAAATGGCGGCTGGCACCCCGCATTCGGGGGCAAGCGAGCTCCTACACCGGTTTTGGGTCATTTTTGAGAGGTGCAGCCGGTCCAAGATTTGGCAATGATTATTCAAATTTTTGAAGTCAGGTCAGATCCGTAGGAGCCGGCTTGCTGGCGAACGCGGTGGGTCATTGGCATCAATGGCGGCTGACCCACCGCATTCGCGGGCAAGCGCGCTCCTACACCGGGTCTGCGTCGTGTTAAGGCTCTGCGTCGTTTTTAGAAATTGCAGCTGCCCCAGATCCGTAGGAGCCGGCTTGCTGGCGAACGCGGTGGGTCATTGGCATCAATGGCGGCTGATCCACCGCATTCGCGGGCAAGCGGGCTCCTACAAGGGGTCTGCGTCCTGGTAGAGCTCTGCGTCTTTTTGGCCTTCATTCGTCGCTGTTCGGGTCCATCCCCGGGAACAACACTTCGATAAACCCGAACCGGCTGAAGTCGGTAATCCTCGAAGGATACAAGCGCCCGATCAGGTGATCGCATTCGTGCTGAACAACGCGCGCATGAAACCCTCGGGCTTCGCGCTGGATGCGATGGCCGTCGGGGTCGAAGCCTTCGTAGCGAATGTGCTCGTATCGATCCACTACACCGCGCAGGCCGGGCACTGACAGGCAGCCTTCCCAACCCTCCTCCAGCGTCTGCTCCAGCGGCGTAATCAATGGGTTGAGCAGAATGGTCTGCGGCACCGCCTCTGCATCGGGGTAACGCTCACTGCGCTCGAAGCCGAAGATGACCAGCTGCAGATTAATGCCGATTTGCGGGGCGGCCAGACCCACGCCGCCGACACTCTCCATGGTTTCAAACATGTCCTCGATGAGGGTTTTCAACTCCCGGGAGCCAAACATCGATTCAGGGACAGGCGGTGCGATACGCAACAAACGCTCGTCACCCATTTTCAGAATTTCACGAATCATTGCGGGACCTATGTGACGGGTAACGGGCAAGGGCCCGGGAACCGGACCCTTGCCGCCAGCGTTATCAAAATTTATCGGTCTTCAGCGTCGGCGGCACAGGCGTGTAATCGTGATCATGGCTATGGTCACGGCCCAACCCGGATACGTGCTGCTTGATGTGCACCGTCTCCACATTGGCCACGGTGTCACGCTCGCCTTCTTCCTTCTCGCCCTTGTCCTTGCCTTCGGCTGACATGTGCTCGATCACCGCATTCATTTCTGCGCCCAGCAGCAATACCGCTGCCGAGATGTAGAAATACAACAGCAAGACGATGATCGCCCCGATGCTGCCGTACATCGCGTTGTAATCGGCGAAGGTCTTCACGTAATAGGCAAATCCCAGCGACGCGAGGATCCACACCACCACCGCCAGGACCGAGCCCGGGGTGATGAACCGGAAGCTCTGTTTAACGTCCGGCATCACGTAATACATGATTGCAACTGCCACCATCAGGAGCACGATAATCAGCGGCCAGCGCAGGATCGTCCACAACGTGACGATGAAATCTTCCATGCCGATCTGTGCAGCGAGCCAGTTCATGACCTGCGGGCCTGTCACCATCAACGCCGCCACGGTCAGCAGCATGCCGGCGATGCCGATGGTATAGAACACCGACAATGGAATGCGCTTCCAGGCCGGACGGGCTTCCACCACGTCATACGCAGCATTCATTGCGCTCATCATCAGCCTGACACCGGCGGAGGCGGTCCAGAGGGCGATGACGATACCGATCGACAACAAGCCGCCTTTGGACTGCTGCAGCTGGTCAATGACCGGGTTCACTTGGTCCAGCGCCTGCGGCGGGAGCACGAGCTCGGATTGCAGTCGCAACCAGCTGAAAAAGTCCGGCAGGTGCAGAAAGCCGATCAGGGCGATGAGGAACAACAGGAAGGGGAACAACGAAAACAGCATCTGGTAGGCCAGTGCCGAGGCGTACGTCGACATCTCGTCATCGAGAAACTCTTTGACCGTTCTGACCAACACTGTTTTGACACTGAGCTGGCGCAATTCCGGGAATATCATGGCGTCTCCTTCGCGACACAGATGTAGCCCAAGCCTATTTTTCAATTCGAACGCATCTACAGGCGCTAAGCATACGAGCAGGCAAACGCGTTGAAATTCCGTCGGCCGCCCGCAGTGCCCGGCTTTTTACCCTTAGCCTTCCCGGTTGGCCAGCATTGTTGAGTTTCCAGCTACCGGTGACACAAACAATAACGGCCATCAAAGGATGGCCGTTACGGTGATTCAAATCAGCTCGCCGGGAGCCCTACAGCCACCGGCGCAAGGGATTTAGACCTTGTCTACGCCTTTCTTCACGGCGTCTTTTGCGTCGCCAACAGTCTGCTGGGCTTCGCCTTTGACTTCCTGCGCCTTGCCTTCTGCGCGCAGTTTGTCGTTGTCGGTGGCTTTACCGACGCCCTGCTTGATGTTGCCCACTGCTTCGTTAGCCATGCCTTTGACTTTATCGCCGGTGCTGCTCATAGGGTTCACTCCAGGGTGAGAATAGGATGTCATTGTCTCGACACTAGAACTGACCGAAGCCTGCGATCAGAGGTTCAATGAATTCTCAAACGGATTGATTGGAGGTCACGGCGGGTTGCTCAGCCCGCGAATCCGGCGACTCCCATTATGAATGTCCGCCTATTGATCCGGGCCCTGCAGGAGCGCGGTTTTCCGCGAAGGCGTTCCAGGCCCAGCGCATGTATCGCCTGAAATGAAGCATTCGCGGGCAAGCGTGTTCCTGCATCTCACTGCCTGCCGTGAACATTGCGGGCACTGCAACGGTCGGGTGATAGCTGGAGACAAGACGGCGACCTGCACCAATTTTGACTTTATGTTTGCCCCGGAACCTCGGAGAATGCCCGACCGAACCGGACGCGCTCAATGGCGCTGGCCCCGGTTGACGAGACAGCGATTCAGGAATGTTATGAAACTCGACAAGCAGCAGGCCATTGCCCGCCGTAACGAACAGCTCGGCGGCGCCGTGCTCGGCACCAACAACACGCATTTCGCGGTTCTCGACCCCAAGCGCAATATCTGGTGGTTCGACTTGCCCATGAGCCGCCTGGCAGTGGGTCAGTACGAGTGGCTGCACCTGCTGTTGCACACACCGGCCACCGACGAGTTGATTCACCTCAAAGTGACAACCAAGTTCCTGCGCGAGCAGAAAGACGGCGTGGTCATCCGCAACGAAGGCAAGCGCAAATCCACCGTGAGCCTGGAGCTCTCGGCAGACAAGGATTCGTACTTGAAGGACATGCGCCCGAACGGCGCGAACCTGAGCTTCGCTGCTTTCGTGCAGAATTAATCAGCGGGAAATGATGTAAAAACCGCAGCCCGGTCTCTCCGGCGCTGCGGTCCGCTATGACGTCAGACGAGCTCGATGCGGTCAGCGTGAATGACAATCTGGCCCTGTTTGTACAGCGCGCCGATCGCTTTCTTGAAGTTGCCTTTGCTGACCCCGAACAGGTTGCTGATGACCTGTGGATCGCTCTTGTCACTGACCGGCAACACACCGTTGTTGTCGCGCAACTTGCCGAGGATCTGCGCGTTCAGGCTGCTGGCAAGCTGCTCGCCCACCGGCTGCAGACTCAGGCTGATATTGCCGTCGCTGCGCACTTCCTTGATGAAGCCTTTTTCCTGTTTACCCGGACGCAGGAACTTGAACACCTCGTTCTTGTGAATCAGGCCCCAGTGCTTGTTATTGATAATCGCCTTGAAGCCCATCGCGGTCTCTTCGGCCACCAGCAAATCGACTTCCTGACCGACTGTGTAGTTGGCCGGCGTTTTATCCAGGTAACGATCCAGACGCGTGGTCGCCGTGATCCGCCGGGTGTGCTTGTCGAGATAGACGTGCACGACACAGTAATCACCAGCCTTCAACGGTCGCTTTTCTTCCGAGTACGGCAGCAGCAGATCCTTGGGCAATCCCCAGTCCAGAAAGATACCAATGCTGTTGACCTCAACCACTTTGAGGCTGGCAAATTCGCCCACCTGAACTTTTGGCTTCTCGGTGGTAGCGATCAATTTGTCATCGCTGTCCAGATAAATGAAAACATTGAGCCAGTCTTCATCTTCGCTGGGAATGTCTTTGGGAATATATCGATTGGGCAGCAATATCTCGCCGTCCTGTGCCCCGTCCAGATATAAACCGAAGTTGGTGTGTTTAACCACTTGCAAACTGTTGTAGCGCCCGACTAAAGCCATGTGCAGATACCCTCGTTACGTCGGCGGCATTCTACCCGAATTCCCGCCTGCGTTTGGCTTCGCCCTTTGACATGGCTGTGCGGTCCCTTCGGCCAGACCACAATAAATGAAGCGCCGCTCATGCCGCTTGCCGTGACCAAGGCTGGCCAAGGCCATTCGTCAGGTTATCGAATCTGCTCAGAAGGTGAGCGCCTGTGCGCTTCCGCCTGACTCCAAAGTCAAACAATGCAATTAAAACAGGCATTTAGTCGTGTGATCACAACCAGATTGCCCGGGAATTATTCATTCCCCACTGTCCGGTCGCCCGATAATTACCAAGCAATTTGTGCCTGATTCCGATAGGATGGCCGGCCGTATTAAATTTATATAGGTCAATTGCAGCCATGCGTGTAAAAGCATCCAATTCGAAAGCCAAACCAGCTCCTGCCGTTGAAACCAGCGATTCGATCAACGCACAAATTGCAGCTTTTCTGAAATCCGGTGGCGAGATCCAGCAAATCGCCAAAGGTGTCAGCGGCCAGACCTTCGGCCCGTCCAAGCAGATCTCCCTCGGCAAAAAGTAAATTTTCTCCCGCCTCCGCGGTCGACATCCAGGCGCTTTGATCACAAGGCGCCAGGTCCATCGCTCCTCGCTTCACAGAGCTCTGCTTTACTCTTTTTGTCACACGGCGCACCTTGTTGCCTCTTCGCAGCACTGTGCACGACCATGGCGAATGAACGGACGATGCACTGATCTGCTGACGTCTCTGCGGAAAACAGTCATGAACAAACGGATGATCATCGGTGCCTTGTTAAGCCTCGGGCTGACGGGCTGTGCGACTCACGGTTGTGACACCAGCCAGGCGGGCAGTGCCTGTCGTGTTGACTATCTGCTGTATCAGAACGACATGCTCCAGGCCAAGCTGCTGCTCAACGAGCGTCGCCCGGAGAATGACGAGCTCGCCAGCGCATTGCTTGAGCGGGCAGCCCGGGATGACACGACGGGCGAAGCGGCGTTTTATCAGGCGATCTTGCTGGTGCGCCAGAATGCCAGCCCGGCGCTGGCGGATGACAAGCTCAACGATGCTGCCGACGCCAACTACCCGCTGGCCATCGCGCTCCTGGCGCAACGCGCTGGAACGCAAGACCCGGACAAGGCCAGCGCCTACCGTGCCAGGTACGACAAGCTGGACGTGGCCACGAGTGGCTATCCCTCGTTCCCCCAGGCGCTGATCGTCGTCAATCAGCTGGTTTCCCCCGGAAACTGATCGCCTTTTTCGACGCATCTGCATCCAATCGACCAATGGTCGCGAGAGATCGTCAATCAGCGGTATCCTTGCGACGCTCTAGCTCGCGGTTCTTGTCTGGCCTTCCGGCTTCTGGATAAAGACCTCCGACCCACTCCTCTGAACCTGAAAGGAGTGAAGCATGCCCCATGCTCGCTGTTTTACCCGTTGGACCGGTGCGGTGTTCGCCTGCGCCACCCTTATGCACCATACCGCCAGCGCTCAGGTGATCGAGCGCGAGCTGGGCGACTTCAGCCTTAAGCTCGGCACAACGCCAAGCCGGACCATGGCCCAGGGCCTGGTCACCCCGAGTGGTGGCGATTCAAAATTCCATGGTGGGCTCGACCTGACTCACGAAAGCGGTTTCTACTTCGGCCAATGGTCACCCAGCACAGGACTGGCGCCAGATACTTCGCTGGAAGTCGACTCCTACATGGGGTTCAAAAAGCCGTTCGACAAAACCCTCGGTTATGAGTTGGGCGTCATCCGCTACAGCTACCCGAATACCGATCAGCTCGACAGCCACGAGCTGTATGCCGGCTTCCGCATCTTCGACAGCCGCATCGGCACCGCTTTCAGCACCGACGCCGGGCGCCAGGACAGCACGTTGTTCCTGGACCTTGGCAGCGTGATTCCGCTGGGCCTCGACCTGCGCATGCAGTACGGCAATCACCAGCTCGACTCCCCTTCGATCATCGACGGCGGCGGCGTGGTCAACGCCTACAGCGACTGGTCGTTCAACGTGTCGCGCCCTGTGCTGGGCATGGACATGAACCTGATGTACAGCGGCTCAAGCCTGACCGGCGCCGATTGCAGCGCCTACAGCGGGCACAACACCCAATGCGAAAGCACGGTCACGCTCAAGGTTGTGCGCTCGTTTTTCTGATCGGCTGAACCGCCATGACCTGACTTGCTCTATAACTGGGAGACGAACCGGCAAGGAGCTGTCATGGGAATTGTGTTGAAGACCTGTTTTACGCTGTGGCTGAGCCTGGCGCTGTTGGCGGGGTGCAGTCAGATCGGTCTGACGTATCGGCATCTGGACTTCATCATTCCCTGGTCGCTCAACGACTACCTGGACATGAACGCTTCGCAGAAAGACTGGCTCGATGAGCGCCTGAAGGAGCACCTGAGCTGGCACTGCACCACCCAGATTCCCGGCTACCTTGACTGGCTGGACCGCCTGGAAGCGATGGTCCGGGACAACCAGGTCAACGAAGACCAGCTCAAGGCGCGCACCGCCGAAGCGCGGCAAGCCATCGCCACCCTTTCCAAGGAAATCACACCATCGGCGGTCGAGCTGCTTCGCCAGCTGGACGACCAGCAAGTGGGCGAAATGCAGGCCGCGTTCGCCAAGGACCTGCGCAAGCATGAGGACGAATACGTGGACCAGCCACTGGATCGGCAGATTCGCGATCGTGCCGAACGCATGGAGAAAAGGCTGACACCCTGGATAGGCAAGCTGAACCCCGCACAGCATGCGCGAGTGGTGCAGTGGTCGACCTCCCTGGGCGAACAAAACCGCGTATGGATC
Source organism: Pseudomonas sp. ME-P-057 (assembly GCF_030208975.1). Taxonomy (NCBI): domain Bacteria; kingdom Pseudomonadati; phylum Pseudomonadota; class Gammaproteobacteria; order Pseudomonadales; family Pseudomonadaceae; genus Pseudomonas; species Pseudomonas sp. ME-P-057. The sequence goes on from NZ_JARVSX010000035.1 coordinate 96,824, forward strand.
GACAACCGCGCGCACTGGCAGTCGCTGCTACTGACCGCAGTCAAACAGCGCAATGCTCCTGGCTTCGATCAGAAGATCGCCAGCCTGTTGCAGGACCGGCAGACCTTCTGGACGCCCGAATACCGCACGGCCTACGACCACACCGAGCAGGCGGCCATCTCGCTGATCACAGACTTGATGGCGCAGAGCACCGACGATCAACGGCAGAAGCTGCTGACCAAGATCGCCGACGTGCGCAAGGATTTCACAGATCTGAGTTGCTATAAGAGCATGAAAAAAGCGTCCTGATCAGGACGCTTTGAGAGTCAGGCGATCTGCGCCTTGGAGGCCACTTCATCAAAGGTCGCCGTATCCAGCGCATCGCCCTGTTCATCCAGCACCTGACGCGGATGGTCATTGCCCGGGATGCTGCTGTCGATCATCGCCAGCAAGCTTGCGCCTCGGGGGGTAAGGCTGGCGCCTTGGCCATTCCCGCCTGCACCACTGGTGTGAGCGGCAATGAACCCACGTTCAAGCAACAATGCTTTCAATTCGGTGGCAGACGCCTCTGATGCATCGGCGCTCGCGACGCTGTTTTGAACGTCGTGCAACAGACGCTCGATCACGTCCCAGTCGTATCGTTTGGACATATCTCAACCTCCAGTGGGCCAACAGGGCAATACCCGTGACATCCGGTCATCGGGCTTGATGCTCTGTGGATGTGACCCAGCGGAGCGCCAGCCGTTCAGCAGGCTGGCGGTGGCAGAAACCGGCGTTATTCGGCGACCGGCGGGCGCGTGACGCGCTTTTTCAGCGGCGCCATCCCGTCCTGACTGACCAAAGACTCGGCTTTCGGGCGATTCACCGACTTGCGCTTGGTCGGCCCCTTGGCGACGGCCTTCTTTTTGTCGCCCTTCTTGTCACCTTTGCCATCGGTTTTTTTCTTCTTCACGCCAACAGCCTTGCCCGACGCCTTGACCTTCTTCGGTCCGGTATAGGTGCCTTTGACTTCCTTGATCGTGCGGCGCTCGAATTTCTGCTTGAGGTAGCGCTCGATGCTGGACATCAGGTTCCAGTCACCGTGGGTGATCAGCGAGATCGCCAGACCTTCGCCGCCCGCCCGGCCAGTACGGCCGATACGGTGAACGTAGTCATCACCGGTGCGCGGCATGTCGAAGTTGATGACCATGTCCAGGCCGTCGACGTCCAGACCACGGGCCGCGACGTCGGTAGCCACCAGAATCTTCACGCCGCCCTGCTTCAGACGATCGATCGCCAGCTTGCGGTCTTTCTGGTCCTTGTCGCCGTGCAGCACGAACGCTTTGTACTCAAGCGCCACCAGACGCCCATAGATACGGTCGGCCATGGCGCGGGTGTTGGTGAAGATGATGGCTTTCTGGTAGGTCTCGTTGGCGAGCAGCCAATTGAGGACCTGCTCTTTGTGAACGTTGTGGTCGGCGGTGATGATTTGCTGACGGGTGCCCGGGGCCAGCTCGCTCACGCTGTTGACCTGCAGGTGCTGAGGGTCTTTCAGCACCTTGCCGATCATTTCGCGCAGACCCGAACCGCCGGTGGTGGCCGAGAAAAGCATGGTCTGTTGACGATTGGCGCATTCGCCAGCCAGACGCTCGACGTCTTCGGCGAAGCCCATGTCGAGCATGCGGTCGGCTTCATCGAGCACCAGCAGCTCGACGTGCTTGAGGTCGAGGTTGCCTGCGTTGAGTTGCTCCAGCAGGCGGCCCGGCGTACCGATGAGAATGTCCGGCACCTTGCGCAACATGGCGGCCTGAACCTTGAAGTCTTCGCCACCGGTAATCAGCCCGGCCTTGATGAAGGTGAACTGGGAGAAACGCTCGACTTCCTTGAGGGTCTGCTGCGCCAGCTCGCGGGTCGGTAACAGGATCACTGCGCGGATGTCCACACGCACCTTGGCCGGGCCCATCAGACGATTGAGCATCGGTAATACGAACGCGGCAGTCTTGCCGCTGCCGGTCTGCGCCGTCACCCGTAGATCGTGCCCTTCCAGCGCCAGCGGAATGGCCGCTGTTTGCACAGGCGTAGGCTCGACGAAATTGAGTTCGGCCACGGCTTTTAGCAGGCGTTCGTGCAGGGCGAATTGGGAGAACACGGGTGTTACCTCGGCGGAATACAAAAAAACAGTCGCATAGGTTACCGGTTTAAGCCCGATTCGCCGAGCGTCTTTAGCTCAAAGGGCCTATTTTGTTACCGGATTTGCCCCGCACTGCCCTCCCTTTCCCAACAATGCTCTAATCGCGCCCCGCTTTTTTGATCAGGAGATGCAGCGCCCATGGACACCTCTTCGCTTTGGCTACGCGCCCAGGAAATCTGGACGCTGCTGGAGAACCAGCCAATGCTGCGCACCATCGTCGGCTTGCTGCTCTTGCTCGTCGCCGCCTTCGCCCTCGGGCGGCTGGCACGCTGGATCATCCTCTATGCCATGAAGGCACTCAGCCGTCAGCCGGCGCTGTTCTGGCTCAACGATTTTCTGCACACCAAAGTCTTCCATCGGCTGGCCCAGGTCACCCCGTCGCTGGTGATCCAGTTCGGTCTCAACCTGGTTCCCAACCTTAGCCCCGCCGCCAACCATGTGCTGGGCAACATCGCCCTGGCGTTCACCATTCTCTTCCTGATGCTCACCATCGGCGCGTTGCTCAACGCGTTGCTGGACATCTACGCGCGCACCGAGCACGCCCGTACCCGCTCGATCAAGGGCTACGTGCAGCTGACGAAGATGATCCTGTACGTGTTCGCGGCAATCATCATCGTTGCCACGTTGATCGACCGATCGCCGCTATTGCTGCTGTCCGGCCTTGGCGCGATGTCGGCGGTGATTCTGCTGGTTTACAAAGACACCCTGCTGTCGTTCGTTGCCAGCGTGCAGCTGACCAGCAACGACATGTTGCGCGTAGGCGACTGGATCGAAATGCCCCAGGTCGGCGCCGACGGCGACGTGGTGGACATCACATTGCACACCGTGAAAGTGCAGAATTTCGACAAGACGATCGTCTCGATTCCGACCTGGAGACTGATGTCGGAGTCGTTCAAGAACTGGCGCGGCATGCAGCAATCAGGCGGGCGCCGGATCAAGCGCAGCCTGTTTATCGATGCCAGTGGCGTGCGTTTCGTCTCCGATGAAGAGGAGCAGAAACTGACGCAGGTGCGTCTGCTGACTGATTACATGGGCCGCAAAAAAGCCGAGCTAAAGGCCTGGAACCAGGCGCAGGGCAATGTCAGCGAAATGGCCGCCAACCGCCGACGCATCACCAACATCGGCACGTTTCGCGCCTACGCACTGGCGTACCTGAAAAGCCACTCCGACATCCACCCGGACATGACCTGCATGGTGCGCCAGATGGAAGCCACGGCGCAGGGTGTGCCGCTGGAGATCTACTGCTTTACCCGCACCACCAGTTGGGCTGACTACGAGAGGATTCAGGGGGATATCTTCGATTACCTGCTGGCGGTGCTGCCGGAGTTCGGGCTGGGGGTTTATCAACAGCCGAGCGGTGCGGATTTACGGATGGGGTTGGCGAAGATGTCAAACGAGCGATTGACTGAAGGCGTCTGACTACTATGCTTCCGCGTTTCTGACGCGCACCGCCCCTGGGGACATGCCCACCGAGCGTTTGAACGCGCGACTGAACGCGGCCAATGACCCGTAACCCAGCTCGCTGGCGACGGTTTCAACCGGTTGACGTTGGCGACTCAAACGGAGAACAGCCAGACGCATTCTCAAGTCCGTCAGGTATCGAAGCGGGGTGACGCCGGTTGCAAGGAAAAACCGCTGGGCAAACACAGAGCGGGATTGCCCGGCTTCCTTTGCAAGCAATGCGACTGTCCAACTGTGGCCGGGCTGTTTGTGCATCATGACCAGCGCCCTGCTGAGTCGGGGATCCTGTAACGCGCTCAACCAGCCCGAGGCGCCGCCGCATCCGCCGGCCACCCAGCCTCGTACGATCAGGGCGGCGACCACTTCGGCCAGACGCGCCAGGATTCCCATGTGCCCCGCCTGGAGGGTCAGCGACTCACGCTCCATCGCCTCAAGCATCGGGCGGATCTCGGGTGATGACTCAAGCAGGGTACTCACCTGCAACACCTCTGGCATGGCTGCTACGAGCGGTTGCATGCCACCGAGCTCCAGCGTCATGCAGCAACTGAAGAGAATCGGCGCGCGGCCCTCTCGCTTCTGATCCACGAAGGACTTTTCACTGCCGTCATCCCTGGCCAAGGCGTCCAGAGCAAAGGGCTTCACATCGGCGGCGCGGGCATTTTCAGAAGCCAATACCGCATGGGCCCCTCCATGAGGAAGGAGCACGGCATCCCCTGTGTCGAGCCGATGAAGATGGCCGCCCGGGCTGCGCAACCAGAGGGGTCCACGCCCTGCAAAATGAAATTGAGCCCGGCCCACTTCGTTGCTGAAGCCAATGCCCTGAGAGACTGGAACTTCCATTCTGCGGAACTGCACGCCGAACAAGCGCATGCCTGACAGCAATTCACTCACAAGGGCACTGGAAGAAGGATGCATAAAAAGGGACCACGACAGGACGGATAATCAAATAAGAAGCTTTTTGGATCATAGAACGTCCCGACCACCCTGCCTAGACTTTGCCTCCAACCTTGAAGTCAGGAAGCAGCCCCCATGAACTACCCTCGATTTACCCGAATGCTGCGCGGCACCTGTGCGGTCGTCCTGTTGGGAGGCCTATCCTCGCTAACCATGGCCGCAGACCGGAGCTATACCGTGACTTCCCCGGATGGCATCAAGCTGGCGGTGCAAGAGTCAGGCAATCCACAGGGCCCTGCCATTGTTTTCATTCATGGACTGTTGGGCAGTCGACTCAACTGGGAGAAACAAACGAGCAGCGCCGAGCTGCAACGCTATCGCATGATCACCTACGACCTGCGTGGTCATGGTCTTTCCGACAAGCCGGAACATACCGAGGCCTATACCGACGGGCGCCGGTACGCCGATGACTTGGCCGCTGTGCTCAAGGTTACCGGCGCCAGGAAGCCGGTATTGGTCGGCTGGTCATTAGGCGGAGTGGTCATGTCGAATTATCTCGCAGCCTATGGTGACGCTGATATTGGCGGGGCAATGTACGTCGACGGCGTCATCGAACTTAACGCTGCGCTCATCACTTCCCACCCTGATGTCTATGCAGGCCTGGCGTCCGAGGAGCTGAAAACCCATCTGGAGGCCGTGCGCACTTTTCTGTCGCTCTGCTTCAACACCCGGCCGGACTCGACCACGTTCGAGCTGCTGTTATCCAATGCTGCCATGGCTTCCTGGCCAATGACTCGCGCCACGCCCTCAATGACCGTCGCGGTGGCGGAAGGACTGCCCAAGGCACGCGTGCCGGTCCTGATGGTGTATGGCGAAAAGGATGAGCTGGTTCAGGTTCAGCCCAGCATCGTCCGTGCCAGGCAGTTGAACCCTCGCATCAAGACGAGGCTGTACGAGAACTCGGGCCATGCCCCGTTCCTGGAAGAAGCCGCGCGCTTCAATCGGGATCTGGTTCAGTTCATGGACACGTCTGTGACCGCTGCTCAGGGTCACTAAAAGCAGACAAGGAGGCTGGCTGATGTCCGAGCTGACAATTTCAACATCCACACCTTTTTATCGTGGCTTCCGGCCACTCGACATGGAAGCAGGCGGAGTTCGCTTCGCCGGTGTCATTGGGGGTAATGGCCCACCTGTGCTCCTGCTCCACGGCTACCCGCAAACGCACATCGCCTGGCGGCGAATTGCACCAGCGCTGGCGCTGACCCATACGGTAATCGCCCCGGACCTCCCGGGGTACGGATCGAGCCTGATCACGCAAACAACACCTCGATGGACGAAGCGCCGCGTCGGGAACGCACTGGTCGCACTCATGGAGAAGCTTGGACATAAGCGATTCTCTGTGGCCGGCCACGACCGAGGGGCGCGGGCCGGATATCGCATGGCCCTTGATCACCCTGAGCGGATCACCGCTTTCGCCTCCCTCGCCGTGGTGCCGACGCTGGATGCACTGGCCTTGATTGATTTTCGCGGTGCTACAAAAGCCTTCCACTGGTTTCTTCTCGGTCAGCAGGCGGACTTGCCCGAGCGCTTGCTGGCCGCTGACCCGGACGCATTCATTGATTTTGCGCTGAATAAGATTACTGAGGGTCGAGAGGTGATCGAATCGGCAGCCATGGAGGCTTACCGGGCAGCATTCCGCAGACCTTCGGTGCGTCTGGCCATGATTGAAGATTACCGGTCTGCGCTGGATGAGGATCTTGCGCTGGACGAAGCAGACGTCGCGGCAGGGCGAAAGCTGCGGTGCCCGGTGCTGGTGCTATGGCCGGATGCCGATCACGCTGATAACCGCCCGACACCTATCGACATCTGGCGGCGCTGGGCAACTGACGTTAGAGGCAGCTCAACGCCGGGTGGGCATTTGCAGCCAGAGGATGCTCCAGAACAAGTACTGGCGGTACTCGCTCCCTTCTTGCGAATGCAAAACATCCAGTGATGTTGAAGGTAAGTTGTTATCAGACGAGCGCGAAAAACGAGTGAGCGCGCCGCACTTTAATTCAAACAACAAAAAGCCCGGCGTCTGCCGGGCTTTTATGTTTTGGATATTCAAACATCCAGAGTATTAACGGTCACGCTGGTAGCTGGAACCGAATTCCTTGCGGTTTTCAGCAACGGTCAAAGTGCCGGAAGTCTGAGCGGCGAACGGCTTGACCGCGTCTTTGCTGGCTACTTTGCTGTCCAGCAGCGTGGCGCTGGAGGCGTCAACGATGGCGCGTTGGCTGATCTGCTCAGGGCTGGCGAAGGCAGAACCGGCGGCCAGGATGGACAATGCGAAACCGAAGGCGATGGACTTTTTCATGTTTTAAATCTCCGCTTAGTGGGTAGTAAGTTGGTTAACTCGTTTCGTTGGGGCCAATCTAATGGGTCGACCCCAACATGAAAAACCAAGCGTGAAGATAGCTAACATCACCGCCGCTGATGTCGTTGACGCGGGTGTCTAACCCGGATGTTTCAGACTGCCGCTCGGCGTTCGACCAGACCGCGCCGACTGATCCAGACCGACAAAACAATCACCAGCGCGCCGGAAAACAGCTTGCCCAGGTCTTCGTTTTGCCCCCAGATCAGCAGATTGATCAGCAGCCCGACGGGCACGTGCAGGTTGTTCATCACCGCCAACGTCGCACCGTTGACCAGGCAGGCGCCTTTGTTCCACCAGTACATGCCGAGCGCGGTTGAGCACAGGCCGAGGAACAGCAGAACCCCCCACTGCTCAGGCGCATCCGGCAGGCGCTGGGCGTTGCCGAACAACAGAAACGCCGGCAACGCCACCGCCAGCGCGCCGAGGTAGAAATAGCCGAAGCGGCGGTAATGCGGCACATCGCCGGGATAGCGGGCCACCAGATGTTTGTAGAGGACTTGCCCTGCGGCGTAGGTAAAGTTTGCCAGCTGCAGCAACAGGAAGCCGCCCAGGAAATCCGGATCGACCCGGTCGTAACGGATGATGACCGCGCCGAGCACGGCGACCAGTGCCGCCAGCAGACCCCACGGGTTGAAGCGTCGATTTAGGGCATCTTCAATCAGCGTGACGTGAAGCGGTGTGAGGATGGTGAACAGCAGGACTTCCGGCACCGTCAGCACCCGGAAGCTCAGGTAGAGGCAGACGTAGGTCACGCCGAACTGCAGCGCGCCGATCAGCAGCATGCCGCGCATGAACGGCGCCTCTACTCGACGCCAGCGGGTCAGAGGGATAAAAACCAGCCCCGCCAGCAGCACCCGAAACAGCACGGCAAAGTAGCTGTCGACGTGCCCGGCCAGATAAACGCCAATCAGGCTGAAGGAGAACGCCTGGATCAGCGTCACGAAAAGTAGATAGCCCATGGTTGCCCCTTTTTTGAAGGCGGCGACCTTAGCCGTTTGGCCCATGACGTGTCCATTGCACAACGTTGCCTGCGTTGCCCGCCCGTGAACGCGGCAGCAGCGACCGTAAAAGAAAAAACCCGATGACCCGGCGCAATCCTGCGGGTCGATCGGGCAATGCACTCAGGAGCGAACGAGTGCCAATGGAGTGTCGATGAACGAGAGGATGATCACGCGGCAGGATTAACGGGCGATTAACGATTGAATGACGCTTTGGCGGGATGTGCCGTCAGCCAACGGATGGCAGGTTGTGGCAGCGCTCTCGATCAATGCGCACGGAAATCACCCCTAACCCATTCAAGAATTTGTTTTATCGACGACGGCGCAGTACGCTCCGTCGACGCCGGGCATGGCCTTACAACGGCTCGCAGTTCAGAGAGATACGCAGTTTGACGATGTCGCGGGTGAATTTCGCGGTGACTTCGGTGCTGCTCCTGGGCGCGACCTGAACCCGGCGTGTACGCGGCGCTTCCGGGCCGTTTCGAAAGACCACGCTGCATTTGGCAGGCACGTCGCCAAAGTTGTTCAGGGTGATGTTGCCGATGTCATAGGCGACGTCATGGCTGTTGTAGTCGACCTGCACGCCCTTGATGTTCTTTTCGACATCGATCGGGTAGGCAAACGCGCTCAGCGGCAACATCGCCAGCAGCACACAACTGATTATTTTCATGCGGCAGTCTCCATGCAGGGACGGCCAGCTTAGGACAACAGGAGCGACAGATGAAAGCGCCCCGCGTGACCCTTGATCAATGGCGCACTCTGCAGGCCGTTGTCGACCACGGTGGTTTTGCTCAGGCCGCCGAGGCCCTGCACCGTTCGCAGTCCTCGGTCAGCTACACCGTGGCCAGGATGCAGGATCAGCTCGGTGTGCCGCTGCTGCGCATTGACGGCCGCAAAGCGGTGCTGACCGAGGCGGGTGAGGTGCTGCTGCGGCGCTCGCGGCAACTGGTGAAGAACGCCAGCCAGCTGGAAGATCTGGCGCACCACATGGAACAAGGCTGGGAGGCGGAGGTGCGTCTGGTGGTGGATGCCGCTTACCCCAACGCTCGGCTGGTGCGGGCATTGACCGCTTTTATGCCGCAGAGCCGCGGCTGTCGCGTGCGCTTGCGTGAGGAGGTGCTGTCAGGGGTGGAGGAAGTCTTGCTGGAGGGTGTAGCCGATCTCGCCATCAGTGGCTTCAGCATTCCGGGCTACCTTGGCAATGAGATGAGCAAGGTGGAGTTCGTTGCGGTGGCGCACCCCGGGCATGCACTGCACCAGTTGCAGCGCGAGCTTAACTTCCAGGATCTGGAAAGCCAGTTGCAGGTGGTGATCCGTGACTCGGGGCGTAATCAGCCCCGGGATGTGGGGTGGCTCGGTGCCGAACAGCGCTGGACCGTGGGCAGCCTGGCGACGGCCGCTGCGTTCGTCAGCAGCGGATTGGGCTTTGCGTGGCTGCCGCGCCACATCATCGAGCGAGAGATCCACGAAGGCGTGCTGAAGATTCTGCCGCTGGACAAAGGCGGCAGCCGGCATCCGACGTTTTACCTTTATTCCAGCAAAGACAAGCCGCTGGGTCCTGCGACGCAGATCCTTATCGATCTGATCCAGAGCTTTGACACTGCGCCGCTGGACGCCCCCTTTCCAGGGCCCAAGCAGATGCTCTGAAGAAAGTGTCATTGGCGAAACGCTCGCTTTCTAGTGGGACTGGCTTTAGCTGGTCAACGAATGCGCCATATTGTTCTGTGGGACCGGCTTTAGCCGGGAATGCGCCAGGGGTTACACCGCGAGATTGACGGCGTTCACGCTGGCCCCTTCCCGGCTGAAGCCGGTCCCACAAGGGCGCCGTATTGTTGGCCCCTTCCCGACTGAAACCGGTCCCACTAGCAGGTCCCCACTGTCCAAATCCGCGCAAACGTGGTTCCCTTACGTCCTGTTTTATCGCCGTCGAAATTACTTTCAGGACACTGCCCATGCTGAAGAAACTCGCCCTCTGCGCCACTGCCATGTTGTTCGCAGGAAATCTGATGGCCGCTCCGGCGCCTCATGTCGTGCTCACCACCAGTTTCGGCGATGTCGAAATCGAGCTGAATCAGGACAAGGCGCCTGTCAGCACTCAGAACTTTCTGAAATACGTCGACAGCAGCTTCTACAACAACACCATCTTCCACCGCGTCATCCCGGGCTTCATGGTTCAGGGCGGCGGTTTCACTGCGCAGATGCAGCAAAAGAACACCAACGACCCGATCAAGAACGAAGCTGACAACGGCCTGCACAACGTGCGCGGTACCGTTGCCATGGCACGGACCTCGGACGTCAATTCGGCGACCAGCCAGTTCTTCATCAACGTCGTCGACAACGCGATGCTCGACCACGGTGCCCGCGACTACGGGTACGCAGTATTCGGCAAGGTGGTGAAAGGCATGGACGTGGTTGACCAGATCGTCAACGTCCAGACCAGCACCAAAGGCGGCATGCAGAACGTGCCCGTGGACCCGATCTTCATCAAGACGGCCAAGCGCGTGAACTAAGCTCTGCCTTGAGCGCAAAAGCCGGGCCTCTGCCCGGCTTTTGCATTTCAGGGCCTGACCGCTTGAATCAACCTGAGCAATCGCGGTTTCGCGCGGTCTGACTCGGGGACTGTCCTCAAGCTCCTCGCATGCCGCTGCATACAAACCCTATCGAAAGGAGAGCCCGCTCAAGCGTGGGCGTCATTGCCAATGCTCTATCGCCGTTTTGAACAGCTGATCGATATCTTCCGCGAAGCCCCCAGCGCCGCCCCGCCCAACACCGTCTCGTCGTTCTACCTGTATTACCTACGGCAGGTGTGGCCGACATTCGCTGCATTGCTGGTGGTTGGCCTGATTGGCGCGCTGATCGAAGTGTCGCTGTTCAGTTACCTGAGCCGCATCATCGATCTGGCCCAGGGTACGCCCAACCCGAATTTCTTCCGCGAGCACGCATTCGAGCTGACGTGGATGCTCATCGTCGCGCTGGTTCTGCGGCCCATCTTCGTCGCCCTGCATGACCTGCTGGTTCACCAGACCATCAGCCCCGGCATGACCAGCATGATCAACTGGCAAAACCACAGTTACGTGCTCAAGCAGAGCGTGAATTTCTTTCAGAACGACTTCGCCGGGCGCATCGCCCAGCGCATTGTTCAGACCGGCAATGCGTTGCGTGAATCGGCCGTGCAATCGGTGGACGCGCTGTGGCACGTGCTGATCTATTCGATCAGCGCCCTGGTGCTGTTCGCCGAGGCTGACTGGCGCCTCATGCTCCCGCTGTTGAGCTGGATCATCGCGTTCGTCCTTTCCCTGTGGTACTTCGTCCCGCGGGTGAAGGCACGCTCGGTTATTTCTTCCGATGCGCGCTCGAAACTGATGGGGCGCATCGTCGACGGCTACACCAACATCACCACGCTCAAGTTGTTCGCTCACACTCAGTCCGAGCAGCAATATGCGCGCGAAGCCATCAGCGAGCAGACCGAAAAGACCCAGCTGGCCGGCCGTGTCATTACTGAGATGGACACGGTCATCACCACCCTCAACGGGATTCTGATTGTCACCACCACAGGCCTGGCCTTGTGGCTGTGGACCCAATCGTTGATATCGGTGGGTGCGATCGCGCTGGCGACTGGCCTGGCCATCCGGATCGTCAACATGTCCGGCTGGATCATGTGGGTAGTCAACGGCATTTTCGAGAACATCGGCATGGTTCAGGACGGTCTGCAGAGCATTGCTCAGCCGGTCGGCATCACGGATCGCGACGCCGCGCCCAAGCTGGCCGTCGACCGCGGCGGGGTGAAGTTCCAAGACCTCAACTTTCAGTACGGCACAAGCAAGGGTGTGATTCATGGGCTTAACCTGGACATTAAACCGGGGGAGAAAATCGGCCTGATCGGGCCGTCGGGGGCAGGCAAATCGACGCTGGTCAATCTGCTGCTGCGCCTGTATGACGTTCAGGGCGGGCGAATCCTGATCGACGATCAGGACATTGCTCACGTAACGCAGGAAAGTCTGCGCTCGCACATCGGCATGATCACGCAGGACACCTCGCTGTTGCACCGCTCGATCCGCGACAACTTGCTGTACGGCAAACCCGACGCCACCGACGCGGAGCTTTGGGAGGCCATGCGCAAGGCCCGCGCGGATGAATTCATTCCGCTGCTCACTGATTCCGAGGGCCGCAGCGGGCTGGATGCTCACGTCGGCGAGCGCGGCGTCAAGCTGTCCGGCGGCCAGCGTCAGCGCATCGCCATCACTCGTGTGCTGCTCAAAGACGCGCCGATTCTGATCATGGACGAGGCCACTTCTGCACTGGACTCCGAGGTCGAAGCGGCGATTCAGGAGAGTCTGGAAACGTTGATGCAGGGCAAGACCGTTATTGCCATTGCGCACCGGCTGTCAACCATTGCGCGGATGGACCGCTTGATTGTCCTTGGAAACGGCCGCATTGCCGAAAGCGGGACCCACACCGAGCTGCTTGCGCACAAGGGTCTGTACGCACGGTTGTGGGCGCATCAGACAGGCGGGTTTGTTGGGGTGGATTGATCGGGCGGTGACGGTGGCTGTGGCCGGCACGGTGATGGTCATGGTCATGGTCATGGTCATGGTGACCGTAACCGTAACCGTAGCCGTGATCGTGATCGTGATCGTAGCCGTGATCGTGATCGTGATCGTGACCGACATTGTAGGAGCCGGCTTGCTGGCGAACCCGGTCCGTGATTCACCATTGATGTGGCTCAATAAATCGGTTCGCCAGCAAGCCGGCTCCTACAGGGGAATGCGTCTGTTCAGTTGCGTTGGTGGTGAATGACAGACCGCATTCGCCGGCGCGCTGTTTGGTACGCAAACGCGCCGAGCTCTGTATAGCTACTCAACCTGCCGGTACGGCAACGCCCCACGCGCTTCTTCGGCATAGGCCAGAACCCCTGCGCGCTCCTGGGTGAGAAAGTCTGCCACGGCTTCGCGCAATCCCGGGTGCGCCAGGTAATGCCACGAGTGGGTGATCACCGGCTCGAAGCCGCGAATCAACTTGTGCTCCCCCTGGGCGCCCGCGTCGAAGCGCTTGAAACCATGGGCGATGGCGTAATCCATCCCCTGATAGAAACACGTCTCGAAGTGCAGCCGATCAAACTCGGCCAGGCAGCCCCAATAGCGACCGTAAAAGCTGTCGCCACCCGTCAGGCTGAACGCCATCGCCACCGGCCGTGAACCTTGCCGGGCGAGTACGACACGAATGGCCTCGGGCATCCGCTCGGCGACGAGGCTAAAGAATTCTCGCGTCAGGTACGGCGTTTGCCCACGCACTTCATAGGTATTTGAATAGCAGGCGTAGACGAAATCCCAATGCGCCTCGCTCAGCTCTTGCCCTTCGAGCCAGTCGAAATCAAAGCCCTGCCCCGCTACTTGCTCGCGCTCCTTGCGCATTTGCTTGCGCTTGCGTGAACTCAGCGCGTCGAGAAAATCCTGAAAGTCACGGTAACCGCGGTTCTGCCAATGGTACTGGCAGCCGATGCGTTGCAGCCAGCCGGACTGTTCGGCGAGCAGTGCGTCGGCGACCGGATCGGTGAAGTTGACGTGGACGCTGGACAGCTCCTCGCTCTGGGCATACCCCGGCAGGCACGCGAGCAGTTCGCGGCCATCTTCGGGTGTCTTCGCCAACAGGCGTGGCCCGCTTACCGGACTGAACGGCACCGCCACCAGCAGTTTCGGGTAGTAAGCCAGACCCGCGCGACGGCAGGCGTCCGCCCAGGCGTGATCGAAGACGTATTCGCCGTAAGAGTGCCATTTGCGGTACGCCGGCAGCGCAGCGATCAGCTGCTCGCCCTCGTACTGCAGCAAATGCTCGGCGCGCCAGCCGGAGCGCGGCCCGAGGCTGCCGCTGTCTTCCAGCGAACTGAGAAAAGCATGGCGCAGAAACGGTGAATCGCCAGATATCAGGGCGTCCCACTGTTCAGGCGCAAGGTCAGAGAGCTTATCCAATCGGTGTAACGACATCCCACCACTCCAGGTCGCGCCAACGTGGGCGCAGTATCACCTATTCATCCGTTCTGCACATGAAATTACTCATGGCACCGCTCTAGCCCGCAGGTCCAACGAAATTTTCACATGTCATCGACATGACATCACTTAGCCACTGTTTCGTCATAAACGCTGGCAATACTGGCGCCTGTTTTTAGAGCCAGACGTTCTAAAAACTCCGATTTGTTCCCGCCCGAATTTGGTCGGTTGTTCCCTGGATGATTCGGTCATCCCTCTCAGTTACGGAGATTGATATGCGTCTTGCTTCCACGAAAACTGCGGCAGCCCTGTGTGGTGGTGTGCTGCTGGCCATGAGCGTTCCGGCCAGTGCCGCAGTCGACGCGAAACTGCTCGACATGCTCAAGGCCAACGGCTCGATTTCCCCGGCCCAGTATGCCGAGTTGCAAACCGAGCTGACGAAAGATCAGTTGGCTCAGCAGCAGGCCCAGAAAGCCACCTCTGACCAGATCGCCGCCGCCACTGCTGCCAAGTCCTCCGAGCTCTCGGCCTTCGAGCAAAAAGTCGCGTGGGCCGCCAAGACTCAGTTCAAAGGTGACGTTCGCGTTCGGCAAGAGACGGTCAAGATCGACGACCAGAACAACAGCCAGGATAAAAACCGTCAGCGCATTCGTGTGCGACTGGGCGCTTACACCGATATCAACCCGCAAGTCAGCACCGGCATTCGCATCGCCACCGGTGGCGACAACAAGGCCAACTCCACCAACGTTGACCAGAACGATTACTTCACCAAAAAAGACCTGTGGCTGGATCAGGGCTTTATCGACTACCACCCGACTGCCATCCAGAACCTGCACGTGATTGGCGGCAAAATGGCCCAGCCGTGGGTCAGCGAAGGCGACGTCATCTGGGACAACGACATCAACCCTGAAGGTCTGGCGGCCACCTACAGCCTGCCGATCAATAAAGGTTTCGAGCTGTTCGGCAGCGCCGGTACCTACACCCTCAAGGACAACATCAGCGGCGAAGGTACGCAGTTCAAGAATGACCTGCGCCTCAACGCTGCGCAGTTGGGCACACGCGTTGCCATCACCGATAACGTGAAAATGACGGTCGGTGGTTCGGTCTACAACTACGAAAACTCCAACGACTGTAATCCGGCCGCTGCGAGCACCAGCACGACGTTCTGTGGCTTGAGCATCAACGGCAACAACACCACGGACTTCCGCCTGTACGAAGGCTTCGGTCAATTGGACCTGACCGGGTTCGCCGTGCCGGTCGGTCTGTACGGTCAGTACGTGGTCAACAGCGCGACGAACAGCGACGAAGACACCGCCTGGCTGGCGGGCGTGAAGACCAAGGTGTTCGGTTTCGGTCTGGACTACAACTACCGCGACACGCAGCGTAATGCGGTGGTCGGTGCGTTCACGGACTCTGACTTCGCCAACGGCACGACCGGTTCGCGTGGCCACAAGCTGAGCGTTTCCTACGACATCGACAAGAACTTCGCTGTCGGCGCGACGTACTTCCTGACCAAGGCAGACTTTGCGACGTCGGCGCTGCCGCGCGACCAGGATGCCAATACGCTGCAGCTGGACGTGCTGGCGAAATTCTAAGAAAGCGAGCTTCAAGCCACAAGTTGCAAGCGACAAGTTAAAAGCTTCAAGCGGCGTGCTTCTGCCGTTTGAAGCCGCTAACACTAAAGCCCGCCGTTGCCCTGCCGGATCCCCATCATCCGTTCCGACAGAGCAGCGCCGGGCTTTTTTGTGGACTCTGCGAATCTTGTGCTGATCCCACCACTGCACGAGATATTCCCTCTCTTGCAGCTGGCGCAGTTCTTGTGGGAGTGAGCTTGCTCACGAAGGGGCCAGTCCAACCACCACATCTCTGGAGGCTGAAAGAACTTCGCGAGCAAGCTCACCCCCACAATTTACAGCGGAGCCTGTGAGATCACTTCTTGCGCAAAATCACGCTGCCAATCGAATACCCCGCGCCAAACGAGCTGAGCACCCCCAGCGCGCCGCTTGGCAGGTCGTCCTGGTACTCGTGGAAGGCGATGACCGAACCTGCCGAGCTGGTGTTGGCGTAGCGGTCGAGGATGACCGGCGCTTCTTCCACGGTGGCATCGCGGCCCAGCAGCTTCTTCACGATCAGGTGGTTCATGCTCAGGTTGGCCTGATGCAGCCAGAACCGTTGCACGTCGGCGATGTTCAGCTGATTCTCGTCCAGATGCGCGGCCACCAACTCGGCAACCATCGGGCACACGTCGCGGAACACCTTGCGACCTTCCTGCACGAACAGCTTGTCCGGCTTGCCTTCGCCCTCTTCCGCGGTGCGGTTGAGGAAACCGAAGTTGTTGCGGATGTTGTTGGAGAAGGTCGTCAGCAGCTTGGTGCCGACGATGTCGAACTGGTGCGCTGAAGTGGCAAGATCGGCACGCTCAACCACCACGGCCGTGGCGGCATCGCCGAAGATGAAATGACTGTCCCGGTCACGGAAATTGAGGTGCGCGGTGCAGATTTCCGGGCTGATCACCAGCAGCGCGCGGGCCTGGCCCAGCTTGACACTGTTGGCGGCGGTCTGGATGCCGAAGGTTGCCGACGAGCAGGCCACGTTCATGTCGAAGCCGAAGCCTTGAACCCCCAGTGCCGCCTGGATTTCGATGGAGATCGCAGGATACGCGCGCTGCAGGTTGGAGCACGCGACGATGACGCCGTCGACGTCGGCGGCTGTCTTGCCGGCGCGCTGGAGGGCCTGGTGAGCTGCCGCTACGCCCATTTCGCAGAGGATCGACCACTCGTCATTGGAGCGCTCGGGCAGGCGCGGCTTCATGCGTTGAGGGTCGAGGATGCCGTCTTTGTCCATGACGAAGCGGCTCTTGATGCCGCTGGCTTTTTCAATGAACGCTGCGTTGGATTCCGTCAGGGCCGTGACGTCTCCGGCTTCGATAGCGGCGGCATTGTCGGCGTTGAACCGGGCCACGTAGGTGTTGAAAGACTGCACCAGCTCATCGTTGGAAATACTGTTGGCGGGAGTAAAAAGCCCGGTGCCACTGATCACGACTTCGTACACGGTCGTTCCTCTTGAGATAAAAGCGGCTGGTTGACGGCAGCAGCTGAACAGCCAGCACAAGCATGGGCGGCGATTGATCTGGAACTACAGTCCCAATGCAACGATGCAGCGACTCGCTTGGCGGACGACGGATATTGATGACACTTTGAAGTTTAGCCGCGAAGTTTGCCATAACGGCCGGTTTTTCGCGCTATTACGCACAGCCATCACGCCGCGCACTGCTACAGCCGATCCGGGCAACCCCGGCAACCTTTGGCGAAACGCAAAGTTCGTAGGAGCCGGCTTGCTGGCGAAAGCGGTGGATCAGGCGACAAGTGTGCTGCAGCAAAATCGCCATTCGCGGGCAAGCGCGCTCCTACAATTGATCCGGGCATCACCGGCAACCTTCGGCGAACGCAAAGTCTGCAGGCGCCGGCTTGCTGGCGAAATACAAAGTTCGTAGGAGCCGGCTTGCTGGCGAACGCAGTGGATCAGGCGACAAGTGCGTTGCAGCAAAATCGCCATTCGCGGGCAAGCGCGCTCCTACAGTCGATCCGGGCAACGCCGGTAAACTTCGGCGAACGCAAATTCTGCAAGCGCCGGCTTGCTGGGAAATGCAAAGTTCGTAGGAGCCGGCTTGCTGGCGAACGCGGTGGATCAGACGACAAGTGCGTTGCAGCAAAATCGCCATTCGCGGGCAAGCGCGCTCCTACAGTCGATCCGGGCATCACCGGCAATCTACGGCGAACGCAAAGCCTGCAGGCGCCGGCTTGATCTGGCGAAAGCAAAATCTGTAGGAGCCGGCTTGCTGGCGAACGCGGTGGATCAGACGACAAGTGCGCCGCAGCACCATCGCCTTCGCGGGCAAGCGCGCTCCTACAATTGATCAGGGCAACACCGGCAACCTTCGGCGAACGCAAAGTCTGCAAGCGCCGGCTTGCCGGCGAAACGCAAAGTTCATAGGAGCCGGCTTGCTGGCGAACGCGGTGGACCGGGCAACAAGTGTGCCGCAGCAAAATCGCCATTCGCGGGCAAGCGCGCTCCTACGTTGATCCGGGCAGCATCTGCAACCTTCGGCAATCGCCAAGTCTTGTCCGACCGGTAATCTCATTCATGCAGCCGAAACACCCTACCCTTCAACCTGGCTCCACTGCTTGCTCAATCGCTTGTCCGAAATCGGCACCTTGGTGCCCAGTTGCTGGGCGAACAGCGAGACGCGGTATTCCTCAAGCCACCAGCGATAGACCACCAGTTCAGGGTCACGCTTGCCTTCCTGTGCATGCTTGTCGGCGCGGGTCTGGTATTGCGCCCACAGGTTGCCAAGCTCGATGCTCCAGACCCGGTCCTTCTGTGCCTGACTGCCGAGTTTCTCCAAACGGATTTCAACAGCCTTCAGATACCGCGGCAGTTCCTTCAGCCACGCTGCAGGCGTCTCACGGACGAAGCCGGGGTAGACCAGTTTGCTCAGTTGCCCTTTGATGTCGTTCAGCGCCACCGCCTGCGCGAGATCGATCTTGCCCTTGAAGCGCTTCTGCAGCCCGTGCCAGAGCTTGAGGATCTCCAGCGTAAGCTTCGCCAGACGCTCGGCATGCTCGGTCAGACCGCCGCGCTTGCGCTCCGCCAGTGACAGCAGCCCGGCGCCGTCTCGCGGCAGGCTCGCTTCGCCCTCCAGAATGCAACTGTCCAGACTGGCCAGCAGAATATCCTCGATCAGCGCGTCAACCCGGCCCAAATCGCGATACAGCAGCGCCAGTTCGGTTTGACCCGGCAGCTTGCTGCGCAGAAACTTCGTCGGCTCTGCCAGTTGCTGCAGCAAGAGCCGCTGCAAGGCGCGTCGGTGTTGGTATTCGGCTTCGGCCTGGGTGGAGAAACGCCCTTCCTTGACCGCACCACCCTCTTCTACCAACGCCGGATACACCGTCATCGAGAGCCCGGCGATTTTCTGTTGAGTCTTCTCGGCTACCGCAGCAAAACCCTTGGCTTCAACCGGCTGTTGGCCTTTGTCCGATTGCGGCACCGCCAATGCAGCCTGGCCGGCCTCGGCAAAGCGCGCGGTCAGCTCATCCAGATCGCGTCCTTCGCCGAGAAACTTGCCGTTGGCATCGACCACTTCAAGGTTCATCTTCAGGTGGCTTTCCACCTGCTGCGCGGCCTCGGCCCAGGCTTCGTCAGTCACCCGAACCCCGGTCATGCGCAGCAATTCGCGGCCCAGCGCCTGGGGCAAAGAGCCCTCGGCAAACACCATGCGCTGCAGGGCGGCCTTGACGAAGTCCGGCACCGGCACAAAGTTCTTGCGCAGCGCCTTGGGCAGGTTGCGCACCAGTGCCACGCACTTGGTTTCCAGCAGCCCCGGCACCAACCACTCCAGGCGCTCGGCCGGCAAGGACAGCAACAACGGCGCCGGCACCCGCAGGGTCACGCCATCGCGGGGGTGATTGGGTTCGAAGTGATAGGTCAGCGCCAGGGTCAGTTCGCCCAGGCGCAAGGTGTCGGGATACTGGTTGGCCGTGACCTCGCTGGCTTCACGGGCGAGCACGTCTTCCTCGCGCATGATCAGCAGTTGCGGGTTCTTCTGGCTCTCCATCCGGTACCAGGCGTCGAACGTCGCGGTCTGGTGGACCTCGGCCGGCAAACGCTCGTCGTAAAAGCGGTAGAGGGTTTCTTCGTCGGCCAGAATGTCGCGCCGGCGCGCCTTGGCTTCCAGCTCGTCAAGCTGCTCCAGCAGTTTTGTGTTGGCGCTCAGGCATTGGGCCCGCGACTGGATTTCACCGCGCAACAGGCCTTCGCGAATAAAGAATTCGCGGGACACCACCGGATCGATCGGCCCGAAATGCACCGGCCGACGCCCAACGACAATCAGCCCGAACAACGTGATCTGCTCGAAGGCGACGACCTGGCCGCGCTTCTTCTCCCAGTGCGGTTCGAAATGGTTCTTCTTGATCAAGTGGCCGGCCAGCGGCTCGATCCAGTCGGGCTCAATCTTCGCCACCATCCGCGCATACAGCTTGGTGGTTTCGACCAACTCGGCGGCCATGATCCATTGCGGGCGCTTGCGGCCCAGCCCCGAAGAAGGATGCACCCAGAAACGCCGCTGACGGGCGCCCATGTAGTCGCCCTCTTCGGTTTTCTGGCCAATCTGGCTGAGCAACCCGGAAAGAACGGCCTTGTGAAACTTGGGGAAATCGGCCGGCTCTTTATTGACCGTCAGCTGCAAGTCGCGGCAGATCAGGCTCAGCTGCCGGTGGGAGTCACGCCATTCGCGCAGACGCAGGTAATTGAGGAAGTTGCGCCGGCACCAGTTGCGCAGCGGGCTTGCCGTCAGCGCCTGACGCTGCTCCTCGAAGCCGCGCCAAAGATTGACCAGCCCGGCGAAGTCCGAATCCTGATCCTTCCACTGCGCGTGGGCCTGATCCGCTGCCTGCTGACGTTCCGGCGGCCGCTCGCGCGGGTCCTGAATCGACATCGCGCTGGCCACGATCAGCACTTCCTGCAAGCTGCCCTGTTTGGCGGCTTCGAGCAACATGCGGCCCATGCGCGGGTCGACCGGCAGGCGCGCCAACTGACGGCCCATCGGCGTCAGGTTGTTCTCACGGTCGACCGCCGACAGTTCTTGCAGCAGGTTGAAGCCGTCGCTGATGGCTTTGCCGTCCGGCGGCTCGATGAACGGGAAATCGGTGATCTGCCCCAGCCGCAGGTGGAGCATTTGCAGGATCACCGCCGCCAGGTTGGTACGCAGGATCTCTGGATCGGTGAATTCCGGCCGCGAAAGAAAATCCTCTTCGCTGTAGAGGCGCACGCACAGGCCCGGCTCGACCCGACCGCAACGGCCCTTGCGCTGGTTGGCGCTGGCCTGGGAGATGGCTTCAATGGGCAGGCGCTGCACTTTGGCGCGGTAGCTGTAGCGGCTGATGCGCGCGGTGCCGGTGTCGATGACGTAGCGAATGCCCGGCACGGTCAGCGAGGTTTCGGCGACGTTGGTTGCCAGTACCACGCGGCGGCCAGGGTGCGACTGGAATATGCGTTGCTGCTCGGCCGGCGACAGACGCGCGTAGAGCGGCAGAATCTCGGTGTGCTTGAGTTGCGCCTTGCGCAGCATTTCGGCGGCGTCGCGGATCTCTCGCTCGCCCGGCAGAAACACCAGCACATCGCCGGGCGACTTGCGCTCGCTGCGCTCGAAGGCGGCGAGTTCGTCCAGCGTGGCCAGAATCGCCTGATCGACGGTCAGGTCTTCCTCGATGCTGTTGCCCTCTTCGTCCTGCTGGGCGGTCATCGGGCGGTACCAGGTTTCCACCGGAAAGGTACGGCCCGAGACTTCGATCACCGGCGCCTTGTCGAAATGCTCCGAGAAGCGTTCGAGGTCGATGGTGGCCGAGGTGATGATGACTTTGAGGTCCGGACGACGCGGCAGCAGGGTCTTCAGGTAACCGAGCAGGAAATCGATGTTCAGGCTGCGTTCGTGGGCTTCGTCGACGATGATCGTGTCGTAACGCTCCAGAAAGCGGTCGTGCTGGGTTTCGGCCAGCAGGATGCCGTCGGTCATCAGCTTGATCAGGGTGTTTTCGTCGCTCTGGTCTTCGAAACGTACCTGGTAACCCACCAGACCGCCCAGCGGCGTGCCGATTTCCTCGGCGACCCGGCTGCCGACGCTTCGCGCTGCAATTCGACGGGGCTGGGTGTGGCCAATCAGGCCATGCTGGCCTCGGCCGATTTCCAGGCAGATTTTCGGCAGCTGGGTGGTTTTGCCCGAGCCGGTTTCGCCCGCGATGATCAGCACCTGATGTTCCTGCAGCGCTTTTTTGATCTCGTCGCGTTTGGCCGCGATGGGCAGGTTTTCGTCGTAGCGAATGGTCGGCACGCTCTGCGCCCGACTCACCACGCGCGCGCAGGACGCCTGCACTCGCTCGACCCACTGCGCCAGCTTCGTCTCGTCCGGTTTCTTGCGCAGTTCGTGCAATTGCCGGCGCAAGCGATGACGATCGCTGATCATCGCGTGGTCGAGGTTTTTGAAGAGTTGGTCGATGGAGGTCGAATCGTCGGTCATCAGGGCGCGGGATCTTTCTGTCTGAAATGCTGGGCGCGGATTGTCGCAGATTTGGTGCAGCGGATGCAGGTCTGCGGATCAACGTCGTGTGTGGGGGAGCATTTGTTGTCTCAACGGGACCACCGCCCTGTTGGACCGGCTTGTTGGCGAATGCGGTGTGTCAGGCATCGACCATGTGTTAGCGATACCGCATTCGCGGGCAAGCGCGCTCCTACAGTTGATTCGCGCAAAACCGGCGACCTTCGGCGTACGCGGAACCGGTTGATCCGGGCAACACCGGCGACCTTTTCGGCGTACGCAAAACCGGTGATCCGGTGCAACACCGGCAACCTTCGGCGTACGCAAAACAGGTTGATCCGGGCAACACCGGCGACCTTCGGCGTACGCGGAACCTGTCGGTCCGGTACAACACCGGCAACCTTCGGCGTACGCGAAACCTGTAGGAGCCGGCTTGCTGGCAAAGGCGGAGGGTCAGATACGAAAATGTGGCTGACCCCATAGGTTCGCCAGCGAGCCGGCTCCTACGGATGTGTGGAGCTGGCGGGGTCTGTGGATGTCACGGCTGACTTACGCAGGCTTCTTCAGCGCCAGCTTTTTCAGCTCTTCGTCCCGCAACTCACGGCGCAGGATTTTGCCGACGTTGGTGGTCGGCAGCGCATCGCGGAATTCCACGCTGCGGGGCACTTTGTACGCGGTGACGTTGGCACGCATGTGCGCCATGACTTGATCCTTGCTCAGCGTCGTGCCCGGCTTGCAGACGACGAACAGCTTGATGGCCTCGCCGGATTTTTCGTCCGGCACGCCGATGGCGGCGCACTGCAGCACGCCCGGCAAGGTGGCCAGCACGTCTTCCAGTTCATTGGGATAAACGTTGAAGCCGGAGACCAGAATCATGTCCTTCTTGCGGTCGACGATGCGCATGTAGCCATCGGGCTGGATGATTGCGATATCGCCCGTCTTCAACCAGCCGTCGGCGTCGAGCATCTCGTCGGTGGCGGCCTGATTTTGCCAGTAGCCCTTCATGACCTGGGGGCCCTTGATGCACAACTCGCCCACCTCACCCACCGGCATTTCTTCGCCAGCGTCATTGATGGTCTTGCACAGGGTCGATGGCACCGGAATGCCAATAGTGCCCATCTGGATCTGCTGGAACGGGTTGACCGACGCGACCGGGCTGGTTTCGGTCATGCCATAACCTTCACAGATCGAGCAGCCGGTCACTTCTTTCCAGCGCTCGGCCGCCGCCTGTTGCAGCGCCATGCCGCCTGACAGGGTGAGCTTGAGCGAGGAGAAATCCAGCTTGCGGAATTCGGCGTTATTGCACAGCGCAACGAACAGCGTGTTGAGCCCGACGAAACCGGAGAATTTCCACTTCGACAGCTCTTTGACCATCGCTGACAGATCACGCGGATTACTGATCAGGACGTTATGGTTGCCGCTCAGCATCATCGCCATGCAATGAAAGGTGAACGCATAGATGTGGTAAAGCGGCAGCGGCGTGATCAGGGTCTCGGTGCCCTCATTCAGGTTCGCTGCCATCAACGCCTTGCACTGCAGCATGTTGGCGATCAGGTTGCGGTGGGTGAGCATCGCGCCCTTGGCCACGCCGGTGGTGCCTCCGGTGTATTGCAACACCGCGACGTCGCCGCCGCCCGGAGAAACATCCTGCACCGGCTGGCCATGCCCTTTGGCAAGCACGTCGTTGAATTTGATCGCCTTGGGCAGATGAAACGGCGGAACCATCTTCTTTACGTACTTGATGACACTGTTGACCAGCAGACGCTTGAGGGGCGGCAACAAATCAGCGACTTCAGTGATGATGACGTGCTTGACGCCGGTTTTGGGCACGACCTTTTCGGCCAGATGCGCCATGTTTGCCAGGCAGACCAGCGCCTTCGCGCCGGAATCGTTGAATTGGTGTTCCATTTCCCGCGCGGTGTACAGCGGGTTGGTGTTGACCACGATTAGCCCTGCACGGATGGCCCCGAACACCGCCACCGGGTACTGCAACACGTTGGGCAGTTGCACGGCGATGCGATCACCGGGCTGCAGGTCGGTGTGCTGCTGAAGATAGGCGGCAAAGGCACCGGACAGCGTATACATCTCGCCGTAGGTCAGGGTTTTACCCAGATTGCTGAAAGCAGGTTTGTTGGCGAAACGCTCGCAGGACTGTTTCAATACGGCCTGTACATTCGGATACTGGTCCGGGTTGATATCGGCATCGATACCCGTCGGATATTTATCCTTCCAGAAGTTTTCGAGCATGCAGGCCTACTCCTCATCGACAGCGTTTCTACACACCGCTTGATGCGATGATTTCTTGTGTTTGGAATACTGTAGTCACCGCTTCTTGTTGACCGATGTTACAAAAAGCGGGGCGAGCGTAGCAGCTTTGCAAAGGGCCGCCTAGAGCCAAAAGCGGGCTCTCCGGTCACAACGATGACTCTTGAATATTCGCCAGTCACGTTTAGAGCAATGAACCTAAATGTCGGAATTTTCCTACGTCAGAGGCTCATGCCGACGCCGACAGTCAGACCCTTTTCTGCACCTTCAGCGCGAAAAAAAACGGCGTGATCAACACGCCGTTTTCATGTGACGCCATGCTGATCAGGCGATGTCGCGCAATTCCCGGCGCAGGATTTTCCCCACCGGCGTCATGGGCAGTGATTCACGCAGAACGATCTGCTTGGGAATCTTGTAGCCGGTGAAATTCTCCTTGCAGTATGCCTTCAACTCCTCGCTGGTCAGCGTGGCATCCCTCGGCACCACGAACAGCTTCACAGCTTCGCCAGAGCGGTCGTCCGGAACGCCGATCACTGCACAGTTGGCAACTTTGGGATGACGCGAGACCACGTCTTCGATTTCGTTGGGGTAGACGTTGAAGCCCGAGACGATGATGAGGTCCTTTTTGCGGTCGACGATGCGGATGAACCCGTCCGGGTCGATGACCGCGATGTCACCCGTCTTAAGCCAGCCCTCGACATCGAGCACTTCGGCAGTGGCCTCTGGCTTGTTCCAGTAACCCAACATGATTTGTGGCCCCTTGAGGCACAGCTCGCCGCGTTCACCGACGGGCAGCTCGACGCCATCGTCGGTGATGACCTTGGCGGTGGTGCCCGGCACCGGCATGCCTACCGTGCCCAGCCTGGACTGATTGCCATAGGGATTGGCGGTGGCGACGGGAGACGTTTCAGTCAGGCCGTAGCCCTCGACGATCGGGCAGCCCGTCAGCTGCAGCCAGCGCTCCGCCGTGGCCTTGACCAGCGCGGTGCCGCCTGAATTGGTCAAGCGCAGGGTCGAGAAATCCAGGGTTTTGAACTCGGGATGGTCCATCAGCGCCACGAACAGCGTATTGAGGCCGAGCATCGCCGAGAACTTCCACTTTTTCAGCTCCTTGATGAAGCCGCCGATGTCGCGCGGGTTGGTGATCAGCACGTTGTGATTACCGCTGACCATCATGCACATGCAATTACAGGTGAACGCATAGATGTGATAAAGCGGCAACGGCGCCACCATGATCTCGCTGCCCTGCTTGAAGATCGGCAGACCGTCCGGGCCATGTTGCAACATGCAGGCATAGACCTGCTGCATGTTGGCGACCAGATTGCCATGAGTCAGCATCGCGCCTTTCGGCGAGCCTGTGGTACCGCCGGTGTACTGCAGCACTGCGACATCCTTCAGCGCCAATGGCACCGCCTGCAAACGAGCGCCCTTCCCTCGCTTGAGCACGGTTTTGAACGCGATGGCTTGCGGCAGGTTGTATGCCGGCACCATCTTTTTAACCTTGTCGACGACGGTGTTGATCAGCCAGCCTTTGGCGGCGGACTGCATGTCGCCCATCTTCACTTCGATGAGGTACTGAATGTCGGTGTCCGCCAGCACTTCCTGAACGTTCTTGCCGAAGACGTTGAGGTACACCAACGCGCGCGCGCCCGAGTCCTTGAACTGATGACGCATCTCCCGGGCGGTATAAAGAGGGTTGGTGTTGACGACGATCAACCCCGCTCGCATGGCACCGAACACCGCGATGGGGTATTGAATCAGGTTGGGCATCTGCACGGCGATGCGATCGCCACACTTGAGGTCGGTCTGTTGCTGCAGGTAGCCGGCAAACGCCGCTGACTGCCGTTCAAGTTCCGCATACGTCAGCGTGACGCCCATATTGCTGTAGGCCGGGCGGTCGGCATACTGGCGGCAACTGCGCTCAAACACCTCGACCACCGATGAGTAGGCCGCAAGGTCCACCTCAGAGAGAACGCCAGCGGGGCGCTTGTCGTTCCAGAATTCAGGTTGCATGTTGTTTTTATCCTCTTACCTGAGTGGTACCCGAGTGTACTGGCCCCGTGGTATTTAAACGGGCGTTTGCCGGACGTTAGCAGCTATGGCATAGAAGGCAAATACTCGTACGCATGTCATCAACGCCGTGAATCTTGCGGGTAAACAGCCTGCCATCCGGCTACGGCTATACACTCAAGCGAAGCGCTCGCCACTGCGTTTTTTGCCACAACTTTTTACAGAGCCAGGGAAACGCAATGGAACAGGATGCTTTTTGGCTGGACGCGCACGACCATGCTCGCCTCTTCGTCCACTCGTGGCGACCGCTGGGCAATGCCCGGGCAGTGGTCCTGTTGTCCCACGGCATGGCCGAGCACAGCGGGCGGTATCAAAAGCTGGGTGCTGCGCTGGCACGGGCGGGTTTTGCCTTGTACGCTGCGGACCAGCGTGGCCACGGCCAGACCGCCACGCACGGGATTCTGGGTCACTACGCCGACAAGGATGGCTGGAACAAGGTGGTCGGCGACCTCGCCACCCTCAAAGCATCCGTTGCGGTGCGGCATCCGGGCGTACCGGTGTTCCTGTTGGGCCACAGCATGGGCAGCTACATCGCCCAGGCGTATCTGTTGCACCACAGCGCCAGCTTGCAGGGCGCCATTCTCAGCGCCTCGAATTACCAGCCGGTGACGTTTTACCGATCGGCGGCGCTGGTGGCGCGGATCGAGCGTTGGCGCCAGGGACCTACCGGGCGCAGCGCGGTGATCGAGCACTTGTCATTCGGCGCTTTCAATAAGCACTTCAAGCCCGCACGTACCTGCTATGACTGGCTCAGTCGCGATCCCGAGCAGGTTAACGCGTACGCCAGCGACCCCCTTTGTGGGTTCCGCTGTACCAATCAGCTGTGGATGGATCTGCTCGGCGGCCTGCAGCAGATCAGCCGCCACTCGAACCTGGCGCAGATCGATTCAGGCCTTCCGATACTCATCATTGGCGGTGAATGTGATCCGGTGAGCGACGGCAAGCGTCTCACGCATCTGGCAGACGCGCTGAGAGGCACCGGGCACCCGTTGGTCACGCTGAAAGTCTATGCGCAGGCGCGTCATGAGCTTTTCAACGAGATCAACCGTGAAGAGGTCACCCGGGACCTGCTCGCCTGGCTTGAGCAGGCGCTTGAGCAGGCAAGACCGCGCCGCAGCGAATGACGCCAGCGGCCCACTTTTATTTATGCGACAGGACACTCCATGACCCAAGTCACCAACACGCCGTACGAAGCCCTTGAAGTCGGTCAGACGGCCAGCTACAGCAAAACCGTCGAAGAGCGCCATATTCAGCTGTTCGCGGAGATGTCCGGCGACCGCAATCCGGTTCATCTGGACGCTGAGTTCGCCGCCAAAAGCATGTTCAAGGATCGCATCGCCCACGGCATGTTCAGCGGCGCGTTGATCAGTGCGGCAGTGGCTTGTGAACTGCCGGGTCCGGGCACGATTTACCTGGGCCAGCAGATGACGTTCCAGAAGCCGGTAAAGATTGGCGATACCTTGACCGTGCGCCTGGAAATCCTCGAAAAGCTGCCGAAATTTCGCGTGCGCATCGCGACCCGCGTGTTCAACCAGAACGATGAATTGGTCGTTGATGGCGAAGCCGAGATCCTCGCCCCCCGCAAGCTGCAAACCGTGAGCCTGGCCGAGTTGCCGCCGATCACCGTGGGTTGATCGAGGCTGCGAGGGCGGTTGGTTGGCGAATGCATGTGATTTGACGCTGCATGGGCGTAGCGCAGGTCCGGTTCGCCAGCAAGCCGGCTCCTACAGTGGATCGGCGTGATGATCAGAATCTGCGCTCTGCACAAAATCCGTAGGATCGGCGCCGACACTAAAATCTGTGCCTCGCACAGGATCCGTAGGAGCCGGCTTGCTGGCGAATGCTTGCGTTCAGCCTCCGCATGGCTGTGGGCGGATGGCATATTTTTCCGCTGCACCACCGTGCGCAGATTGCATATGTTCTTCCGCTGCACCACCGTGCGTAGATTCCATGTGTTCTTCCGCTGCACGGTCGTGCGTAGATTGCATATGTTCAGACGCTGCATGGGCGTAGCGCAGGTCCGGTTCGCCAGCAAGCCGGCTCCTACAGTGGATCTGCGTGATAATCAGAATCTGCGCTCTGCACAAAATCCGTAGGATCGGCGTCGACACTAAAATCTGCGCCTCGCACAAAATCCGTAGGAGCCGGCTTGCTGGCGAATGCAAAAAAAACGGGCAACCGAAGTTGCCCGTCATGCCCCGGTCCCGCGTTGCGTGCTCTTTTTATAAAAGCCTCAGCGTCTCGCGCGCCGGGTTGAGTCTTTCCGGGCGAACAGTGCGATGCCTGAGTAAATCACCATCAGCAGCCCCACCGTCATGACGCCGGCTATTACCGCGTGGTCGAGAAACATGCGAGCGCCCTCTGCCTGGCTCTGTTTGATGAGCAAAGGTTAACCGCAGGTTTGCGGGGAGGACTTGATGCAGGTCAACGCCGGCGTCATTCGCCGACAGCCGCCGGGGCCGATATGTAAGAAGGGGTCGTCTAGCGTTTTTTCGGTTTGCTCTTGGCTATCTTCTTGCCCTTGCCCAAGGGCATTGCCTGCTCGAAAGCCTGACGCACTTCGTTCAGCCGCTTGTCATTGAGGTCGTGAACACGTCTGGCACGCTCGGCGCTCAGGTCTACCAGTTTTTCGTCATTGCTCATGGCGTACCGCTCGTCAATACCCGTTGCGGCCAATGATGCGCAATCCTGACCTCGCTGACCAGCCTCAGACTTTCAGATCGACCCACAAACCCTGGCGCGGCTCGTCATCGATGATCGGCACTACTGGCACGGTGTCGTCGGCATTAAGAAAGTCTCCGGGAATGGCCGGGCCTTCCTCAAGCTCGGGATGACGGTCCGCGACGCGGCGGTCGCTGCGGCGGCGTTGATGCCGGCGCTGTTCTTCGCGCAGCAGCAATTCGCCCTGCTCGCGGTCGCGTTCGCCCATGTCGATAGTGGTTTCGCTCGAACTCTTTTGAATCGGCGTCACCGGCGGGATGTCCGGGGTAGGTTTGACCGGGTCCAGCTGCGAAGTTACGGGGGCCGCGCTCAGTGGGATCAGCGGTGGCAGCATGGTAATGGTCTCCTGTTATCAGGCTGTCGGCTGCCGTTTCGTCGACTTGAGCCGATTCAAGCGCGAGTTTCGACTATGTTTTTTGCAGCAAGTGCCCACACAGGCCTCATATCCCATGTATCCGGGGGTTTTTACAATGTGGCTTTGGCCTGGAGGCCTTGTTCCGTTAACATAGTCGGCTTTTTCAAGGCGGGAGTCAGGCAGCATGTCGCAGCAGTATCAACCGGGGCAACGCTGGATTAGCGACAGCGAAGCCGAGCTGGGCTTGGGCACCGTTCTGGCGCAGGACGGTCGCTTGCTGACCGTGCTCTATCCGGCCACGGGCGACACCCGCCAGTATGCCTTGCGCAATGCGCCGCTGACGCGAGTGCGCTTCTCGCCAGGCGACACCATCACCCATTTCGAAAACTGGAAGATGACCGTCCGTGAAGTCGACGACGTCGACGGCCTGCTGGTCTATCACGGCCTGAACGCGCAAAACCAGCCGGTGACCCTGCCAGAGACCCAGCTGTCGAACTTCATTCAGTTCCGCCTGGCCACCGACCGTCTGTTCGCCGGGCAGATCGACCCGCTGCCGTGGTTCTCCCTGCGTTACCACACCCTCGAACACACCAGCCGTCAGTTGCAGTCCTCGCTGTGGGGACTGGGCGGCGTGCGCGCACAGCCGATCGCGCATCAGTTGCACATCGCCCGTGAAGTCGCTGACCGTATCGCGCCCCGGGTACTGCTGGCGGACGAAGTGGGTCTGGGCAAGACCATCGAAGCCGGTCTGGTCATCCACCGCCAGTTGCTGTCAGGCCGCGCCAACCGCGTACTGATCCTGGTGCCGGAAAACCTGCAGCACCAGTGGCTGGTCGAAATGCGCCGCCGCTTCAACCTGCAGGTCGCGCTGTTCGACGCCGAGCGCTTTATCGAAAGCGATGCCAGCAACCCGTTTGAAGACACGCAGCTGGCGCTGGTTTCGCTGGAGTGGCTGGTCGAAGACGAGAAGGCCCAGGATGCGATGTTCGCCGCGGGCTGGGACCTGCTGGTGGTCGACGAAGCCCACCATCTGGTTTGGCATGAAGAAAAGGCCAGCCGCGAATACTCGCTGGTCGAGCAACTCGCCGAAGTGATTCCAGGCGTGCTGCTGCTGACGGCAACGCCGGAGCAACTGGGCCAGGACAGCCACTTCGCGCGTCTGCGCCTGCTGGACCCGAACCGTTTTCACGACCTGCACGCCTTCCGCGCCGAAAGCGAAAACTATCGCCCGGTCGCCGAGGCCGTGCAGGAGCTGCTCGACAAGGGCACGCTTTCGCCCAAGGCCAACGAGACCATTCGTGGCTTCCTCGGCGCAGAGGCGGAAGCGTTGCTCACCGCGGTGGCCGCTGGCGATACCGAAGCCAACGCGCGCCTGATCCGCGAGCTGCTTGACCGTCACGGCACCGGCCGCGTGTTGTTCCGCAACACCCGTGCCGCCGTGCAAGGGTTCCCCGAGCGCAAACTGCACCCGTACCCGCTGCCCTGCCCGGCCGAATACCTGGAACTGCCGATTGGCGAGCACGCTGATCTGTACCCGGAAGTCAGCTTCCAGGCCCATGGCGAGAGCAGCGAAGAAGAACGCTGGTGGCGCTTCGACCCTCGCGTCGACTGGCTGATCGACACCTTGAAGATGCTCAAGCGCGTGAAAGTGCTGGTCATCTGCGCTCACGCCGAAACCGCGATGGATCTCGAGGACGCCCTGCGCGTGCGCTCAGGCATCCCGGCAACGGTGTTCCACGAAGGCATGAACATCCTTGAGCGCGACCGCGCGGCGGCGTACTTCGCCGACGAAGAGTTTGGCGCCCAGGTGCTGATCTGTTCGGAAATCGGCAGTGAAGGCCGCAATTTCCAGTTCTCTCATCATCTGGTGCTGTTCGACCTGCCGGCCCACCCGGACCTGCTGGAGCAGCGTATCGGTCGTCTCGACCGGATCGGCCAGAAACACATCATCGAGCTGCACGTACCGTATCTGGAAACCAGCCCGCAAGAGCGCCTGTTCCAGTGGTATCACGAAGCGCTCAACGCGTTCCTTAATACCTGCCCGACCGGCAACGCGCTGCAGCATACGTTCGGTCCGCGCCTGTTGCCGCAGCTTGAAGGCGGTGACGAAGACGATTGGCAAGCGCTGGTGACCGAGGCCCGTAACGAACGCGAGCGTCTGGAGAGCGAATTGCACACCGGCCGCGATCGCCTGCTGGAGCTCAATTCCGGCGGCGCCGGCGAAGGCGACGCGCTGGTTGAAGCGATTCTGGAGCAGGACGACCAGTTCAGCCTGCCGATCTACATGGAAACCCTGTTCGACGCGTTCGGCATCGACAGTGAAGATCATTCCGAGAACGCGCTGATCCTGCGACCGAGCGAGAAGATGCTCGATGCCAGCTTCCCGCTGGGCGACGACGAAGGCGTGACCATCACCTACGACCGTACCCAGGCGCTGTCCCGTGAGGACATGCAGTTCATCACGTGGGAACACCCAATGGTGCAAGGCGGCATGGACCTGGTGCTGTCCGGCTCGATGGGCAACACCGCCGTCGCGCTGATCAAAAACAAAGCCTTGAAGCCCGGCACCGTGCTGCTTGAACTGCTCTATGTCAGTGAAGTGGTTGCGCCGCGCTCGCTGCAACTGGGCCGTTACCTGCCACCGGCCGCGCTGCGCTGCCTGCTGGACGGCAACGGCAATGACCTGTCGGGGCGCGTGTCGTTCACCACCCTAAATGACCAGTTGGAAAGCGTGCCGCGAGCCAGCGCCAACAAGTTCATCCAGGCCCAGCGCGATGTGCTCAATCCGCAAATCAATGCCGCCGAAAGCAAGATCGCGCCGAAGCACGCCGAGCGCGTGGCCGAGGCGCAGCGCCGCCTCGCCGCCGACACGGACGAAGAACTGGCGCGCCTGACGGCATTGCAGGCCGTCAACCCGACTGTCCGCGACAGCGAGCTGACGGCGTTGCGTGAGCAGCGTGAGCAAGGGCTGGCGATGCTTGAAAAAGCCGCGCTGCGTCTGGAAGCCATTCGGGTGCTCGTGGCGGGATAACGGGTTCGCCGCGCATCCCGCGGCGAACACCCAACCTGTAGGAGCGCGCTTGCCCGCGATTGCGGTGTGTCAGTTACGGATGCGGTGACTGACACACCGCAATCGCGGGCAAGCGCGCTCCTACAGGGACCGTGCCAACCCGATTAACCGACACAATCATTCAGGCTACGGACGGCTTCACCCCCTGCCCCAACGGCTCATCCGCCACCATCCCCTCGCGCATCCTTTGCGCGTCGGCGCTGAAACACGTCGACGCCCGCGCCAGAAACACCAGCGCGAAAAACAACGCCACCGGTATCAGATACATCGCATCGTGCAGACCCACTGCCTTGAACGGCTCGGTCATCAGCTCGACCTGCGCGGCGTACATCGCCGAATGGGCGAAATGGTCTGACAGCAAACCCACCACCACCGGTCCCAGCCCGCCGCCCAGCAAATAGAGACCGGCAAAAAACAATGCCATCGCGGTCGCACGCAGCCGAGGCTGCACCACGTCCTGAATGGCGGTGTAAACGCAGGTATAGAAGTTGTAGGAAAACAGCCAGCCGAGGCTGAACACCCCGACAAAAACACCGATTTCGATACGCCCGGCATGCAGCGCGTAACCGGTGCACAGCGTGGCGACCACCATGCTCAACGCCGCAAACATCAGACGACCGTTGCTCCAGCGTTGATGCACCTTGTCTGCGACCCAGCCACCGAGGGTCAGGCCGAACAGTCCGGTCACGCCGACGATCATTCCCGTGGCCATCGCGGCGTCCTGCAACGGCAGCAGAAAATAGCGCTGCAGCATCGACACCATGAACGAGTTGCACGCGTAAGTGGCGAAGTTGAAGGCCAGCCCGGCCAGCACCAGCCAGCGAAACGTGGGAATCGCCAACAGGCGGCGGATCGGACGATCGATTTTTTCCTGGGAAATGGCCACGCTTTCAGCCGCGCCCCGTGCCGGCTCACGAATGAAAAACATGAACACCGCCAGCACGAGCCCGGGCACGGCGGCGATAAAAAACGGCGCTCGCCAGCTGCCGAACGCCTGCACCATCGCGCCAATGGTGAAGAAAGCCAGAAGCAGGCCTAGCGGCAGTCCCAGCATGAAGATGCCCATCGCGCGGGCGCGACGGTGGGCCGGGAACAAATCGCCGATCAGCGAGTTGGCGGCCGGCGCATAGCTGGCCTCGCCAATCCCTACGCCCATGCGCACCAGCAGAAACGACCAGAAACTACCGACCAGACCGTTCACAGCCGTCAGGCCGCTCCACACCGCCAGGCCCCAGCCCATCAGTTTGCGCCGCGAGCCGTTGTCGGCCATGCGGCCCAATGGCAGCCCGGCGATGGCATAGACCAGCGTGAACGCGGTGCCGATGATGCCGAGCTGGAAGTCGCTCAGCTGCCATTCCTTGCGAATCGGCTCGATGATGATCGCCGGGATGGTGCGGTCGAAGAAGTTGAACAGATTGGCCAGGAACAGCAGAAACAGAACGCGCCAGGCGTTCGCCGCCTGCGTCGAATGATTCATGTGTCACTCTCTTCTTGTTATTTGACCGGCCAGACCCGTCGAGCCGTGAACCTGAAATCTAGTCAGCCTCTCCCAAACTGTCTGTGAACATTCGCATCGCTGATGACCCGCCATCGGAGGCGCCGCGAATGCACTCGGAACACCCACGCCATTCGCCAAACGCACTTGGCAGCAGTGACCGCATCCGCTACCGCCGACACACTGGCAGTTACCGACCTACCCACATTGCCACCATTCCACGCACCTTTATGGGGCGCAGAACGAGGTCATGCCCTTTCCTGGATCAACACCCACGGGGCTACGACCACCGCCCATAACGGTGGATCACGCTCCAGAAGGTCCAGAGCCTTTGATTCAGAGACCTTGCCGACGTCTCCGCTATTGAGCCAAACAGCCACCTGCGCCTCACTGTTTTCAGCAAATGCCTGCGCGACAGCGATCAAATCCTGAGAAGCCTCGACCCACAACAGGGCACCCTTTGCAAAGAACGGTTGCAATTCTTTCCAGGTGATAGAGGCCGTTTCGCCAAGCAGCTTGGCATAGAGGGTGCTAGGTTCTTGCGTCATGGGTTTCACCGTATTGAAAATCGGCGCAATGATAGCGCCGCCTTTCGCACCGACAAACCCGGTTTCAAATGACTGATTGCAGAGAAGTTCGCTCAAGCCGCTTGTTAGGTCCTTCAATGGAACAAAACAGCTGGCTGGATTGTGTATCTTTCTGTCGATTAAGCGACATTCACAGGCTTTGCCCACTGCAGCCAGCTTTTCAAGCGCTCGACCGGCGCTCTAAACTGTTCCGGTACAGTTGCCGGGGGTGTGGCCTGGAGATTTCATCCGGTCCTGCAGCTTTGGCCGTCAGGATTATAAAAACTACAACGCAAGAGTGGAGCATCATGACTAAGGGTATTAATCAGATTTCCAAGCTGTTTGCCGCACTGGTTCTGGCGGGGGTTGCCAGCCACTCGTTCGCAGCTGACACCATCAAGATCGGCATCGCCGGCCCGAAGACCGGCGCGGTTGCCCAGTACGGCGACATGCAGTTCAGCGGTGCCAAGATGGCCATCGAGCAGATCAACGCCAAAGGCGGCGTCGACGGCAAAAAGCTTGAAGCGGTTGAATACGACGATGCCTGCGACCCGAAACAAGCGGTCGCCATCGCCAACAAAGTGGTCAACGACGGCGTCAAGTTCGTGGTTGGTCACCTGTGCTCCAGCTCCACTCAGCCTGCTTCGGACATCTACGAAGACGAAGGCATCATCATGGTGACCCCGGCTGCCACCAGCCCGGAAATCACCGCCCGTGGCTACAAGCTGGTGTTCCGCACCATCGGCCTGGACAGCGCCCAGGGCCCGGCTGCCGGCGAATACATCGCCAAGCAGGTCAAGCCGAAGATCGTTGCGGTCATCCACGACAAACAGCAATACGGTGAAGGCATCGCTACTGCCGTTAAGCAGACCCTCGAAAAAGACGGCGTGAAAGTCGCTCTGTTCGAAGGCATCAACGCCGGCGACAAGGACTTCTCTTCGCTGATCGCCAAAATGAAGCAAGCCAACGTCGACTTCGTCTACTACGGCGGCTACCACCCTGAGCTGGGTCTGATTTTGCGCCAGGCGCAGGAAAAAGGCCTGAAAGCCGGCTTCATGGGCCCTGAAGGCGTGGGCAACGCTTCGATCTCGCAAATCGCCCAGGACGCTTCCGAAGGCCTGCTGGTGACTCTGCCGAAATCGTTCGACCAGGACCCTGCCAACAACGATCTGGTCGCAGCATTCAAAGCGAAAAAAGAAGACCCGAGCGGTCCGTTCGTGTTCCCGGCCTACGCTGCGGTGGAAGTGATCGCCGAGGCGATCAAAACGGCCAAATCCGAAGACACCGCGAAGGTGGCTGCAGCCATCCACGCCGGTACCTTCAAGACCCCTACCGGCGATCTGTCGTTTGACGACAAGGGTGACCTGAAGGACTTCAAATTCGTCGTTTACACCTGGCACAAAGACGGCACCAAGACTGAAGCCCCTGTGAAATAACGCAGCCTTCAGGCTTACCCGAAGCCCACTGCAACCGCAGTGGGCTTTGTTTTAGCTGGGCACCGAATTCCACAAGAATTCCGGCCCCTGAACATCTTGAAACCGCACCAGTGAATCACTGGGCTCGTGCCGAACGCGGACGTAGATCACGACGCGCGAGCGGGAAAAGACTTCACCAGTGGAACACCAGGCAGGTTTTTAGGAGCACACAGCAATGCCGATAGATCTCTATCACTTTCTTCAACAGCTGGTTAATGGGATGACCATTGGCAGCACTTACGCCTTGATTGCCATCGGCTACACCATGGTTTACGGCATCATCGGCATGATCAACTTCGCCCACGGCGAGGTGTACATGATCGGTTCGTATGTGGCGTTTATCGCCCTGGCCGGTCTGACCATGCTCGGCCTGGACAGCCTGCCCCTGCTGATTACCGCAGCATTCGTCGCCAGTATCGTGGTGACCAGTGCCTACGGTTACGCCATCGAGCGAGTCGCCTATCGCCCGCTGCGCGGCAGCAACCGTTTGATCCCTCTGATTTCCGCCATCGGCATGTCGATTTTCCTGCAGAACACCGTGCTGTTGTCGCAGGACTCGAAAGACAAGTCGATTCCCAACCTCATCCCCGGCAACTTCGTTTTCGGCCCCGGCAGCACCCATGAGGTCGTGATCTCCTACATGCAGATCCTGATCTTCATCGTGACGCTGGTGGCGATGCTGGGGCTGACCTGGTTCATCTCCCGCTCTCGCCTGGGACGCGCCTGCCGCGCCTGCGCCGAAGACATCAAGATGGCCAACCTGCTGGGTATCAACACCAACAACATTATTGCGCTGACCTTCGTCATCGGTGCCGCGCTGGCGGCCGTCGCTGCGGTGCTGCTGAGCATGCAGTACGGCGTGATCAACCCCAACGCCGGGTTCCTGGTGGGCATCAAAGCCTTTACCGCGGCCGTGTTGGGCGGCATCGGCAGTATCCCGGGCGCGATGCTCGGCGGTCTGGTGCTGGGCGTCGCCGAAGCCTTTGGTGCCGATATCTTCGGTGACCAGTACAAGGATGTGGTGGCGTTCGGTCTTCTCGTATTGGTGTTGTTGTTCCGGCCAACCGGCCTGCTCGGCCGTCCGGAGGTTGAAAAAGTATGACCAGGAATCTCAAATCGGCCCTTTTCAGCGCAGTGCTGGTACTGGCCGTCGCTTACCCGATCCTCGGGCTCAAACTGGACATCGTGGGGGTAAACCTTGCGGTAGTCGGCGCCAGCAACACCACCGTGCTGGTGATTTTCGCCGCTGCGTTTCTGATGTTCCTGCGCGTGCTGTTCAACGAGCAGATCAGTGCGATGTGGCGCGGCCGCCCGCAAAAGCAGCTGATGTCCGACAAGACCAGCAACTTTCTGACCCTGCCGTCGACCCAGCGCTGGTTCCTCGGTGCCCTGGTCATCGCCGCATTGGTGTGGCCGTTCTTCGGCTCACGCGGTGCGGTGGACATCGCCACGCTGATCCTGATCTACGTGATGCTCGGCCTGGGCCTGAACATCGTCGTCGGTCTGGCCGGGCTGCTGGATCTGGGTTACGTCGGCTTCTATGCCGTGGGCGCGTACACCTACGCCCTGCTCCAGCATTACTTCGGTTTTGGCTTCTGGATCTGCCTGCCGCTGGCAGGGTTGGCGTCGGCAACCTTCGGATTCTTGCTGGGCTTCCCGGTCCTGCGCTTGCGCGGCGACTACCTGGCGATCGTGACGCTGGGTTTCGGTGAAATCATCCGCCTGTTCCTGCGGAACCTGACTGACGTCACCGGCGGTCCGAACGGCATCAGCAACATCGAAAAACCAACGCTGTTCGGCCTGACGTTCGAGCGCAAGGCTGCCGAAGGCATGCAGACCTTCCATGAATACTTCGGCCTGCAATACAACTCCATCAACAAGGTGATCTTCCTTTACCTGATCGCCCTGTTGCTGGCCCTGCTGGCGCTGTTCGTGATCAACCGGCTGTTGCGCATGCCCATCGGCCGCGCATGGGAAGCGCTGCGTGAAGACGAAATCGCCTGCCGCGCACTCGGCCTGAATCCGACCATCATCAAACTGTCGGCTTTCACCCTGGGCGCTGCGTTCGCCGGTTTCGCGGGCAGCTTCTTCGCCGCGCGCCAGGGCCTGATTACGCCTGAGTCTTTTACCTTTCTGGAGTCGGCAATCATCCTGGCGATCGTTGTGCTGGGCGGCATGGGTTCGCAGCTCGGTGTGATCCTCGCAGCTATCGTGATGATTCTGCTGCCTGAACTGCTTCGCGAGTTCAGCGAATACCGGATGCTCGGCTTCGGCGCCTTGATGGTGCTGATGATGATCTGGCGTCCTCAGGGCTTCCTGCCGATGCAGCGTCCCGTCATGAAACTCAAGGGGGAGCGCTGATGAGCCGTCCAATTCTGCAGGCGTCCGGCTTGTGCATGCGCTTTGGCGGGCTGTTGGCCGTCAACGGCGTAGGCCTGACCGTCAATGAGAAACAAGTGGTGTCGATGATCGGCCCCAACGGCGCAGGCAAGACCACCGTGTTCAACTGCCTGACCGGGTTCTACCGTCCCACCTCGGGCACGATCCTGCTGGACGGCGAGCCGATTCAGGGGCTGGCCGGCCATGAAATTGCCCGCAAGGGCGTGGTGCGTACCTTCCAGAACGTGCGCCTGTTCAAGGAAATGACGGCGGTGGAGAACCTGCTGGTTGCCCAGCATCGTCACCTCAACACTAACTTCCTGGCCGGCCTGTTCAAAACCCCCGCGTACCGCAAAAGCGAACGCGAGGCCATGGAATATGCCGAGCACTGGCTGGAAGCCGTCGATCTGAAGGAGTTCGCCAACCGCCCTGCCGGCACGCTGGCGTACGGTCAGCAGCGCCGTCTGGAAATTGCGCGCTGCATGATGACGCGTCCGCGCATCCTGATGCTCGACGAGCCGGCTGCCGGCCTGAACCCGAAAGAAACTGAGGATTTGAAAGCGCTGATCGGCGTGCTGCGCAACGAGCACAACGCCACGGTGTTGTTGATCGAGCACGACATGAAGCTGGTCATGAGCATCTCCGACCATATCGTGGTGATCAACCAGGGCACCCCCCTGGCCGATGGCACGCCCGAGCAGATCCGTGACAATCCTGAAGTGATCAAAGCCTACCTGGGGGAAGCGTAAATGCTGCAGTTCGATAACGTTTCCACGTTCTACGGCAAGATCCAGGCGTTGCACGGGGTCAGCATTGACGTGCAGCAGGGCGAGATTGTCACGCTGATCGGTGCCAACGGTGCTGGCAAGTCGACGCTGTTGATGACGCTCTGTGGTTCGCCGCGTGCTCATAGCGGGAGCATTCGCTACATGGGCGAGGAGCTGGTCGGTCTGGAGTCGTCGGTGATCATGCGCAAGAGCATTGCGGTGGTGCCTGAGGGCCGTCGTGTGTTCGCGCGGCTGACAGTGGAGGAGAATCTGGCGATGGGCGGATTCTTCACCGACAAAGACGATTATCAGGTGCAGATGGATAAGGTGCTTGAGTTGTTTCCGCGCTTGAAGGAGCGTTTCAATCAGCGGGGCGGGACGATGTCCGGTGGTGAGCAGCAGATGCTGGCCATCGGGCGGGCGTTGATGAGCAAGCCGAAGTTGTTGTTGCTGGATGAGCCTTCGCTGGGTCTGGCGCCGATTATCATTCAGCAGATTTTCGAGATTGTTGAGCAGTTGCGGCGCGATGGGGTGACGGTGTTTCTGGTGGAGCAGAATGCGAATCAGGCATTGAAGATCGCTGATCGTGCGTATGTTCTGGAGAATGGCCGGGTGGTGATGCAGGGTTCGGGGGCTGAGTTGTTGGTTGATCCGAAAGTGCGGGATGCTTATTTAGGCGGGTAACTGCTTCGCCTTCGGCGGGCTGTTTTGGAGAGCCTGAAGATCAACAGCGTCGGCCTAACGGCAGACTGTTTCGCCTTCGGCGAGTTACTTGGAAAGGCACCCCAAGTAACCAAGGGTGCTTGCTCCTGGTTTGGCTCCTCCTGCGTCGGAGTACCCTCACTCCGGTCTCGCTCCGTGGGCCCGCTGCCATCCGCCATCCATGGCGGGGGGCAGCTCTCGCCGCATCCATGCGGCTCGGCCCACTCCACGAGACCTGCGTTCAGCCTGCACCCAAGTCGCGATTGGCGGTGTCTGGGCTTTTTGCGTACGAAGATCACAAGCAGATCACAAGCAGATCACAAGCAGATCAAAAGCAGATCAAAAGCTTCCCGGCTGAAGCCGGTCCTACTGGGCGCCGCCGGGTTTACAGAGGTTGCCGCTGGTGCCTCTGACTGCATGCGTTGCTTTTTGTAGGACCGGCTTTAGCCGGGAAGAGGCCAGTTGACGCACTGGAATTTTTGATTGTTTAAACCTGTCTGATCGTTCCCACGCTCCGCGTGGTAATGCATCCCGTGACGCTCCGCGTCAGCTTTACCTCTCCCCACCAACGAGGCCGACCCTCCTAGCCGTCAGAGCTTTTCCAAAGCCGCTGTGCTGCGTTCGAACCATTCGCTCAGATAATCCGCCATGACCTGCACACGCCTCGGCACCCGCCCTTCGAAGGGATGGACCAGGTACAGCGACGATACCGGTGTCTGGTAGTCGCGCAGCAGCCACTGTAAACGGCCGTCTTTCAATTCTTCATGGACCATGTACGACGGCAGTCGCGCGATGCCGGCGCCGACCAGTGCGGCTTTTTTCAGCAAGCCGTAGTGGTTGCTGGCAAACGTGCCACGGACGTTGATGCGGGTCAGTTGGTGCTGCTGATGGTAGGTCCACGACTCGCGCCCTGTGTTGTGGCTGTTGAGCAGGCACCGGTGTGCGCGAAGTTCTTCCGGCGTTTGCGGCGTGCCCTGTCTGGCCAGGTATTCGGGGCTGGCGCAGGTCAGTTCCTGCAGGGCCAGCAGCGGCTTGGCCACTAACCGCTCGTCGATGCCGACGCTGGAGCGGATCCCCAGATCGAAGCCGTCCCGGCGCAGGTCGCGGTAGTGGTTGTTGAGGTCCAGTTCCACCTGCACGTCTGGGTAGGCCTGAGCGAACTCGGTAAGCAAGCCTTCAAAAACGGTTTCGCCCAACGACACCGGCACCGTCAGCCGCACGCTGCCGATAAGGCTTTCACCGAGGCACGCCATCGCGTCCCGAATACGATCCCGTTGCGCCAGCAGCGCGCGAGCCTCGGGCAGCAGGATGGCGCCTGCCGAGGTCAGGGTCAGGCTGCGCGTGGTGCGGTGGAGCAGCGTCACGCCAAAGTTCTTTTCCAGCTTGCTGATGCGCTTGGACAGCTGACTGGTGCTGGTGTCCAGCCACTGGGCCGCCAGCGTGAAGCTATTGGCCTCCACCAGCAGCGCGAACGCCGCGAGGTCGTCCATTTCGCTCATGATTGTTTCCTTTCTGACAAAGCGGGATTGCCGTTTAGGCCCTGTTTCGGTGGTAACGGGCGGCCCAGACTGGGTCACCGTCCAGAGAAGAGGAAAACCGCATCATGAAAATCCTGTTGATTGGCGCCAGCGGCACCATTGGCTCGGCGATCCAGAAGGAATTGGCGCCCCGCCATGAGATCGTCCGCATTGGAAGAAACGGCCCGGACGAGCACGTCGATATTAGTGACAGCGACTCGATCCGCAAACTATTCGAACGGACGGGCTCTTTCGACGCATTGATTTGTGCGGCCGGCAATGTCACGTTCGCGCCGCTCGGCGAAATGACCGCCGACTCTTTTGCCCTGGGTCTGCGTGACAAACTGATGGGGCAGGTCAATTTGCTGCTGATCGGCCGGGAGTACGCCAACGACGCAGCGTCCTTCACGTTCACGACCGGAATCACCAGCGTTGACCCGATTCGCACCGGCGCGTCGGCCAGCCTGGTCAATGGCGCGATCGACGCATTCGTGCGTGCCGCTGCCATCGAGATGCCGCGTGGCATGCGGGTCAACTCGGTCAGTCCTAACGTGCTGGTCGAAGCGATGGGCAGTTACGCGCCCTACTTCCGTGGCTTCAAGCCAGTTCCGGCAGCGGATGTAGCGCTGGCGTATGCCAAAAGTGTCGAAGGGCTACAAACCGGACAGACCTATCAGGTCGGCTAATCGCCCCTTGTGATGAACGAGCAGGCTGAGTAACGTGGCGGCACTTGTCTGGAGACCGCCCCATGTCCGCTGCTCGTTCTGCCCTGATGTTCGCCTTGTTGCCCGTGTTTGCCGGCTGCCAGTTGATGCCGTCACCTTCCGCTGACAACAAGGTATCGACTGCCGGCATGATCCGCATGCAGGGCACCCTCAGCGGAGACGGCGGCAAGCTGTTCTTCGCCCCGTGCAACGAACAGCGACGCTACGCGGTGTCCGACAAGGGCAACACCGGCATCCTCCAGGAAGCCGCCTCGGTGGTAGACAAAAACGGCAAGGCGTTCGCCGATGTACGCGGCAACTTTGTCGCCAGCAAAGCGCAGGGCAGTGATGGCCAGGCCGACCTTTATCAGCTTTACCGCGTCGAGCGGCCGAGCGGTGCCTGCGAAGACCCCAACTTCAAGCGCTTGACCATTCATGCCAGCGGCAATGGCCCGAAGTGGAACCTCAACGCGAGTGGCAAGGGCCTGGTGCTTGAGCGTGAAGGCAAGGAACCGTTCGCCGTGCCCTACATGGAAGAACAGATGCCAGAGGGTCGTTTCAATCTGATCACCGACGCCAACAACCAGCATGTCGAGCTGTACGTCGCGCCGCTGCGTTGCGTGGACCCCTCGAACGGCTCTGTCCAGCACCTGACTGCCGAACTGCGGGTCAATGGCCAGGTTCAGCGCGGTTGCGCCTACTTCGGGGCCATGCGCAACGACTGATGCCTGTCTTTTGCAGGAGCGCGCTTGCTCGCGAGCGCGTTCCCGGAAGCACATCCCTGACCACTGCCCGGCAGAATCGCGGCCAAGCGCGCTCCTGCACTGCTTCGCCCGTCACCTGCTTACACCGTTCGCCCCGAAATGTGGCTTATAATCGCCCGCTCTTGTAGTGCTGCCGGGCCGATCCTGCGGCCCGAAACCGGATTTTTAAATGTTACGAATCACCGAATTCAAACTGCCGCTAGACAACGCGGACGACGAACTGCGCCCTGCACTTCTGCAACGCCTGGCCATCGGCAGCGACGAGCTTCTGGATTTCACCCTGTTCAAGCGCAGTTACGATGCGCGCAAGAAATCCACTGAGCTGCAGTTCATCTACACCATCGACTTTCAAGTGCGTGACGAGCCGGCCCTGCTCAAGCGCTTGAGCCACGACAAACACATCGGCCCGGCCCCGGACGTCAGCTACAAGATGGTCGGCAACGCCCCGGCCGACCTGAGCGAGCGCCCGCTGGTGGTCGGTTTTGGCCCGTGCGGCATTTTCGCGGGCCTGTTGCTGGCGCAGATGGGCTTCAAGCCGATCATCCTGGAGCGCGGCACCGAAGTCCGTCAGCGTACCAAAGACACTTGGGGCCTGTGGCGCAAGAACGTGCTCAACCCCGAGTCCAACGTGCAGTTTGGTGAGGGCGGCGCAGGCACCTTTTCCGACGGCAAGCTGTACAGCCAGATCAAAGACCCGAAATTCATCGGCCGCAAGGTGCTACACGAGTTCGTCAAGGCCGGCGCGCCCGATGAAATCCTCTACGTCAGCAAACCCCACATCGGCACTTTTCGACTGACCGGGGTGGTGGAGAACATGCGTCATCAGATCGTGGCGCTGGGCGGTGAAGTGCGTTTCCAGCAACGCGTGACGGACGTGCTCATCGAGGACGGCCAGATGCAGGGCGTGGTGCTCGACAGCGGCGAGCGCATCGATTCCCGGCATGTGATCCTGGCGTTGGGTCACAGTGCCCGCGACACTTTCCGCATGCTCCATGGGCGCGGCGTGTACATGGAGGCCAAACCGTTTTCGGTGGGCTTCCGCATCGAGCACCCTCAAGGCTTGATCGACCGCGCCCGTCTGGGCAAATACGCCGGTCATCCCAAGCTTGGCGCTGCCGATTACAAACTGGTGCACCACGCCAGCAATGGTCGTTCGGTCTACAGCTTCTGCATGTGCCCGGGCGGCACTGTCGTCGCAG
This sequence comes from Pseudomonas sp. ME-P-057, assembly GCF_030208975.1. Lineage (NCBI taxonomy): Bacteria > Pseudomonadati > Pseudomonadota > Gammaproteobacteria > Pseudomonadales > Pseudomonadaceae > Pseudomonas > Pseudomonas sp. ME-P-057. The sequence continues at coordinate 140,864 of NZ_JARVSX010000035.1, forward strand.
CAACGTCAGAGCCGAACCGCGTCGTGACCAATGGCATGAGCCAGTACTCGCGCAACGAGCGCAACGCCAACTCAGGCATTGTGGTGGGCATCACTCCGGAAGAGGATTACCCGGGTAGCCCATTGGCAGGCATCGAGCTGCAGGAGCGCCTGGAGTCGCATGCCTACCTGATGGGCGGCGAAACCTACGAAGCCCCCGCGCAGCTGGTCGGTGACTTCATCGCCGGCAAGGCGTCGACAGCCTTGGGCCAGGTAGAGCCTTCCTACAAGCCCGGCGTCAAGCTGACCGACCTCGCCGACGCTTTGCCTGCGTTCGCGATCGAAGCCATCCGCGAGGCGCTGCCGGCTTTCGAGAAGCAGATCAAAGGTTTCTCACAGCACGACGCGATCCTGACCGGCATCGAGACGCGCACATCCTCGCCGCTGCGGATCACCCGAGGCGAAGACTTGCAAAGCCTCAACGTCAAAGGCCTTTTCCCGGCGGGAGAAGGCGCAGGGTACGCAGGCGGCATCCTGTCGGCGGGCGTCGACGGCATTCGCATTGCGGAAGCCCTGGCGCGCAGCATGTTGGGGATGACCCACTAAACCGCCCACAAGGTAACGCCCTACAGCCCCGTGAGTCCGTTTGCCGGACGCGTAATGACCAACCGCGTTCGCCAGCAAGCCGACTCCTACAGATTCGCGTATGCCGCAGATTTCAGGGGGTGTCCGGAAAAGCTGTAGGAGCCGGCTTGCTGGCGAACCGGTTTGGGGTGTTGCGCAAACGCGAAAGGTTGCCGCTCGGTCTACCCTGGCAGCACCATGACTGCCCCGCGGTTCAGGGCGGTCGCGTGCTGCTCATCGGCCCCGCATTCAGACGCCACATGAACGAGAGCAGATAAACGAAAACGCCCCGAATCATCGGGGCGTTTCAGTAAGCGGATTGAAGGTCCGCTTTGTGAGCGACAGCTCGGCTTAGTGACTGACGCGGCTGGTGCCGTTGACCGTCATGATGCGGATGCGCTCACCGACCCGGAAGATCTCGTTCTCTTGAACTTCCTGCACGTAGGCACGCATGGTGCCGTCATCTTCCCGCACGGTGATCTCAACGCCCTGAGCACGGGTCAGGCCACCTTCAGCCGCCGAGCCCAGCAAACCGCCGGCGACTGCACCGATCACCGCAGTCACGATGCTGCCACGGCCGCCGCCGATGGCGCTGCCGCCGACGCCGCCAACAATGGCGCCAGCGCCCGCGCCGATCGGGGTTTTGGTGCCTTCAATCTTCACCGGGCGCAGCGACTCGATGGTGCCCAGGCGTACGGTCTGCACCTGGCGAGCTTCGTCGCGCGAGTACGAGTCACCGGTGAGGCTCGAAGTACAGCCGCCCAGCGTCAACGCCATGGCGGTGAACGAAGCAACCAACAGAACAGACTTGCGCATAACAGTATCTCCAGAGGAACAGGTAGCCATTAGACTCTGCGACGTTAATCGATGTCACGGTCCTGTACCGATAATTTACGTTTATTCAGCCGTGATACAGCAACCCGTCCACGTCTCAAACAATGGACGGCAGCGCCAGGCATTGATTCAAATAAAAGTGTGACAGAGGCCCTGCCCCATGGCCTTTTACCTGACCGCTGGCACGTTGAGCCGGGGGCTAAGGCGCCAGACGCTCGCGCTGCCACGTCTCTTGCACCAACCGGTAATTGAGGCGGTCATGCAGGCGACTGGGGCGCCCTTGCCAGAACTCGATGCGATCCGCGACGAGGCGGTAACCGCCCCAGTGCTCGGGACACTCGGGTTGCAAATCGCTGAATCGGGCCTCGGTGGCCCTGAGCAGGCCTTCAAGTTCTTCACGGTCGGCGATAACCCGGCTTTGCGGCGATGCCCATGCGCCGAGTCGGCTGCCGAGCGGGCGGATCTGGAAGTAAGCGTTGGACTCTTCGTGGCTGACTCTTGCCACCCGCCCCTCGATCCGCACCTGACGTTCCAGCGTGGGCCAGAAGAATGTCATGGCGGCGAAGGGCCGCTCGCTCAGCTGCTGACCTTTGGCACTCTCATAGTTGGAGAAGAACGTAAAGCCGTGGGCATCGAGCCCCTTGAGCAGCAAGACCCGGCAGTGGGGACGACCGTCAACGTCAACGGTCGCCAGCGTCATGGCATTGGCTTCGACAGGCGCCTGCTCCGTTTCGACCGCCTCGTCAAACCAGCGGCGAAACAGCGCGAAGGGTTCTTCCGGTGCCTGGGCTTCGGTCAAACCTTCGCGGGCATAATTACGGCGCATATCGGCCAGATGCTGGCTCATCACTGCCTTCCTTTATCGAGATCCGTGAGCGGGATCCCGATAATAACCTCAGTTGCCGGCCTGAGCATCCGGGGCGGGTTTCTTGGCCGCAGCTTTGGCAGGCGCTGCCTTGGCTTTCACCGGCGCAGCTTTTTTCACCGGGGCTTTTTTGGCCGCAGGCGTTTTGGCTGCGGAAGCCTTGCTCGCAACGGCTTTCTTGGCCGGTGCAGCCGATTTGGCAGGTGCAGCGGCCTTGGCCGGTGCAGCAACCGGTGCGGGAGCCGGGGCGTTGGCAGTTTGCACGGCCAGCAGGGTCGGCGCTGGCGGCAAGTTGTACTTGGCCATTTGGGCAACCATGGTGTCTTGCGGGGTGAGGATGATTTCAACACGACGGTTCAGGGCACGACCCGGGGCGCTGTCGCTGGCTGCGCGCGGCATGTCGGCGCCCATGCCACGCAGGCTCAGACGGTTACGCTGCAGGCCGCTGAGGCGGAAAATCGCCGCGACCGATTGGGCACGCTGCTGGCTGATCTTGAGGTCGGCATCGCTGGCGACATCGCTGTGGCCCAACACCAGAACGGCGGCGCGCTGGTCGACTTCAACGATCTTGGCCATGCGGCTGATCGGGCCAAGGTTGGTCGGCAGGAGCATTTCCGGACGCTTCGGATTGAAGGTGCTGTCGACGGGCGCGGTCACCACGAGAATGTCGTCACGGCGCTCGAGCTGGAACTGGCTGTCCTTGATCGCTTCGCGCACTTTCGGCTCGTTCAGGTCCAGCCACGCCTGGGTGACCTTGGGGTCGATCTTCGGCAGCACTGGCGCCGCGTCTTTCCTGGCCTCGCTGGCCCCGAACGGCCACCACCACTTGGCGCCGTCATTGGCTTGAGCGACGGCCGGAGCGGCAGGCTGGGTTGCCGCGACCTCGGGCTTCTTCTCGGTGACGCCATGGTCCGAACCGAACGGCCAGTACCAACGCGTGCCGGTTTCGGCCTGAGACTTCGCTACCTGCGCCGCCACTGGACTTGGTGCCTGAGTTGCCGGAGCGGCATCCGCACCTTTGCCCGAGCCGAACGACCACCAGTGATCGTTGCTGGCTGATTGATCCTGAGGGGTTTGTGCACAGCCGGTGACGGCGAGGCACAGAGCAAATGCGAGACTTTTGTTGGCTGACATGGGTGACCCACACAAATAATTGATCAGAAAATGAACGAAGCAGCGCTCATATAACACGCATAAAGGCGGTTTTGGAAAAAGAAACCGCCCTACGGTTCGGTTAACCAAGATTAACTGACAGTCGGTAGAACAAGCACTTAACGACGAAACTTATTGCAAACACTCACCAAGCACGCGCACCAGGCGTTGGGCGCGAGGATCCATCAGTACATAGGGACCCAGTGTGTTGGTCACGAAGCCAAACGCGACGTCGCGCTCGGGATCGGCGAACCCCACTGAACCGCCAGCGCCAGGGTGTCCAAACGCTTTGGCGCCCAGCCCGAAGGTCGCGTTCGGTACGGTCGGCTGATCAAGCATGCAGCCCAGGCCAAAGCGGGTCTGGGTGAGGAGTGTCTTGTCCTGACCGATGCTGTGCTCGCGCGTCAGCTCGTTAAGCAAGTCGCCATCCAAAAGGCTGCCATCGAGCAAGCCACTGTAGAAGCCGGCCAGACTGCGCGCGTTGCCGTGACCGTTGGCGGCGGGTTGCTGCATGCGCCGCCATTCGGGCTTGTTGGTGCTGGTCATGATCGACGGAGGGTTGGTAAACGCTCTTGCCGTCATGGAGGCAGGCTCGCGCAGGGTGGTCTGCAGCAGGCGTTGCGCGGCCTCGTCACCGGTATTGCCCTTGCCCCTGGCGATATGGGCGACCCGGTCAAATTCCTCTTCCGCCAGCCCGACATGAAAATCCAGGCCCAAGGGTCGCGAAATCCGCGCCGCAATTGAATCGCCCGGCCCGCGACCATCAGCACGGCGAATCAGCTCGCCCACCAGCCAGCCGTAGGTAATCGCCGCGTAACCATGGCCCTGCCCCGGCGTCCACCAGGGCTGTTCGGCCGCCAGCGCGTCGGTCATGGCGTGCCAGTCATAAAGCGCCTCAGCCGGCAACATCTCCCGAATTGCAGGGAGGCCAGCCTGATGACAAAGCAGTTGGCGCAGCGTAATGGACTGTTTGTCACTGGCGGCGAACTCGGGCCAGAGCCGTGCAACCGGTTCATCGAGGTTCAACTTGCCCTCCCCTACCAGCTGCAACGCCGTGACGGCAGTGAACGTCTTGGTGCAGGAGAAGAGATTGGCAATGGTATCGCTGTGCCAGACTTCACTGCCGTCCTTGTCGGCCGTGCCCGCCCAGACATCCAGCACCGTTTCACCGCCGATCTGCACACACAACGCAGCGCCACGCTCCTGCGGATCGTCGAACAATGCGGCGAACGCCTCGCGTACCGCTTCAAACTGAAGCTCGAAATGGCCTTGAATCTGCACGGTCTGGCTCTCCGGTCGGGCGGCGAAAAATGGCGGACATTGTTCCAGTGAATGGCGGCTTTGTGAACCGCCCGGCTAAGGCCGCTTGCCGATCACATCCGCCACCTGGGCATTGGCTTTGCGCACAGCCTCCACAAAACCCTGGTAAGGCACATCGGTGATGCCGACGAGGCCCAGGTGCCCGTTTTCGCCATCCAGAAGGCGGCCGGTCACAGGCTGGTCCAAATACTGGAACCAGTGAACGCCGACAATCGAAGGCTCGGCCAGCGCGCTTTTCAGGAAGCCGGCATACGCGGGACCCCGGTCTTCTTCTCGGGGCACTTCGAGTACGCCGCCCCAGAACGGACCACGGTCACGAGAACCAAAGTGGAACTCGGTGACCAGCACAGGCTTGTCCAGCACTCTCAATTTCGCAAAATCCAGCCCATCCTGTGGCTTGAGGGTGTACATATTGAAGCTCAGCACATCGCAATACTTCGCACAGGCTTCGACGGCTTCAGGGCTCGTGACGCCGAAACGTCCGCCAAGCAGCATATGGTTGGGCGCGTGCCATTTCAGGGCGTCGGAGATTGTCTTGAAATAGGTCTCTGCGAATACGCGCTGGAAATACCGGAAGTCGTTTTCGATTTCCGGGTGATCCGGGCTCGGTTGCGGCGGTTCAAAACCTGGATCTTCCATCAATTCCCAGGCAGACAGATGAATGCCCCACGCTTTGGACAACCCCTCTTCGTTCCGGTACTTGTCGCGCAGTTGCTTGAGAAATGCTCGCTTGGCCGGCACATCGGTGGTCAGCTTCAGCGTGCCGTACGCCAAGCCGTAGCGCTCTTTCGGATCATTGCCTGGCGCCGCCCAAGCCAGTTCGTTGTCCGCGAAATAGCCGATCAGATAAGGGTCGTCGCGGTGGTCGCGTGCGGCGATGGCAACGGCTCGTTCGGTGGCCATGGCGAAGCGCGGATCGAACGGGTCCGGCATCCCGCCCCACCAGTCCTGACCGGTGCTGATGCTCACGTAATCGCCAACGATGGACAGCGGCAGCGTGTACGGAACGCGGTCTTGCCGGTCGCTTTCCGCGTTTTCCAGCGCGGGCTCGCTCCAGTTGCCGATGGTGTTGAAGCCCCAGGCCCGGAGCCGTTGCAGCGTGTGATCGACCCAACGTTGGCTGTCCACAATGGGCGGTTTGCAATCAACCGCTGCTGCCACAGGCTTATCCGTCGCAGGCGCAGGGACGGGTGCGGCCGCGCTTGCCGGGTTGGCAGCGGCGGCTTCTTCATCGTCACGGCTTTCAGCGGGGCTTGGCGCGTCCGCGCATTTGGGCGCGCCATAGGTGCGCTGCAGATTGGCACCATAGAAATCGAACCACCGGCCCTGGTCGAACTGCCGGTTCCGGTTCGCGCCTGTTTCGCGGTTGTCATCACCCTTTCCGAAGAAAACGGCGAGTGGATCGTCGCTGCCGGGCAGGCCGGTGAACATACCTTCGCGGCCTTCGACGTAGGTCTGGCTGTCGTCCAGGGACACGGCATTGACCCCGAGCGAGTAGAAGGGGTGGCCTTCCGGCGTCACCAGAAACCAGCGATCGTCGCGCTTTTCAGTGCGGAAGAACCCCTTCGCTTCAAAGGTCGGGCCGCTGACCAGACCGCCGTATTTATCGTGGGCCGGGCGGTCCTTCAGCCAGGCTTGCAACTGCTGCTGCTCCTTGCCGGCCTGGGACTTGAGTTGATCGTCACTGGCGACCTTCTCTGGCCACTTGCCCCGGGTGAACTGCCCGTAACTGTCGACGAGGTTGCTGTAGGCCGCGGTTTGCATGGCGTTGCCTTCTTGCACGCCGAATTTTTCGATCAGCACGCTCTGCGCAACGTTGGGCTGTGACATCGACACGGTGACCGATGAAACTTCAGCGCTGTTCAACTCACCTTCGGTGTTGGCCAGCAATACCCGCTGCCCCTCGTAGGTCCATGGCATCGGCGGACCGGCGCGCATACCTTGGGTCAGGGGTGAGCTGGCTTTGAGTGGGAGGACCAGGGTTTGTGCAGGGCCGGCGGGCAAATCAATGCGGCTGGTGAGGATTTTGCCGTCACGGCTTTCAATCTGCACATACAGGGTCAGGGCCCAGTCCATCGCGCTTTGAAGGCGCAGGGTCATCGCGCTGTCCTGACTCCAGTCCCACACACCTGCCTGCGGCGTCAAGCGCAGACTTGGTTTTGCAGCCGGATTGAAGATGACGCGGCGCAGCACTTCACCCTCGGCGGTCTGTTCGGCATTGGCCTGTGGAAAACCAGCATCCTGTGTGGTGACTTTAACGACGTCGGCAGGCCGGACGAAGTTGAACAGCGTTTGTTGCACATCGGGCGCGGCGTGGGCCATGCCGACCCACAGCGTGGCAAGAATGGCGGGCAGTGAACGGCGAATCATGTGATCGGAAGCTCCTTGATCGTCTGCGGCCTGACGCGCAACAGGTGATGCGCAGCCAGGCGGACCGGGAAAGCCCGGTCAACCGTGTTCGTTTGCAACGTTTTGTCAGCAACGTTTTATCAACGACACGGCCTCAGGAAATTTCGCGCCGAAATGGCGGCAGTGCATTGAGGATGGCTTTGCCATACCGCTGGGTGACGACCCGGCGATCGAGCAACGTGATGATGCCGCGATCCTGCTCGGTACGCAGCAAACGACCGCACGCCTGGATCAGGCGCAACGAAGCGTCGGGGACGGCGATTTCCATGAACGGATTGCCGCCGCGCGCCTCGATCCATTCCGCCAGTGCGGCTTCGACCGGATCGTCCGGCACCGCGAAAGGGATCTTGGCGATCACCACATGCTCACAGTACGCGCCAGGAAGGTCGACACCTTCGGCGAAGCTGGCCAGCCCGAAAAGGACGCTTTCGTCACCACCGTCCACCCGAGCCTTGTGCTTGTTGAGGGTCTCCTGCTTGGACAGATTGCCCTGAATGAACACCCGTTTGCGCCAGTCCCGCTCCAGACCGTCAAACACTTCCTGCATCTGCTTGCGTGACGAGAACAGCACCAGGGTGCCTTTGGAGCCTTCAACCAGCCCGGGCAGGTCGCGAATGATCGCCGCCGTGTGTTCAGCGGCATTGCGCGGGTCGGCCTTGAGGTCCGGCACGCGCAGCACGCCAGCGTCGGCGTGATGGAACGGGCTTGGCACCACCGCAGTGACGGCGTCTTTGGGTAGCCCGGCACGCATGCGGAAGCGGTCGAACTTGCCGAGGGCCGTGAGCGTCGCCGAGGTCACCAGCGCGCCATAGGCCACGTTCCACAGATTCCGGCGCAGCATTTCGGCTGCGAGTATCGGGCTGGCATTGACCTCGATGTCGAACAACGAGCCGCTGTCGGCCAGGGTCAGCCAACGCGCCATGGGCGGGCTGTTTTCCGGGTCTTCGGCAGTGAATGCGGTCCACAACTCCCAGTTGCCATGGGCGCGAGCCAGCAGGCTGCCGAACAACGGATACCACTCTTCGGCCTGGTGGCTGGCGATGCCGATGTTGACCTCGCCGTCCATGCCTTCTTTGAGCAGCTCGGTCAGGCGGGTGAACAGGTCGTCGAGCCGGGCGAAGCCTTTTTTCAGCTCGATGCCCATTTCGCGCATGTGCTCGGGGACTACACCGCCAATGAAGCGATGACGCGGACGCTCGCGCCCTTCCATGTCTTCGCCTTGCTTGAAGTCCGCCAGTTGCTCACAGGCGGTGAACATGAATTGCTGCTGGGTCTTGATCTCGCGAGCCAGCTCCGGCACCTGCTCGATCAGCTTGCCCAGATCGCCCGGCAGCGGATGCTGGGCTAGTAATTTGGTGAGGTTCTTTGCCGTTTGTTCGAGCCAGTCGGCAGTGGAACGCAAACGGCTGAAATGCGCAAAGTGGCCGATGGCTTTGTCGGGCAGGTGATGGCCTTCGTCGAACACATACAGCGTGTCGCGGGGGTCGGGCAGAACCGCACCGCCGCCCAGCGCGAGGTCGGCGAGAACCATGTCGTGGTTGGTGACGATGACGTCGACCTTGCCCATGCCTTCGCGCGCTTTGTAAAAGGCACATTGCTGGAAGTTCGGGCAGTGGCGGTTGGTGCACTGGCTGTGATCGGTGGTCAGGCGCGCCCAGTCCTGGTCGGCCAGCTCCTGGGGCCAGCTGTCGCGGTCGCCGTCCCATTTATTGCCGGCGAGCTTCTCGATCATCGTCGTGAAGAGCTTCTGGCTGGCCTCGTCGACTTCGATTTTGAAGCCTTCTTCTTCGAACAGCTGCGCGGTTGCGCTCTGGGCGTCGCCTTCCTGCAGGAGCATGTCCAGCTTGGAGAGGCACATGTAGCGACCACGACCCTTGGCCAGCGAAAACGTGAAGTTCAAGCCGCTGTTGCGCATCAGGTCGGGCAGGTCCTTGTAGACGATTTGCTCCTGCAGCGCGACGGTCGCAGTCGCGATCACCAGCCGTTTGCCGGCGGCTTTGGCGGTCGGAATGGCTGCAATCGCGTAGGCCACGGTTTTACCGGTGCCGGTCCCCGCCTCGACCGCCACCACGGCAGGGTCTCCCGAACGGCGGCCTTCTTCGTCGGTGTCGACGTCGCCCAGCACCTTGGCCACTTCAGCGATCATCAGACGCTGACCGTAGCGAGGCTTGAGGCTCTTGGCTTCGAGGAAACGCGAGTAGGCGCCCTGAATCTGGGATTTGAGTTCGGTGCTGATCATGGGCTGGGTCGTTGGCTCGGCGTCACGGGTGCTGAATGAAAACACGAAAACCGCTGGATATATCTTCAGTACTCTCGGCGGGCGGCTATCATACCGCGCTAATTCTTTCTGCGCAGATCGGAGTTCTGGATGTCACCTGTAGCCTTTGTCTACGTCTTGCACGTACTGGCAGCGATTGCCTGGGTAGGAGGAATGTTTTTCGCCTGGATGATTCTTCGACCGGCGGTCATCGCAGCGCTGGAGGGCCCGGCCCGGTTGAAGCTGTGGCTGCAGGTTTTGCCACGGTTTTTCGTGTGGGTATGGGCCGCAGTGATCCTGCTGCCGGTCACCGGTATTGGCATGATCAATATGAATTTCAGTGGCTTTCAGACGGCGCCACGCTACGTCCAGGTGATGATGGGCCTGTACGTTGTGATGGTGGCGCTGTTTCTGCGGGCATCGACGCTGAACCTTCCCCAGTTGCGCAAGGCCGTACTGGCCGAGCAATGGGCTGAGGGCGCCGCCGCACTGGGCGGCATCAAACGTCTGGTGGGGATCAATCTGATCGTGGGAATGGCCGTCGTGGCGATTGCTGCCAGCAGGCCCATGTTCTGAGCCATTTGGCCCTACATTCAGCTCCATGCGTTGCGGCCATCACCCGAAGGTAAATGTGCGTTCAGACACAGGGCCACGCCGCGAAGCAGCTATCGCGTGGAGGCGAATCAGAGGTTGCGAACCACAATAGCGCCCGCTGGCCCGACCGCACCAGACTGGCCTTTTTCGCCGTTCTTGCCGGACTTGGCGCCGTCAGCACGGTAGACCACGCAGCCTTTGGACGCGCCGCCTTTGCCACCCCGCCCGCCGTCGCCGCCAACGCCACCGGCACCGCCTTGAACGTTGACCTTTATGCGGTCGTTAGTGAAGGTTGCCGGCAGTTCAAGGCGCACGACGGCACCTGGGGCGCCATCGCGGCCATTGCCGCCATTATCGCCATCGATTCCCCGACTGGCCGAGCCCCATGTGCATCCCGGATCGATGCCATTGCCGCCATCCAGGCCGACGTATCCCGGCGAGCCGGCGCCGCCACGGGCATCGACAAACAGCTGATCGGCATTAAGTTGTTCGATACGCAGGGTCAGGTTACGGCCTGGAGTAGGCGCCTTCTCGAAGGTTCCCGGTGCGCCGCGTGCGGTAATTTCCGCGCCGGTGCCCAGGTCGCCCTGCTTGACTTGCAAGCTGAACGGCTCGGCGCTGGGCACGATGGCGATGCGTGACTCGTGGCCCATGATCAGTTGCCCCACTTTCACCTCAGTGAGCCCTGCCGGAATCAGGAGAGTGCCGTAATCGGCGACTTCGAGTCGGTCCAGTTGCAACACGCTGGTCTTGGAGGGCAGACGCATCAGCGAATGAGACTCAACGGAAATGCTTTGGGCCATGACCCAGGAACTGCTCAGCGCCGACAGCAGAGCCGCCGTCATCAGCATTGCGTTACGCATGATTAACCTCGGCCTGTGGGCGTGCGATGGTGTTCAAGTGGAAGATGCCAAAGAGCAGGATCATCAGGCGGTCCCGCGCCGGGTGTGGCCGGCCGCGCAGGGTGGCATTGAAGCCGATGAGCTCAATGACATGGAGAAGAAGCAACAACCCGCCCGCCAGTTTGAACAGCACGTCAAAGGGGTTTGGCATGACGGTGGCAAGGCTGGCAAGCACCAGCAGCCAGAACCCCGTTGTCAGCACTTTCCCTGTTCCCCAAAACACACTCATGCAAGGCCTCTGCTGTTTTATTGATTTTGTGCGGTGAAAAATGATTTGCGCACAGTACGGTGACGCGCGGGACTATGCCAGAGGCAGGTTTCAAAAGTTACAGGTGTTGAATGGATCAAGGGCAAGCAGGCCATGTCGTTGTAGAGGGGGCTTGCTGGCCATCACGAACAAGCACATCTATCTGTGTTGGCAAGTACCGGGTTCGCCAGCAAGCCGGCTCCTACAGGTTCAGTGACAATCAGTTGTCATTGCGGTCGGGATTGCGGTGGCGACGAAGTCGCCGACAATAAAAAGCCCCGGCTGTTGAACCGGGGCTTCTTTTACCGCATCAACCTTGTCTTAACGGTTGATTTTGATCTCAACGCGGCGGTTCAGGGCACGGCCGTCGGCGGTTTTGTTGTCCGCAACCGGACGCGCTTCACCGTCGCCTTCCACGGAAACAAACGAAGCACGCGGGATGCCTGCGCTAACCAGATAATCGGTCACCGACTGCGCGCGTTTCTGCGACAGTTTCTGGTTGTACGCATCACCGCCGACGCTGTCGGTGTGACCGCTGACATGCAGCTGGACGTCAGGCGCCTCGGTTTTTAGCTTGGTGGCGACCATGTCCAGTTGCTGTTTGTCACCTGGCGTCAGCGTGGCTTTATTGAACTCGAAATGCACATCGCGGATGGTGATGACTTCTTCCTTCGGCAGCACCACCGGCGCGGCAACAGGCTCAGGCGCCGGCGTTACGAGTGGGCAACCGGTTGCATCGACCGGCGTCCCTTTAGGCGTGTCCGGGCACTTGTCCCTGCTATTGAGGACGCCGTCACCGTCATCATCGCCGTCGCCATGCGTCCAGCAATACGCGCCAGCCATGACGCCGACCGCAGCGCCAAAACCTGCCGCCACCGATGCGCTCTGAAAGGCCCCGATCGCTGCGCCGCTCAGCGCACCGCCCGCCGCGCACAGAGGCCAGTCGGTCTTTTGCAAGCCCGCACACCCCGTCAATACACTGGTCACCAAAATCAGAGGTAACGCTGTCCGAATCATGCTCATACAGTTCTTCTCCTTTGGTATCGGCTAAAACCGACTGAAATGCAGTAAAGACGCGTGTGGGGCCGTTCGCCACCCCAATGTGGGCGGCTGTTACGGTATTTACCGCACAATACGGACTCTTCTTGGGGGAATAGCCTTTTGCCTTCACTCCGTACGCTTTGTCACGCCGCGAAATGGAAAAGTTCAGCACTAGGCCATTGGAGTTTTGCGCGCTAACCTTCCCGTCCGACCGAGGACCTCAAATGACCGATCGCTTCTCCAGCCGCACGCCGCAACAGGCCCTGGCCGCTCTGCTCGATCTTTACGCGCCCAAGCGTCTGTTATTGATCGGCGCCGAGCGTTTTCCGGCCCTGCAGGCTTTTTGCGAAGCACATCCTCAGACCGAGCTGGCATGGGCCGCGCCCGGACGTCTACCCGCTGAACTGGCCGGGCAGCGATTCGACCTGGCGCTGGTGGTCGACTGTCTGGAGCACATGCAAAAACGCGGAGGGCTGGAACTGTTGGGCGGCATCCGCAACCTCAATGCCAGCCGCATTGCGGTGTTGGCCGACCTCGATGCCTGCGGCTGGCAGCCCACGGATTTTTATTCGTTGGCGCTGCAGGCCAGCGAACGGTTTTCCCGGGACGAGCAGGTGTTGACGCTGTTCACCTATGATCTGCGGGAATACAAACAGGTGCCGGACTGGTTGAACGCAAAGTTCTGGGCCAACCCGGAGAATTACGGCAAGTACTGGTGGTGAGAGACGCATCATGAGCAGCGCAACATGTCCTTGTGGCAGCGGCAATCTTCTGGACGGCTGCTGCAATCGCTACCACGAAGGCTTGCCGGCGCCGTGTGCCGAGGCACTGATGCGTTCGCGCTACAGCGCCTATGTATTGGGGCGGGTGGAGTATCTGCTGGACACCACGCTGCCTGCGCAGAGAGACGGCCTGGATCGCGAAGCCATTGCTCAATGGAGCGCGCAGAGTACCTGGCTGGGGCTTGACGTTGAGAGCGCCGAGCTGATCGGCGGCCAGCCTGAACATGCCCTCGTGACGTTCACCGCACGCTGGCACGATGCCGAAGGCGAGCATCGGCATCGCGAGCGCTCCGCATTTGTGCAGCATGAAGGGCGCTGGTTTTTCATCGACCCGACGGTGTCGCTCAAGGCGGGCCGTAACGATGCCTGTCCTTGCGGGAGCCGGCAGAAATTCAAGAAATGCTGCTCGGCATATCTCAACTGAGTGGTGAGCTGAGCGCCGTATCCGTCTTCTACCATTCAAACAGGCGCAGCCTTCACGCCAGACGGATGTGGGAAATGTCCGGCACCCGTACTTGCCGCTCAGCTTTTTCCTGACCCAGCTCGCTCCCGGCAGGTGCAAGGCTAAGTGCCGACAGATCAAGCTGCGGCGCGCGCGGCGGGGCTTTCGCATCCTGCACGTCCTGACCCGGCTCGGACAGCGTGAAGTCGGGCGCCTCCACATCGACGAAAGCGGCCATGTACACGTCGCGTGGCTTGACTTCGGCTTTACGCGCTGGCGCGGCATCGGTGCGCGGAGCGGTTGCTGATGAGGGCTTGCGTGTCCAGTTGGGCTCATCGGGCGGCGGCGCCAGCTCGACCTCTTCGACCTCCACCTGACCGGGCACTTCCTGTGGTGGCGGGACTGCCTGCGCCATTTGCACAACCTGGGCCGAGGCCCCAGCCCGCTCCAGCGTCGAGCGGTATTTTTCGGCTGCGGCCTCGTCCAGATTGTTTTTCAGCACCAACCGACGACCGGAAAACAATAACGCGATACGCTGGGCGTCGGCCTGAAACAGCTTCGCCATGTTGGCCTTGACCAGATCGGGCTGCGCGCCCGGGACCAGTTGGCCGGAAAATACGATTTCATAGAGCTTCATGGTCAATACTCCTTCGACACATGGCGCGAGTATGGCGCAGGCTGTGTGGAACGGCGAGTCACGCTGACGACTGTCAGACCGGGCAAAAGGGAGCGACCCACGATGTTTGCAGCATACGTCCTCAGAATCGCAGGCCTCTGCGCATTACTTGCGCTGACCGGCTGCTCGACCTGGATAACCGGCGGGTTTGAAGACCCTGACGTCAAACTGCTGAAAGTTGAAGTGGTCAAGGCAAAACTCCTGCGCCAGGATTTCAAGCTGCGCTTGAGAGTCGACAATCCGAATGACTCAAGCCTGCTGGTGCGCGGCTTGCGCTACAAGATCATGCTCAACGACATGCTGCTCAGCGAGGGCGTGTACAGCGACTGGTTCATTGTCAAAGCCAACAGCCACAAGAACTTCTCCGTACCGATCCGAACCAATTTGTGGGAGCACCTCAAGGACATCTCGCGGGTGCTGGGCAAGTCCGGTCAGCCTGTGCATTACCGGCTGGACGGCAAGCTCAAGACCGGATTTTTATTCGGACACAGCGTGCGCATTGGACGCAATGGCGACATAATCCCCGGCGATTTGATTCCGGAGTAACCCCATGAACCAGCAAGCCCACGTGCACGGTCCAGACTGCGACCACGATCACGACCATCACGATCATCATCATGACCACGGCCACGTGCATGGCCCGCATTGCAACCACGCCCCCCAAGAGCCCGTGCGCAACACGCTCAAGGACGTGGGCCGCAACGATCCCTGCCCTTGCGGCAGCGACAAGAAATTCAAGAAATGCCACGGCGCCTGACAGCCCGATCCCTTGCAACGGCCTGAGCTTTCAGGCCGTTTTTGTTTGTGCAACGAACATGCGAAGGGGTAAAACAGCGTCAGCCTCAATGGCAGTCGTGATGACCACACCCGGAGCGCACCATGATCGACCTGCACTACTGGACCACCCCCAACGGCCACAAAGTCTCGATCTTCCTGGAAGAGGCGGGCCTGCCTTACAAGATCTTTGCGGTCAATATCGGCGCGAACGAGCAGTTCGAGCCCGATTTCCTGAAGATATCGCCCAACAACAAAATCCCGGCCATCGTTGATCACGAACCGGCAGACGGTGGCCAGCCGCTGAACCTGTTCGAGTCAGGCGCGATCCTGCTGTATCTGGCGGAAAAGACCGGCCGGTTCATGACCCAGGACCTGCGCGGTCGGCAGGAAACCCTGCAGTGGCTGTTCTGGCAGATGGGCGGCCTGGGACCGATGGCGGGTCAGAACCACCATTTCAACCGGTTTGCCAAAGAAAAGATCCCCTACGCCATCAAACGCTACGTCGACGAAACTGCGAGGCTATACGGCGTTTTAAACGAGCGCCTGGCCGACCGCGCATTTGTGGCGGGTGAGGACTACAGCATTGCGGACATGGCGATCTATCCGTGGATCGTGCCGCACGCGTTTCAGCAGCAGAACCTGGATGACTTCCCGCACCTCAAGCGCTGGTTCGAGTCGATCGCCAGTCGTGATGCGGTAAAACGCGCCTACGCGCTGGTCGACCAGATCAACCCACCGAAACCCTGACCGCTGAGAGCGTCCGACAGGCGGATAAAGCTGCGGGCGCAGGCTTGCTGACGAATGCGAAGTTCTACGACTTTGCCGACGGACGAACACCGACGGTACCGCGCTGCCAACTGACTAATATCCGTTGTAGGAGCCGGCTTGCTGGCGAATGAAGGCTCTACGACTCCGCCGACGGACGAACACCGACGGTACCGCGCTGCCAACTGACGAATACCCGTTGTAGGAGCCGGCTTGCTGGCGAACCGCGTAGATCAGTCGCTACTGAGGTGCCTGACACACCCTGTTCGCCAGCAAGCCGGCTCCTACAGATTCGATGCACAGCAAGCCAGCTCCAACAGATTCGACAGCCAGCAAGCCGAGCCCACAGGTTCTGCGGTCTGCTCTCTGCGCTGACGACCGCTCCCCCCCAAATCCCGAAAATAAACTCTCGTCCCCGGCTTGCGTGGCGCTCGACGGCTCACTAACGTAGCGCCCTTTGAACGATCACCCCCGCAGGAGCTACATCATGGCGTCGCCAGCCCTTTCAACGTTGAAAACGCGCGTGAGCGTGGCCGCTGCCATGATCGGTCTGTTGAGCCTGGCGGGTTGCCAGCTCGGGGGTGAAGACCGTGACAGCTTGCCGCCTGCCAGCGGAGTGTTCGCTATTAAAGGGCTGGCGCAGAACGTCTCTATCCGCCGCAATTCACTGGGCATGCCGCTGATTGAAAGCAGCACGTTTCATGACGCGTTGTTTACCCTGGGTTACGTCCACGCCAGCGACCGCATCACGCAAATGATGCAAATGCGTTTGCTGGCTCAGGGCCGGCTGTCGGAAATCGCCGGACCGGGTGCGCTCGATCTCGATCGCATGATGCGCGCCGCCAACCTCAAGCAGACCGCCAGCCAGTTGTACGCCGCTTCCTCGCCGCGCCTGAAACGCTTCTTCGAGGTGTATGCGCGCGGCGTCAATGCCTACCTGTTCCGCTATCGCGACAAGCTGCCGGCTGACCTTGCCGATTCGGGCTACAAGCCGGAGTACTGGAAGCCGGAAGATTCGGCGCTGATTTTCAGCCTGCTCAACTTCAGCCTGTCGGTGAATCTGCAGGAAGAAATTGCCTCGCTGGTGCTGGCTCAAAAGGTGGGGGCGGACAAACTGGCCTGGCTGCTGCCCACCTATCCGGACGAAGCGCTGCCTTTCGATGAAGCCGACAAGCTCAAGGGTTTGAACCTGGGCAGCCAATTGCCGGGGCTGAGCGATCTGGACAAGGCGGCGTTGCAGCTCTCGGATCTCAATCTGCTGGGGGTATCGGCGTCGAACAACTGGGTAATTTCGCCGCAGCGCGCCCGCGCCGGCAGGAGCCTGCTGGCCACCGACAGCCAACTGTCGCCCACCCTTCCCTCCATGTGGACCTTCGTGCAGATCCGTTCGCCGAAATACCAGGCCGCCGGCGCAACCGTGGCTGGCCTGCCACTGGTGTTATCAGGCTTCAACGGCAAGCTGGCCTGGGGCATGGGCCCGGCCATGGGCGACAACCAGGACCTGTTCCTCGAAAAGATCAAGCGTGAAAACAACCGCCTGATGGTCATGGCGGACGGCAAATGGGTGGCGGCTGGCGCGCATGAAGAAACCTACTTCGTGAAGGGCCAGAGCCCGGTCCGCGAGCCCGCCTACGAAACCCGGCATGGCCCGCTGCTCAACGCAGGCGCCGCGCAACTGGCAAGCGGGCTGGGCATCGCGTTGCAAACGCCGGACGCCAAAGACGACAAAACCCTCGATGCGCTGTTCGATCTGACCCGCGCACCCAACGTGCAGCGGGCGTTCGACACCACCCGTGAGATCCGCGCGATCACCCTGAATATGGTGTTCGCCGATGCGTCGAACACCGGTTGGCAAGTGACCGGCAAATACCCGAACCGTCGTGACGGGCTGGGGCTGATTCCCTCGCCAGGCTGGGACGGCAAGTTCGACTGGGACGGCTATGCCGACGCCATGCTGCATCCGTACGATCAGGATTCGCAGCAAGGCTGGATCGCCACCGCCAACCAGCGCACCATGCCCAAAGGCTATGGCATGCAGCTGTCCAATTCCTGGGACTATCCTGAGCGTGCAGAACGGATCGCCGAGCTGGCCAACGCTGGCAAGCAAGACACGCGCAGCACCGTGGCCATGCAATATGACCAAACGACAACCTTCGCCGCGAAGCTTAAAAAAATGTTCGCCGCGCCCGGCATGTCAGCCCCTTTGAAGCAGGCCATCGACGCACTGCCATCGGCAGATCGGGACAAGGCGCGTGAAGCATTGAGCCGTCTGATAGCGTTCGACGGCAGGCTGTCGCCGGGGTCGGCTGATGCCGCCGTCTATGAGCTGTTCCTGCAGGAAAGCGCGCGGCAAACCTTCCTCGACGAACTGGGCCCGGAAACCAGCCCGGCCTGGAAAGCGCTGGTGCAAAACGCAGACCTGTCCTACTCACCCCAAGCCGATCACCTGCTGGGCCGCGAAGACAGTCCGTACTGGGACGACGTGAAAACGCCGCAAAAAGAAGACAAGCCCGCCATCCTGGCGCGCAGCCTGGCCGCCGCAATCTCCACAGGGGACAGCCAGCTGGGTGCCGATCACAAGGCCTGGCAATGGGGCAAGCTGCATCAAACCGTGTGGACCTCGCAAAGCGCGCAGCTGAGCGCAGCGTTGGGTGGCAGCAAGGCCGGCGCAGTCAAAGGCCCCGTGGCCAGCGGCGGTGACCACACCACGCTCAACGCCTCGGGCTTCCACTGGGGCCAGGACTTCAACGCCGCGGTCGTTCCGGCGATGCGCATGATCGTCGACTTCGCCCAACAAGAGCCCATGATGGCGCAGAACGCCGCCGGCCAATCCGGCAACCCTGCCAGCCCGTACTACGCCAACGGCATAGACCCGTGGATGAAAGGCCTGTACATGTCCGTGCCGATGCAACCGGAAAACTTCGAAAAAGCCTACGGCAAACAGCGCCTGACACTGACGCCCGGAAAGTAAGCAGCACTTACTGGGATGCCGGAGTTATCAGCGAGATCCTAAGCAATGACGCAGAGCGTCTCCGGATGCATTCCCACGTAGAGCGTGGGAACGATCAAGCGCTAAACCGCAAGATTGATGGTGCTCATACCGGCCCCTTCCCGGCTAAAGCCGGTCCCACGAAAAGCAACGCGTGCAGCCAGTGGGACCGGCGGTGCCTCTGTGGGACCGGCTTCAGCCGGGAAGCTCTTGATCTGCTTTTGATTTTGATCTTCATCGCAAAAAGCTCAGACGACACCCATCGCGACTTGGGTGCAGGCTGAACGCAGGTTTTGCGCAGTGG